>NZ_JBLFEN010000001.1:328240-413085 GCF_047345485.1 Hyunsoonleella sp. 2307UL5-6 | reverse complement strand
TAGGGCCGTCCAAGTTAAATCCGATGCAATGGAAACATCTGTACTTCCGTTCAGTGGTGATGTTAATGCTGTACAATTTGGAATGGTTGCCAAGGTTTCTGTCGTGAAACTTTCTTCGGTACAACCTGATGCATTTCCTTGAGCATTATAAGGAATTATACTCACAAAGATTTCAGTAGATTCTGGAAGATCATTAAGAGGTACGAAGTTTGTTGTATTACCAACATCTTCATTATTTAGAATATCTGTTCCTCCTGGAGTCGTTCCAATAGATAAAAAATAGCCTTCAGCTGTAGCTGATGCTAACCAATTTATATCTGTTTCTAATGAAACACCTGTTTCTCCATTAAGTGGTGAAGTAAGCTCTGTACAGTCTGGAGTTGTTGCCAAGGTTTCAGTAGTGAAACTTTCTTCAACACATCCCGTGGCATTACCTGCGCCATTAGAAGGAATTATGGTAACGAAGATTTCCGTATTCTCTGGTAAGTCCGTTGGTAAATCAAATGTTGTTCCAGTGACATTTTCATTATCTACAATATCGTTGCCTCCTGATGTTGTGCCTACGGTTACAAAATAACCATCTGCATTGGTTAGGGCCGTCCAAGTTAAATCCGATGCAATGGAAACATCTGTACTTCCGTTCAGTGGTGATGTTAATGCTGTACAATTTGGAATGGTTGCCAAGGTTTCTGTCGTGAAACTTTCTTCGGTACAGCCTATTGCATTACCTTCACCATTATATGGAATTATAATAACAAATATTTCTGTGTTTTCAGGTAAGTCCGTTGGTAAATCAAATGTTGTTCCAGTGACATTTTCATTATCTAAAATATCATTGCCTCCAGAAGTTGTTCCAACAGTGACCAAATAACCATCTGCATTGGCAATGGCTGCCCAAGTTAAATCTGTCAGTATGGAAACATTTGTACTTCCGCTCAGTGGTGTGGTTAAAGCTGTACAATTCGGAATGCTTGCTAAAAATTCTGTGGTAAAACTTTCTTCACTACAACCTGATGCATTTCCTTGAGCATTATAAGGAATTATACTCACAAAGATTTCAGAAGATTCTGGAAGATCATTAAGAGGTACGAAGTTTGTTGTATTACCAACATCTTCATTATTTAGAATATCTGTTCCACCAGAAGTCGTTCCAATAGATAAAAAATAGCCTTCAGCTGTAGCTGATGCTAACCAATTTATATCTGTTTCTAATGAAACACCTGTTTCTCCATTAAGTGGTGAAGTAAGCTCTGTACAGTCTGGGGTTGTTGCCAGGGTTTCAGTAGTGAAATTTTCTTCAACACATCCCGTGGCATTACCTACGCCATTATATGGAATGATGGTAACGAAGATTTCCGTATTCTCTGGTAAATCTCCTGGTAAATCGAATGTAGTTCCTGCAACATCTTCATTATCTAAAATATCGTTGCCTCCTGAAGTTGTGCCAATAGTTACAAAATATCCATCTGCATTGGTAATGGCTGCCCAAGTTAAATCAGTTGCTATTGAAACGTTTGCACTTCCATCCAAAGGTGTTGTAATATTTGTACAATCTGGAACAGTAGATTCAGTAATCGTGAGTTCGAAAGAAGTTTCTGAACTATTACATGTTGCTGTAGTATCAAAAATATAAAGCGTTATTGGATACGAAGGAAAATCTGCAAATTGAATACTTTCTCCAGCATTATATTCGATACCATTTCCATTAGGTTCGGTATAATAACGTTCGTTGCCGGTAAGGTTCGTTCCTGAAATTGGTGGTAAATTATACGTGTTAGGGACTGTAAGGTCTGCCAATGTATCGAATGTAGCATTATTACTACTTACACTTCCACCGTCAGTGATAGTCCATAAATCTGAATTAATTATATTAGTACGATCTGGTTCTGCTAAACAGTACTGACTATTTCCTCCACTAAAAATAACATTTGGTTGTAGGTTTTGTGTGTTCCAACCTATTAAAAGTGCATCGTAATTTGCTGTAGAAAGTGTTACACCATCAAACATACGTTCTGCAGTAGTAAGACTTCGTACATTCCATGCACTTAAATCTTGATCGAATGCTGTAGCATTTTCAAACATGGCGAACATTCTAAATACTTGACTAACATCCCAACTACTAATATCTTGATTAAAAGCTGTTGCATCTTTAAACATAAACAACATATCAGTAGCGCTAGAAGTGTCCCAAGAACTTATATCTTGATTGAACAGAATAGCACCTTCAAACGTATTTCTAAATAACATTGCATTCGACACATCCCAATTACTTATATCCTGATTAAAAGCCACTGCGTCGTTAAACATACCAGATATAATCGTAGCACTCGACGTATCCCATACGCCAATGGGTTGATTAAATACATCTGTTTCTTCAAAAATTCTTGCAAAACTTGTAACATTAGAAACATCCCAAGATTGTATAGGTTGATTGAAACTTTCAGCGTTATAAAATGTAAGTAGCATATTAGTTACATTACTCACATTCCATGATGATATATCTTGATTAAAAGCCAATGCATTCGCAAATGTTCTAGATAAAAATTGAACATTACTAACATCCCAATTTCCAATATTTTGATTAAAAATAGTAGCGCCTCTAAATACACTTCTTAAACTTTCAACATTACTGACATCCCAATTGGTAACATCACCATTAAAACTGGTACAGTCTTCAAACATGCGATCAAGCTCAGTTAAATTAGTTAAGTTAGGTTCATCAATAGTAGGATTAGTTATATTTAAGTTAGTGCAACCATAAAACGCATTTTCCATGGTTGTCCAAGGATTATTACCCCATTGTTCTATGGTTAGAATCTTATCTTTATCAAATCCGTTATTAAAACGTATTCTAGGGAAATCGCCAGTAATAGAAACGGTATAAGTGCCAACAGTTGCATAAGTGTGTGTTGCATCACCTGTTTCTCCTGTTGTAGTTGTGCCATCTCCCCAATCTACAGTATAATTGTAGCCACCACCAAAAGTTGGAATGGTTATTTGGTCGTTGTTTGATACACCAGCATTATCTGTTTTCCAAGTGGTTATAAAAGCATTTGTATTTACTAACGTTTCCGTTGTAAAACTTTCCTCAGCACATCCAATGGCACTACCCTCTGAATTATATGGCACTATGCTGACAAAAATTTCGGTATTTTCTGTAAAATCAGGTAAACTAACGGATGTATTGATACCTAAATTGATATTATCAAAAATATCAGTACCACCAGATGTGGTTCCTATAGTTACACGGTAACCATCAGCTCCAACCACTGAATTCCAACTTAAATCAGAGGTTATAGGTACATCTGTATCACCATTCAAAGGCATTGAAATTGTAGTGCAATTTGGTTCTGTTACTAGTGTTTCGGTAGTAAAGCTTTCGCTTACACAACCAATAGCATTACCAAATTCGTTAAAAGGGATAATCCTAACAAAAATTTCTGAGTTAAAAGGTAAGTCGTTTGGTAAATCGTAAGTTGTTCTATTTTCTAATGTAATATTTAATAGGTCGAAACTACCTAAGGCTGTTCCTACCCTAAGGATATAACCTGTGGCATCTGGTATGGCATTCCAATTTAAATTAGTGTCTACAGGCACGTTAGTAGTATTGTTTAAAGGTGCAGTTAGAGCTGTGCAACTACTAGGCACAGTTTCCGTAAAAAAACTTTCACTAACACAACCTACTGCATTACCAATACCATTAAAGGGTATAATCCTAACAAATATTTCAGCACTATCTGGCAAATCACTAGGTAAATTATAGCTTGTAACACTTCCTGTTAAAGTTTCATTAACTAAATCGAAACTACCGAGTGTTGTTCCAACTCGTAAAATATAACCTGTGGCATCAGGATCTGCCGTCCATCTTAAATTAGTGTCTGTTGGTACGTCAGTATCTCCATCAGCGGGAAGTATCAAAGTTGTACATAACGGCCTTTCAGGTACAGAACAAGTTGCTCTGGCAGGTTCTTGTAATTCATAAGCCCCCATATCTATTGAGGTTTCAAAAATTCTTGGATTATTTAGTAAATCAGTTGAGACATTACTATAGCTATTACGACCTTCATTTATGGTAGGTGAACAGTCTTGCATTCTAAAATCAAATGCATTAGGATTTACAAAAATGGGTGTATTTTCAACAACAGTACCATTTAAATTACCAACACCTGCGAAGTCTTCTCCTTTTACTAAGGAATGCTGAATTACTAAATTAGATGTTGACCCTGTAAGCGCACTTTGAGCTAAATTGCTCCCGGACCACAATACCGAATTGCGCAGGGTTGAAGGTAAATCGTCATTAAAATTTACGTTTATATTTACATCATTAAAATTAGATGCTGAAAATGTACTATTAACGATATTTAAAGATACATCGCGGGAAGAAGTATTAAGCCTGTGGGAACCACTGTTAAGTTCGGATATGAAAACTGAGTTTTCTATTGTGGCATTAGTATTAAGAAGTGAGAAAAATATTCTTCCAGAAGAATTACCACGGTAATTTTCATTTGTAAACTTTGAATTTGTAATATTAAAGAAAACACTAACAGTTTCTTCGGTATAGGAATTATTACTTGATTCTAAATTTGAAAAACTCGAAATAGAAAACCGACCGAAAGTATTTGCGGAAAATCTATTGCCTTCAAATGTTACACTTGATTGCGGCACTTGGCCTCTTAGTTCGAAAATAAAATCTGATAGTACATGATTTTCAAAAACATTATTAGAAATCGTTGCATGGTCTTGGATTGTTATTGGACTTTCTAAAACGTTATTATCAAAAGTACAATTCATTATAGTTAGATCGACAATGTTTTGAATTCTTAAAAGATTTTCTATAGAGCCTACAGCATCATTATTACGAAATTCACAGTTGTCAAGGACAAGACTTATGTCTGAGCCAAAATCTCTAACCCCGAAAATACGTGCTTGAGAGCCTTGAACAAAGTTATCGTTGAACTTAGAATTTCTAGCAGTAACGTTGGCGTTTCTGGCATCTATAACCCCATACGGAAAGGAGCCAGTTGCTGTATTATCAGAAATATTAGTGTTTTCTATCACAACACTACCACCTAAAACTGATAGATTAACTGCATTCTGACCGGTATTATTAGAGAAGTTAGAATCCTTTATAAACAGCGTGCCATTGTCGTTATTATAACTTAAAATAGAGCCTGTTGGTTGATTGTTATTTTCAGCATTAAGATTAATAATGTTTGCATTTGGACCCCTTAAAGTAATAGATGTACCATCAGATGTAGAATTTAAAATTGAGCAGTTAACCATGGATATATTTAAAACCTCATCATCTGCTGATAAAGCCCTACCTGAGCTATTTTCAAAAATAGAATTAGATATTGTTATTGAATTGACAATATCTAATGTTGCAGAAATACTTGTTCCAGAACTATTAGAAAACAGACAATTTGTAACTGCTAAAGCTGATATAGAATCCTCAACTCTGATATCATTAGTTATTGAACCAAAAAATTCAACTTGATCTACTGTTATACTGGAGTCTGTAGTAATTCCTGTTCTAAAGTTTGATAATCTGAAACCTTGAAACAGGGTTTCAGAATCAATAGCAACATCAAAAACTCCAGATAATACATCACCTTGAATCTGAGTTATATTTGCATTTATATCTTGAGCACCGCCACCTTGTGGATATCCACCTCTTATCGTCAGTGGTATGCTGATATCAATTTCGTCTACTGGTTGGTAAATTCCTGCTGCAATTAGAATAATATCGTTAGCAGATGCCGCATCAACAGCACTTTGTATATCTTGAAATGCCGTTGCCCAACTAGAACCATCGCCCCCTACAGCAGCAGATTGGTCTACGTATATATCTGCTGAAAAAACATTTATGTAAAAAGATAAGCATAAAAAAAGAAGTGATTTTTTTATCATCTGGAGCTGATTTTGACATTTCATCAGCAATATTAAGCATTTTGTCGATTACAAAAAAATTAAGTTATTTGATTGTATAAAACGAAAAATACTAAAGACTTTTGAATGAATAACAGTTTTAATCAATAATTTAGAATTTTATGAACATTATTTTAACCATATTATTTATTAGATTTTAAAAGCGCATTTTGCTCTTCCATGAGCTGCGTTAGCTTATCTAATAATTCAATATCTTTTGGTGTTGCAACTGTAACATCTTTTGTGTCTTGCGCTTTCTTTTTAAGTTGATTCATAAATTTAACGACTATAAATACCGTAAAACCTATAATTGTAAAGTCTATAAAAGCCTCACCTAAAGCACCATAACCAATAGCAACTTCTTCTGTAATAACTACACCATCAATATTTGATACTGCTTCTTTAAGTATAATTTTTTTATTCTGGAAGTTAACACCATCAGTTAATAGAGATAATGGCGGTAACATTACCTTTTTTACTAATACATCAATAACTTTATTAAAGGCAGCACCAATGATTATACCTATGGCCATATCCATCATATTACCTTTTACGGCAAACTCTTTGAATTCATTAAATAGTTTCATAGTTTTTATTGTTTAAAGACCTAAAATTATATCATAAAAAGTAGAATCTTAACTCAAATGATATAATTACTATTTCTTATAATATTTTGTGTAGCCACGATATCCAAAAAAACCAAGAATAGCAATACAAACGCATGCTATACCAATAAATTTTAAACTTATAATTTGATCGCCACTAGCATAAGAATGTAGTCCTGCTAAGTAGAAATTAACACCAAAATATGTCATTAAAATACTGGCAAATGCTATTATAGACATTAAGTTAAAAAACCATCTACCTCGTAGTCCAGGAACCAAACGCATATGCAATACAAAGGCATATACCATAATACTTATTAGCGCCCATGTTTCTTTAGGATCCCAACCCCAGTAGCGTCCCCAACTTTCGTTAGCCCACATACCGCCTAAAAAGTTTCCTATAGTAAGCATCACCAAACCTACAGTTAAAGCCATTTCGTTTATTATGGTTAGCTCTTGTATATTAAGCCCCATAATTTTTTTGTTTTTTGTTGTGGTAAAACCCATTAAAATTAGTGATACTATACCTAAAATCATGCCTATGGCAAAAGGGCCGTAACTTCCTACTATTACAGCAACATGTATCATTAACCAGTAACTATTTAATACGGGTTGTAGGTTTGCAATTGCAGGGTCCATCCAATTCCAATGCGCAATCATTAAAATCATTGAGGTTACGAATGCTGCTGATGCAATAGTCAAGTTTGAAGACTTAATCTGGAACATTGATGGTGTTGGAATTAATGGCGTGAGTTTCAATCCCAAAACCCGCTTATTCTGTTTGTTTTTTTGCTTACTAATTCCAGTAATCAATCCAAACAACATCGTAGACCAAGCTACATATATCATAGACTCGTAAGCATCACTCCAAGGTGCGTGTCCAGAAATATACCAACGTACAATTAAACCAGCTGTGTGTAATAAAAATAGACCAACAATAATTAATTTAAATATATTTACTGAACTATTTATAGCTTTATTTTTGGTATTAAATATTTGAATAATTAAAAACACAAACATCAAACTACCTGCATACATAAACCACTTGTATAGCTTTTTAAAAATATCATATTCATTATACAATACTTCTGTTTTTATTTTTTTATCGCTTAGCATTACTTCTGCGCCGTAGCGTTGTTGTGTTCTCTTAAAAGCTTCTAGTAATTTGTTAGCTTCAGAAAAATCTCCAGATTGTTTTGCTTTATTTAATGTGAATAAATAAGTTGGAAAACCGTTTTTTACAAAGTTATTATACAATGAATCTTTAATTATTGTTGGATCTAAACGGTATTCATAATTAGAAATCCACTTATTATTATCATCACCAGGAATAGGGAAAATTTTTAGAGACGATCCTTCTATTGTATTAGATAAGAGCGATACGCGCTCGTGCGTTTCTTTTAGTTTCTTTTGATATCCATTGGGAATTGTAGTATTGTAAGCATCATTTAAATATGGTGCTAATTTATAAGAGCCATCTTCATTTAAAAAATCGACTAATGCAAAATGTTTACCTTCTTTAGGAACTCCTATAATGTTTCTTAAAGAATCTGTTTCCATTGGGCGTAAATAAATAACGGGTACGTTATACCACAAACGCGGACTCTCTTGTATAGATAAAAACACTTGGTTTTCATCAAAGCCTTCATAAGTATCACTTTTACTGAGTTTTCTTAAAAATTCTGATGCATAAGTATTAATAGGCATCATGCGGCCGCTAATATCTTGTATTACCATATTACCAAAAATATCTGCATGAGCCTTGGGTGTTATGTTTGCTTTTAAAACAGAATCTATTTGTCTTTTGGTTGGTTTTTCAAAATCTTGCTCGTGATTGTGCCCGTCGTTTGCAGAATGTTGTTCTTGTTGTGAAAAGCCAGTTAAACTAAAACAAATTAGTAATATTGAAATTAATTTAGCCTTTTTGTCTTTTACTTTTTCTAAAAACGTTTTTAAATCGCTAAAACGAGAGCCTTTACTAAACATAATAGCCATTAAACCAAAATATAACATAATATAACCAATGTAAGTAATAAGCGTACCCCAATAATCATGATTCACAGAGAGAATAGTGCCTTTTTCATCAGGATCATAGCTTGCTTGAAAAAACCGATAACCGCCGTGGTCTAAAATATTATTCATAAATATCTTATAATCATAGTTATCTACTTGTTCGTCAATAACAGTAACCTCACTTGAAAAAGCTGAATTTACCTCAGAACCTGGATATTTTTCTGCTTCAAAATCATTCAACTTTAAAGCAAACGGAAGTTCTAATATTTTAGAGCCATATTTTAGCGCTATATCTAAACCACCAACTTTAATTTCTTTAAAATTTCTATCGGTACCTTTTCCGCCTAAAACCCCAACTTGCTGTGTTTCTCCATTGGTAGTTACTTTTAAAACTAATCCGTCAGCATCATTTTTTAAGATTTTAGATTTTTGAACAATATCAAACACACCTTTAACCACAGGTTTTGGAAATACCAATTGCATGTTGCCAAT
The DNA here is from genome assembly GCF_047345485.1 of Hyunsoonleella sp. 2307UL5-6. Lineage (NCBI taxonomy): Bacteria > Pseudomonadati > Bacteroidota > Flavobacteriia > Flavobacteriales > Flavobacteriaceae > Hyunsoonleella > Hyunsoonleella sp. 2307UL5-6. The sequence continues at coordinate 404,047 of NZ_JBLFEN010000001.1, read as the reverse complement.
AACATAACGCGACCGTAAATATAAAGGCTGTAAACTGTCTTTAATCAGTTTACCTTGAGTACGTGACGCCATCGTCATATATTCACCCTCAAATGGAGATTTAATAGTTAAGGAGTCACCTTTAAACGTGATATTTATAGCACCATCGGTAGGTTTGTTTAACGCAAATAATATATTATGAATACTTGCTACTTGACCTACTTTTAAAAAGTGATTGTGCGGACCATTGGTACCTGCTTCAACTAATTTTAAATACGACTCTCCGTTTTCGTCAGGAATAATATCTTCTTCGGCACCGCCTATAAATTTTTCAAGAGAAATGGTTACGGGTTGTCCGCCATAATCTGTTTCAATAGTAAAATCGTTATCTAGTCTGGTCGAAAAATCTACTTCTTCTTCTATTACACGCATTTGGTTAACACCATTCACTTTATAATCGCCAAAAATTCTAGCTTTAATGTATGTTTTACGAGACAAAAACTCGTTTTCGGTAGCACCTTCTCTAATTGCCATCATCCCTTCATAACCAATATATCTTGTGATAAAAGCACCTAATAATATTAAAATAAAGGAAATGTGTAATATAAATGTGGCCCACTTTTCTTTTTTATAAAGCCTAAACCTAAAAATATTTCCTACAAAGTTTATAATAAACATCCCCATGATGGCCTCAAACCACCATGCGTTGTAAATTAAAGTTCTGGTATATGGTGTTGGCGATGTATCTTGTCCTGCATCCATAAATGTTCCTGCTGCCATAGCAGCAGCAAAAGCGATGAATAAAACAGCGGTAAGTCGTGTAGAAAAAAGAATTTTAGCGAGTTTATCAAGCATAACAATTTGCACTTTTTTTGCTAGTGCAAAAATACGGATAAATGTGAATTTAAAGCTCTATTTTAACAGGTGTTTAAATTGATTTTTAATTGTTTATACAAATTCTAGATTACCCTTAAATATCACCTATTATATTTAACCTTCAATAACCTCTTTGTAGGTTTCAAAAAATGCCTCAAACACACTCATTTTTTCATTAAAAAACGTCATAACCTCTCGCCACGTGTTTTTGTTATGAATAGAAACTTTTTGCTCTAAGGGCACATAAATTCTAGAAATCTCTTTGTGGTTTTCTAAAAAAAATTCTTCTTCAAATACCGCATCAGGCAAATACTCATCTTTTAGAATCGATTTTAAGGCTTCAAGTTTTTCCCAATATTTAATGCGGTGCTCTAAATCATCCTCTAAGTCTAAAGCTATTAATGCTTTTTTTGTATCAAAATGAAATTTAAAATTTAAACCTTTCAACTTTGTATCATACAAAATCCATTTTCTTGGAAAAGATTTCCCAAAGCTTGTCCAAAACTCTTGTCTTAATAAACGCGATTCTTCTTTGCTAAACATAATGCCTCATCTTTATATTTCCCAAATTATGAGAAACACTCAAATTCTATAATCTATTTATAAATAATGTTATTGAAAATAATCAAACTTTATTTGCGTGTTTATGCTTGATGCAGAATTGTTTTTAACACAATAAATTTTACTCTTTCTTATTTAAAGTATTAACGAAAAAGCTTTTTTTAAATTACATAAGCTATCCCAACACCTAAAATTATAGCAATAAACTTACTTAAGTTAAACTTATGCCCTTCTCCGCTTTCAAACAAAATAGTTGTAGAAATATGAAAAAATATACCAATAACCACAGCGTTTATAGTATGAGTTAGCTGTTCACTAATCTCAGTTGTATTAGATATTAAAGTACCTAAAGGCGTCATTATTGTAAATACAAACAAAAATAAAACGATTTGCACTGTACTAAATTTCGATTTAAATAAAAACATACATATTAAAGCAGCAATAGGTACTTTGTGTACTAAAACACCATACAACATATCGTTATGTTCATGAATTGGGAAACCTTCTAAAAAACTATGAATGCATAAACTTACAAACAATAACCATGGAAAAACGGTAGAATCTTTATTAATATGTACATGCCCATGTTCTGCACCTTTAGAAAACAATTCTAAAATAATCTGTAACAAAATACCACACATTATAAATAAGCCAGTACGTTTAGTATCTAAATGGTCATAAACTTCGGGTAACAACTCAAAAAGTGTTAACGCTAATAAAAAAGCACCACTAAAAGATAACAGTAACTTTGTATTCCATGTGTTTTTATTTTTGGTAAGTTTAGCAATAACTAACCCAATAATAACAGCGTAAACAGGAAAAAGATATTTATTCATTTAAAAATATATATATCACTTAAAAATCATCACTAAACGTTTCGATGTTTTTGGGTTAAACTTACGCAGTTTATAATCGCCAAACACATCTAATAAATGCACACCAGCCTCAGCAAATAACGTTTCAAAATCGGCTAAAGAAAATGCTCTAACGCGTTCTTCAAAATTATATGTTTCGCCATCTGCATCAAAATTAATAGTTTTTACAATGTAACCATCCTTCACAAATCGTTTTAAATTAAAGGTAATTCCATCCACAGTTTTACTGTTTTCTGGTACTAAATTATCAATAACAAACTCAGTATTCATAAAATCAATCACACCAAAACCAGTGGTATTTAAGTTTGCTTTAATTGCTTTAATGGTATTTAAATTATCCTCATCCCTATCAAAATACCCAAAACTAGTAAACAAATTAAATACAGCATCAAACTGTTTCGGGTAAGGTTTGCACATGTTATGCACTTCAAATTGTAACCTATGGTTTTCAAACTGTTTTGCAAATGCAATGCTGTTTTCGCTTAAATCAATTCCGGTAACATTAAACCCAATTTTGTTTAAATATCGTGAGTGTCTGCCCTTACCACATGCTAAATCTAATATAGCGCCACCTTCTGGTAAATTTAAATACTGCGTTAAATTATCCATAAATACCTGCGCCTCGGTATCATCTCTATCCCTATATAAAATATGGTAAAATCGCGTATCAAACCACGAAGCAAACCATTTTGTTGTATTGTCTATCATTTTTTATTTTATGGGGTTACCCCGCTTTAATGGCGGGGTCGGGCTTTACGTTGCAAGTCCTCGCTCGTACCTCGCTGTGGGCTTTCCACTGCAATCCCTAACCCATTATCTACTAATGTCATTTATTTGCCGCAAAATTACACTATTTTTGCAATCTATTTGCCACACCCGTAATTTCTTAAAAAGAAATTACAACCTCTTAAAAAGGAATATAAAAAGAACATTTATAAAGATTTGGACGAAGATTATGGCCGAAAATTTCAATATGGTAGCCAAAACCCTTTATGGTTTTGAAGAATTGTTAGAAAATGAATTAATACAACTAGGTGCATTACACGTTAAAAAAGGCGTACGTGTTGTAGAGTTTGTAGGAGATCAAGGCTTTATGTATAAAGCCAATTTAGCACTGCGTACCGCTATAAAAATTTTAAAACCTATACAAACGTTTCGTGTAAAGGATGAAAAAGATTTGTATAACAAAATAAACAATATGCCATGGGAAGACTACCTAAAGCCCTCAGGCTCATTAGCGGTTGATGCTACCATACATTCCGATTTATTTACCCACTCGCTTTTTATCGCACAAAAAACAAAAGATGCCATTGTAGATCGTTTTCGAGATAAAACAGGTCAAAGGCCTAATGTAGATTTAAAATTTCCTGATTTAAAAATTAATGTACGTATAGATAGAACAGCATGTACCGTATCTTTAGATTCCTCAGGAGAATCGCTACATAAACGTGGCTACAAAATGGCTACTAACATTGCACCAATAAACGAGGTTTTGGCTGCTGGCCTAATTATGCTATCGGGTTGGGATGGTCAGTCAGATTTTATGGATCCCATGTGTGGCTCGGGCACTATCCCTATTGAAGCTGCAATGATAGCCTGTAATATACCACCAAACCTAATGCGTAAAGAATTTGCTTTTGAGCGTTGGCAAGATTGGGATGTAGAGCTTTTTGAAAAAATTGAAGAATCGCTTCTTAAAAAAACACGCGATTTCCACCATCAAATTATAGCATACGATAAAGCACCTAGTGCTGTTAGAAAAGCACAACAAAATGTTGAGAATGCGCAATTAGATGATTTTATTACTGTAAAACACGAAGATTTTTTTAAAACTCAAAAAGGCGGACAACAAAAATTACACATGGTATTTAATCCGCCCTACGGTGAGCGTTTAGATATTGACATGGAAAAATTTTATGCAGATATTGGTGATACTCTAAAACAAAATTATCCAGGTACCGATGCTTGGTTTATTACCTCAAACCTAGATGCATTAAAACATGTAGGCCTGCGCCCCTCAAGAAAAATACACCTATTTAATGCTAAACTGGAGTCGCGCTTAGTAAAATATGTTATGTACGAAGGCAGTAAGAAGGGTAAGTATATGAAGTAACAAATACTTAAACATACAGGTGTTAATATAGTTTAGAATAATAGTATCATTGTAACTATTAATAACTTAAAAATATAAAAACTACTGCACAGGCGCAATAACCTTTTCCTTTTTATAAAGCGGTATTCTATAAGATAGTGTATACCCATAACCTACACCAATACTGGTACTATCATAGGTTTTATTAAATCCTGGTATATATATGTTTTTAAAATTATCAGGCTTAGTTTCAGTAGCCAACACCTTAAGCTGTAGATTTAATCCAAAATAAAGATTTGTAAATAATTCTGCTTTTAATCCCATAATCATTTCTACCCAAATAGCTGTTAAGCCATCTATTTCTAGACCATCGGCAACTGTATTTTGTGGTGCCCAATATTGATCTGTGGCATATATTTGATATTCATTGATGGTATGGTTAAACGAGCTAAACCCTATACGGGAGCCAAAAAACACCATATTATCCATGTCTAACCAATTTTGATATAAATTGTAATCTATACCTGCTTTTATATAGCTGCCTTGGGTTGTAGTATTTAAAAAATCAGTAGTTATAATGCGTTCTTCATTACCTAATTCGCCTGCAACGTATAGTTTTTTGGTAATACGATAATCTGCTACTAATTCTAAACCAGTATAACCATCATCTAAAAACGAGCGTATGAGTTTCCCTGTATCAACACCAACACGTAATCCATATTTTATTTTTACGACTGTAGAATCCTTCCGAGTTTTAGGTGTACTTTTATTTTGTGCTTGTACAGTACCTGAACACACTAAAATAAGCAGCACTATACTAGTGCAATAATATAAAATGTGCTTCTGCTTCATTTTCTATAATTTGGTTATCATTTTCAGTTTGTATAGATCGTATCCATTCATCATCATCTAAATCTTCTGCATCAATGGTAATTTGTACATTATTAAAAACTGTTTTAAAACCACAGGCTCTGGATACAAATACATCATCTCTAATATATGTTATAGTAATAATATCTTCATTCCCCTCTGTAAAATCATCACTAGTGTCATCTGGGGTTCCATTATTATTTATTGAGAAATCTCTATGTAATTTGTACTTTGTCTCGTCTGCATCCGTTCTAAGTGGTAGTATCAAAGTACTTGCACTAATTACGTTAAAATCTTCTAAAACGCCTATACCTTCACCATCATTCCCAATACCTTCAATACGTAATCCAAAAATATTTTTACTATCATCAGGTATAGATACATCAAAAGCCTCTATAACCAATCTTGCTGTAGTTTGTGTAGAGGCGGGACACAAATCGTCGCGTTCGCAACTGTAGTTGCCTACCAATACAAGCATTAAAATAAGTGTACCTACTTTTTTCATTACATCAACTAATTATCTTTTTTCTAATAAAACAACATTCTCTACATGAAACGTTTGTGGAAACATATCTACTGGTTGTACTTTTGTAACGCTATACATATCATCTAATAAGGCTAAATCTCGTGCTTGTGTGGCACTATTACAACTTACATATACTATTTTTTTCGCTGCTATATTAAGCAATTGTGCTACAACATCTTTATGCATGCCATCTCTTGGCGGATCGGTAATTACAACATCAGGTTGCCCATGTTGTAAGATAAAATCATCATTAAATACCTGTTTCATATCTCCAACAAAGAATTCAACGTTATTAATGTTATTTAATTGTGCATTTTCTTTAGCTGCAGTAATAGCGTCTGGTACAGATTCTACACCTATAACTTTTTTAGCCTGTTTTGCAACAAATTGTGCTATTGTTCCTGTTCCTGTATATAAATCATAAACCAACTCATCACCTTTTAAACCAGCAAAATCTCTGGTTATCTTATACAACTCATATGCTTGCTCAGAATTTGTTTGATAAAAGGATTTTGCATTAATTTTGAATTTTAAACCTTCCATATCTTCAAAAATATGATCTTGCCCTTTATACAAAATCACTTTTTGATCATAAATAGTATCATTTCCTTTTCCGTTAATTACATATTGTAAAGATGTGATTTCGGGAAATTTTTCAGTAATAAAATCTAAAAGTAATTCTCGTTTTTTAGTGTCTTCTTTAAAAAACTGAACAAGCACCATAACATCCCCAGTACTAGATGTACGAATCATCATAGTTCTTAGAAGACCTGTTTGATTTCTGGTGTTAAAAAACTCTAAACCATTTTCTACAGCAAATTGTTTTACAGCATTTCTAATAGCATTTGATGGCTCTCTTTGTAAATGACATTTATCGATATCTAAAATCTTATCCCACATTCCTGGAATATGAAATCCAAGTGCATTTCTATCACCTAAATCATCATCAGATTTTATTTCATCTTGCGTTAACCAACGGCTATCGCTAAACGAAAATTCCATTTTATTCCTATAAAAATATTGATTTTTAGCGCCTAAAATTGGAGTAACTTCGGGTAAATCAATATGCCCTATTCTAGTTAGGTTATTCACAACTTCTTTCTGCTTGTAAAATAATTGATGCTCATACCCCATATCTTGCCACTTGCAACCGCCACAAGTTCCAAAATAATCGCACTGGGGATTTACTCGTTTATCAGAGCGTTTATGAAATTTTATAGCGTTACCTTCGTAATATGCTTTTCGCTTCTTAAAGGTTTGCACATCTACAACATCACCGGGTACAGCATTAGGTAAAAACACTATTTTACCATCGGGTGCTTTAGCAACGGTTTTGCCCTTAGCACCTGCATCTATAACTTCTAAGTGTTCAAATATTTTTCTTTTTGAATTTCTTCTTCTCGACATACTGCAAAAATAAGAATAGCGGTAAATAAATAAGTTTTAATTCAAATTATATTTATTAAAATTTTTGACGTAAGATATAAGCTAATCCCTATAACATAAAAACAAAAAAACTGCTTGAGTGATCAAGCAGTTTTTCTTAATATATTTATTTCTAAATTACTTTTTATTAAACTTATCTAGAATTTTTTCCATTTGTTTTCCTGCAGCTTCTCTACCTCCCAATCCGAAAGATAAAATAATGGTTAACGCTACAGTTCCTAAAGAAATACCAAAGGCTAAGTTAATAATATCATCTGCTATACCCATAGTTCTTAAGCCTATAGCTAAGAAAATAGCAATTATAGCAATTCTAATTATTGAGGCGATAAATACATTAGATTCCTTTTTCGCAAAACTATTTGCTGCTATTGTAGATATCCAATTACCAATCATTAATATTACTAAACCGAATAGTATTTTTCCAGAATAGCTAGTTACAGTATATAGAATTTCTGAAAGAAGTGAAAACTCTAATTTTTCTATTGCAGTTGTTAAACCAAATAAAATAATGAAAAAGTAAATTAAATTACCAATAATGGATACTAAGTTTGAATTTCCAGTAATAGCGGTAAGTCCAATTTTATTAAACACACTATTTAAGTTCATGCTATACATTAAATCTTTTGCTAATCCACTTAAAAAACGACCACCAACAGCAAATAATACTAATATTAGTGCAGCTACAATTACTCTAGGTATTGCTGCAAAAAAGTCTTTTAACATATCAGTAGCAGGAACAGAAATCGCATCCATATTTAATATATTAAAAGCAGAAATTAATAGAGGTATAAAAATAAAAATAAAAACTATTTTTTTAATAATTTTTATTAAATCGAGATTTTCTGGTAACTTTAGTTTTGGTACAAGTTTTTGGATTGAATCTCCAGAAAGCTCTACCAACTCTGATACAATTGTAGCAAGCATATACCCAATATAACACACTAAACCAGCACCAATAATATTTGGTAAAAATCCAGTAAAGCTGTTAAGCATATTCTTTAAAGGGTCTAAAACATCACTCATGCCAAGTTTTTCTAAGGCTAGCATGAAAACAAAAATCATAATTAAAAAGTAAACAAGTTTACTAATAAACTTTGGTAAATTTATTTTAGGATTGTTGAGTTTTTTGTCTACACCAGTTTTTCTGATGAGTCGCGCAATCATTCGTTTTACAAAACCAGCTATAAACCAGCCAATGATTAAAATTAATAAAGCAGCAATTGCACTTGAAAGTTTACCACCTATAGATGGTATTAAATTGTCTAATAGTTTCGATAAATAGTCCATTATTATATTTTTTATGGTTAACTAATATGAATTAGACACAGTATGAGTATGAAAAGACACATTTTTGATTTATTTTTTTGTTTTTAAATTATTAATTTGCAGATTATTCAGGGATGATTTCTCTCCCACGCTGCTTTTTCGGACGCTACGGAAAAATAAAGGTACAGAAGGAATGGTTATTTTGCTCGTTAATCGAGGTTAATCATTTAAATCATTGTTCTTTATGAGCATGCATTAGATGGATTAAAAATATTTTAATTTTTTTTGAAATGGCTATTTTAAACCAATTAACATCAGAAGCTGCAATAGCTTTGGAAAACAAGTACGGTGCCCACAATTACCACCCCTTACCCGTAGTGTTAAGCCGCGGTGAAGGCGTTTATGTTTGGGATGCTGAAGGGAAACGGTATTATGATTTTCTATCTGCATATTCTGCGGTAAACCAAGGGCATTGTCACCCCAAAATTATAAATGCTATGGTGAAGCAAGCTAAAACATTAACATTGACTTCCAGAGCGTTTTACAACGATATGCTAGGTAAGTATGAAAAATATGCAACCGAACTCTTTGGATTTGATAAGCTTTTACCAATGAATACTGGTGCTGAAGCTGTAGAAACAGCTTTAAAATTAGCACGTAAATGGGCTTATGAAATTAAAGGTGTTAATGAAAATGAGGCTGAAATTATAGTTTGTGAAAATAATTTTCACGGACGAACAACTACTATTATATCTTTTTCTAACGATCCTGTAGCTCGTGAAAATTTTGGTCCTTATACAAAAGGATTTGTTAAGATTGAATATGATAATTTACAAGCATTGGAAGATGTTTTAAAAAGCAATCCAAACGTTGCTGGTTTTTTGGTTGAACCCATTCAAGGTGAAGCGGGCGTTTATGTACCAAGTGAAGGGTATTTAATTGCTGCCAAGGCTTTATGTAATGCCTATAATGTTTTATTTATCGCAGATGAAGTACAAACAGGCATTGCCCGAACAGGACGTTTACTAGCTACCTGCGGAAATTGTTCTTGTAATAACAAAAATTGTAGTAAAACCCCCGATGTAAAACCAGATATATTAATTTTAGGTAAAGCCTTAAGTGGTGGTGTTTACCCTGTAAGTGCTGTACTAGCTAATGATGATATAATGCATGTTATAAAACCAGGGAATCATGGTAGTACGTTTGGTGGTAATCCTATAGCAGCTGCTGTTGCCATAGCTGCTCTAGAAGTTGTGAAAGAAGAAAATTTAGCTAATAACGCGTTTGAATTAGGTGAATTATTTAGGGCAGAGTTACACGAATATGCAAAAACAAGCACTATTGTAAATGTAGTTAGAGGCAAAGGTTTACTAAATGCTATTGTAATTAATGATGATGAAAACAGTAATACAGCTTGGGAAGTATGTTTAGCATTGCGGGACAATGGGTTATTGGCAAAACCAACACATGGTAACATTATTCGTTTTGCGCCTCCTTTGGTAATGACAAAAATTCAGTTGTTGGATTGTGTATCAATTATTATAAAGACCTTAAAAGCTTTTGAAAATTAATTTTTTAAACAAAAAAAACCAGAACTACATGTTCTGGTTTTTTTTGTTTTTATAAGAAATACTAATACTATCCCCCAATTTCTGCAACTTTAGCTTTCATAGCTTTAAATTTATCAGTTTCTCCAAGAACACTGTAAATATTCATCAAAGTTTTTGCAGCATTTATACTTTGCGGATTTATTTCTAATGCTTTAGTTAAAAAAGGTACTGCTTCTTTATATATATTTTGACGTTGTTCGCGTAGTACGTCATAACGTCTATTATCAGCAGCAGAGCTTCCTAAACTATTCATTTCATCAATAATAGGCTCTTCTTTTCCTAAAACTAAAGCAGCACTATTTATGTAAGCGTTAATATAATTAGGATTTAGTTCTAAAGCTTTTTTATAATAGCTCATGGCTTCGTTGGTATTGCCTGATTCAGCTGAAATTACACCTAAATTATATTGTAATTCAACATTTTCTGGATCTTTTTTTGTTGCTAATTCCAACAATTCTTTAAATTTATCTTTATCTCCTAATTTATAATAAATATTAGCTTCAGATAAAATCAATGATACATCATCAGGATCTTCAGCTCTAGCATCTTTTATGGCATCAATAGCTTTGTCGTTATTTCCTTGCGAAATATAAATTAATGCTACATTTTTTATAATCTCCCCTTTTTTAGATTCGGTTTTCTCGTTGGTAGGGTTATTATGAGTTTTTGCACCAACAGAAGCTTTTCGTAAAACTTCATTTGGAAACTCTTCCTTTTGATTAGTTTTTACATTTACGGCATATAGTTTCTCTTCTATACCACTGTAATTTAAGTCTTTCAATTTCTCATACAATACAATAGCCTTGTCATAATCTGGAGCACTTACTGCAGAAGCAGCTGCGTAGTATAAATAAACAGTATCTTGTTTTCTTAAATTATATAGTTTTTCAAAATACTCAGAAGCAGCACCAAATTTTTTGGCTTCATAGGCTTTATTACCTTTATCCAAAATTTTATTAACCATATCATTTTTAATCTGGCCAACCTCTACTTTGTATCCGCTTTTGGCTTTATTTAAAAATTCAATTGCAGTATCAATATCTGCATTACTCCCAGCACCGTTAGCATATAGAGCAACGCCTTTTAAGTAATTATATTTACTTAATAATTTTTCATCTAATGAACCTAACATAGGTTCAACAATAGCCAGTGCAGTTTTAGCTTCAGCAAAATTATTGCTTTTAATAGCTTTTTCGACAGCTTTAAGCTCTTTCTTTTGAGCAAAAGAAAATGCACTTATAGAAATTGCTAAAGCTATAATTAATTGTTTTTTCATTGTTAATTTAATTAGTGTTATTCATTATTGTTGTTATCTATTTCTTTATTATCAACAGTTGTGCCATCATTTACAGCGTTGCTGTTTTCAATACCTTCTACATCTTCCACATTATCCTCATCATGCATCACTTTTGCTACTGCTGCAATAGAATCTTTACCTTTAAGATTAATAAGTTTTACTCCTTGTGTGGCGCGTCCCATTACTCGTAAATCTTTAACTGCCATTCTAATAGCTATTCCAGATTTATTAATAATCATAAGGTCATCACCATCAGTTACGTTTTTGATAGAAACTAAATTACCTGTTTTATCGGTAATAGAAATAGTTTTTACACCTTTCCCTCCTCTATTGGTAATTCTGTAATCATCCAAACTAGAACGTTTACCATAACCATTTTCTGAAACAACTAGAATATTACTTTCCATGTCATCTACAGCTATCATACCAATAACTTCATCTGTTTTCTCATTAGTAAGTCTAATACCGCGAACTCCAGAAGCATTTCTACCCATAGGACGTGTTTTTGCTTCTTCAAAACGTATAGCTTTACCAGATTTAAGCGCCAACATTACTTGACTTTCACCTGTAGTTAATTTAGCTTCTAGCAATTCATCATCTTCTTTAATAGTAATAGCGTTAATACCATTAGTTCGAGGACGAGAGTACTGCTCTAGGGATGTTTTTTTAACTTGCCCTTTTTTAGTAGCCATAATTACATAGTGGCTATTAATATAGTCTTCATCTTTTAAATCTTGAGTACAAATAAAGGCCATTACCTTATCGTCTTGTTCAATATTTATAAGATTTTGTATAGCTCTACCTTTGGATGTTTTTGCACCTTCAGGAATTTCATATACACGCATCCAGAAACACTTTCCTTTTTGGGTAAAAAACAACATGTATTGATGATTAGTTCCAACAAACAAATGTTCTAAGAAATCTTCATTTCGCGTTGTGGATGCTTTTTGACCAACACCACCTCTATTTTGAGTTTTGTATTCTGTAAGTAATGTACGTTTAATGTATCCTGCGTGAGATATAGTTATAACTACCTTTTTATTAGGTATCATATCTTCAATGCTTAGGTCTCCACCTGCATATTCTATAACAGAACGACGTTCGTCACCATATTTGTCACGAATTACTGCTAATTCATCTTTTATGATATTCATTCTACGCTCCTTATTATCAAGTATATCTTTTAAATCAGCGATAGTTTTTATAATCTCGTCATATTCAGTGCGTAATTTATCTTGCTCTAACCCTGTTAATTGACGCAAGCGCATTTCTACAATAGCTCTTGCTTGAATTTCAGAAAGTTTAAAACGTTCAATTAAATTATTTCGCGCTTCATCTGCATTTGAAGATGCACGTATAATTTTAATCACTTCATCTATATTATCAGATGCAATTATTAAACCTTCTAAAATATGAGCACGTTCCTCAGCTTTCCTCAATTCATAGGTAGTACGTCTTACAACAACTTCATGCCTATGCTCAACAAAATAATGTATTAATTCTTTTAAGTTTAAAAGTTGTGGTCTTCCGTTAACTAACGCAATGTTATTTACACTAAATGAGGACTGTAGCTGTGTGTACTTATATAATTTGTTTAATACTATATTTGGAATAGCATCGCGTTTTAAAACATAAACAATACGCATTCCATTTCTATCAGATTCATCTCTAATTGTAGAAATACCTTCTAGTTTTTTGTCATTAACCAAATCAGCAGTTTTCTTAATCATATCTGCTTTATTAACTTGATAAGGTATCTCGTCTACAATAATACACTCGCGCCCATTAACCTCTTCAATGTTAGCTTTTGCACGCATTACAATTCTACCTCTACCTGTAAGAAAGGCGTCTTTAACACCATCGTACCCATAAATGATACCACCAGTAGGAAAATCAGGTGCTTTTACATGCGTCATCAACTCTTCAATCTCAATATCAGAATTTTCTATATACGCAATGGTGCCGTTTACTACCTCAGTTAAATTGTGTGGCGGCATATTTGTTGCCATACCTACAGCAATACCAGAGGCGCCGTTTACTAACAAACCAGGTATTCTAGTTGGTAATACTGTTGGCTCTTTTAAGGTATCATCAAAATTCAATTTATGATCTACAGTCTCTTTATCGATATCTGCTAACATTTCTTCAGATATCTTTTGCATCCTAGCTTCTGTATAACGCATTGCTGCAGGACTATCACCATCTACAGAACCAAAGTTACCTTGACCATCTACTAACATATAACGTAAACTCCACTCTTGAGCCATACGCACCATAGCATCATAAACTGATGTGTCACCATGAGGGTGATATTTACCTAAAACCTCACCTACTATTCTTGCAGATTTTTTATGAGCTGAATTTGCTCTAACACCTAGTTCGTGCATACCATAAAGCACACGCCTGTGTACTGGTTTTAATCCATCTCGCACATCTGGTAATGCACGTGACACAATGACCGACATTGAATAATCAATGTACGCAGATTTCATCTCATCCTCAATATTAATAGGTATCAGTTTTTCTCCTTCTGCCATATATAATTTAATTTAGTTTTATGATTTTTTCAAAACATGCTAATATACTAATTTCATCAGTGAGAATAGGCGCGTTATCATTCCATTTCACTACTTTTTATTAACAATTTTAGACCTATTATTCGTTAATAACTATAAACACGTATTTTTTGATTTTTTGATTAATTTTTCGTCAATTAGCACGACTACTATATTTTCGGGTACGATTTTTGCCTTTAGTTAAAGTATTTTAGTATTTTTAAAGCAGAAAGGAATTTAGATATGGATGATAATTTTTCCCCAAGGGTAAAAGATGTAATTGCGTACAGCAAAGAAGAAGCGCTTCGCTTAGGTCACGATTTTATTGGTACAGAGCATTTAATGCTGGGACTGTTACGTGATGGTAATGGCAAAGCTATAGATATTTTAAACGCTTTAAATGTAGATTTAAATCATTTAAGACGTAAAGTGGAGATTTTAAGTCCCGCAAACCCAAATATAAATATTGCTTCTAATCAAAAGAAAAACTTACACTTAACGCGACAAGCAGAACGTGCTTTGAAAACAACGTTTTTAGAAGCTAAATTGTTTCAAAGTACATCTATAAATACGGCACATTTGCTTTTGTGTATTCTTAGAAACGAAAATGACCCCACCACCAAGCTTTTAAATAAGCTAAAAGTAGACTACGATAATGTTAAAGAACAATTTAAACAGATGATTACAAACGATAATGATGATTACATAGAACCAAAAGCAGAATCATTTCAGGATGATGATTCTAATTTAGGTGAAGACGCTCAAAAAGATAATATTTTTAATTCTCCTTCAGGAAAGTCTAATAAGAAGTCTAAAACCCCTGTTTTAGATAATTTTGGACGTGATTTAACGGCTTTTGCCGAAGAAGGAAAGCTAGACCCTGTTGTTGGTAGAGAAGCTGAAATACAACGTGTTTCACAAATTTTAAGTAGAAGAAAGAAAAATAATCCGCTTTTAATTGGAGAACCTGGTGTTGGTAAATCTGCCATTGCAGAAGGTTTAGCACTAAGAATAGTAAAACGAAAAGTTTCCCGTATTCTCTTTAATAAGAGAGTTGTTACTTTAGATTTAGCAAGCTTAGTGGCTGGTACTAAATATCGCGGACAGTTTGAAGAGCGCATGAAAGCCGTAATGAATGAGCTTGAAAAGAATGATGATGTTATTCTTTTTATAGATGAAATTCATACCATAGTTGGTGCTGGTGGCGCTACAGGAAGTCTAGATGCTTCTAATATGTTTAAACCAGCCTTGGCAAGAGGTGAAATTCAATGTATTGGTGCAACAACACTTGATGAATACAGACAATATATTGAGAAAGATGGTGCGCTAGAAAGGCGTTTTCAAAAAGTTATAGTACAACCAACAACTGTTGAGGAAACTATCGAAATATTAAATAATATTAAAGGTAAGTATGAAGAACATCATAATGTAGACTTTACAGATGAGGCTATTGTAGCATGTGTTAAGTTAACCAATAGATATATGACGGATAGGTTTCTTCCAGACAAAGCAATTGATGCTCTTGATGAAGCAGGCTCTCGCGTACATATTACTAATATTGATGTGCCACAGCAAATATTAGAACTAGAAAAACAATTAGAACAAGTTAGAGAAACTAAAAACTCTGTTGTTAAAAAGCAAAAATATGAGGAAGCTGCTAAATTACGAGATGATGAAAAACGCTTAGAGAAAGATTTAGCCATTGCGCAAGAAAAATGGGAAGAAGAGACAAAACTTAATCGCGAAGTTGTAACAGAAGAAAATGTGGCAGATGTGGTTTCTATGATGACAGGTATTCCTGTAAATAGAATTGCACAAACCGAGATTAATAAACTGGCAGAATTACCAGAATTAATTAAGGGAAAAGTTATTGGACAAGACCAAGCTGTTGCTAAAGTTGTTAAAGCTATTCAGCGTAATCGTGCTGGATTAAAAGATCCTAACAAGCCTATTGGTTCATTTATTTTCTTAGGGCAAACTGGTGTTGGTAAAACCCAATTAGCTAAAGTGTTATCACGCCAATTATTTGATAGCGAAGATTCTTTAATTAGAATTGATATGAGTGAATACATGGAAAAGTTTGCTATATCTCGCTTAGTTGGAGCGCCTCCAGGATATGTTGGCTATGAAGAAGGTGGTCAATTAACCGAAAAAGTACGTCGTAAGCCGTATGCTGTTATTCTTTTAGATGAAATTGAAAAAGCTCATCCAGATGTATTCAACATGCTACTTCAAGTTTTAGATGATGGACATTTAACAGATAGTTTAGGTAGGAAAATTGATTTTAGAAATACTATAATCATAATGACGTCTAATATTGGTGCTAGAAAGTTGAAAGATTTTGGTACAGGTATTGGCTTTGGTACAGCATCACAAAAAGCCCAAGAAGATGCAAATGCGGTTAAGGTGATTGAAAATGCACTTAAAAAATCATTTGCTCCAGAATTTTTAAATAGAATTGATGATGTAGTGGTGTTTAATGCGCTTGAAAAAGAGGATATTAATTTAATTATCGATATTGAGTTAGAAAAACTACTTGCTAGAATTAAGAGTCTTGGTTACGAATTAGATTTAACCGATACTGCTAAAGGTTATATTGCAGATAAAGGTTTTGATAAGCAATATGGAGCAAGACCACTAAAACGCGCTATTCAAAAATATATTGAAGATGCTTTAGCAGAAGAAATTGTTGCCTCAAACTTACAAGACGGCGATAAAATAATTATCGATTTAGATGAGAAAACAGATGAGTTAAGTATTGCTATTGAAAAGGCTGAAAAGCCTACGGAGTCTTAAAGTGGTACTTTTTAATTTATTTTAAGTCCTTTCAATAATTATTATTGAAAGGACTTTTTTTTTATGATTGATTTTCTGGAACTCTAAACAATAAAATAATTCCAATCAAAAAGAAAACAAATAAAAATAATATAGCATCTCTCATAGATCTACTTTGATCGACTATTGCAAAAATGGACATACCAATAACAATACCTATTTTTTCTGCAACATCATAAAAACTAAAATAAGATGTAGTGTCCTCAGTTTCTGGTAAAAACTTAGAATATGTAGATCTGCCAAGAGATTGCACACCACCCATAACAAAACCAACTAAGGTTGCTGCAATGTAAAACTGTACAGGTGTTTTCATAAAGTAAGCGTAAAAACATAGTCCCATCCATATAAAGTTAATTATAATTAAGGCTTTAATATTCCCATATTTCTCAGACATTTTTGAGGTAAGAAATGCTCCTAAAACTGCTACTAATTGAATTATTAATATACTTCCTATTAAGCCTGTGGTTTTCTGGTCATCACTAGTCCAAAGTATCTCTTTTTCCCCAAAATACACAGCCATAAGCATTATCGTTTGCACCGCCATACTAAACACAAAAAAGGCAGTTAAATACCGTTTTAGTCTTAAATTACTTTTTAAATCATTCCAAACAGAGCGTAACTCTCTAAAACCATTAAAAACAATAGCTTTGGTTACTTTTTTACCTTTAGAAGTACCTTTTGGTAAATGATAAAATGTATATTGACTAAAAAGTGCCCACCACAAACCAACTGTTATAAAAGAGATCTTCATAGCTTTAAATGATGCTAAATTTTTTGCTTGCTCTGTGGCTACAGCAATTTCTGCTTCAGTACCGTCAAGGCTAATCTCTTCTAAAATACTAATATCAAAACCAAAAAAACTAGGAAACATAACCATTGCTAAATTTAAAACTAGTAAAAGAACACTGCCAATGTAACCCCAAGAGAAGCCTTTGGCACTTATGTTATCTTGTTGTTCTGGATAAGCAATATCTGGCAGGTACGAATTGTAAAATACTAAACTACCCCAATAGCCTAATAAGCCCATAAAATAGAATAATATTCCAATGTGAATAAATTCAATACTAAAAAAATATAAACCAATACAGCCAATAGAACCTAAGTAACAAAAAAACTTCATAAAACTTTTTTTGTTACCAACGTAATCGGCAATCCCTGAAAGTATAGGTGATAATATTGCCACTATTAGAAATGTAAATGCGGTAACTATAGAAATTAAAACCGTTTGTTTCATTTCAAAACCAAAAGCAGCTACCAATTGCTCTTTCGTATCAAATAGATTAGCGTAAAACAATGGGAAAATTGAAGATGCAATGGTTAGCGCATAAACAGAATTTGCCCAATCATAAAAAGCCCAGGCGTTTAAGAGTTTTTTACTCCCCTTTTGTAATTGTTTCTTCATAAAAAAAGCTGCTCTTTTGTGGAGCAGCTTCTAAAATAAACAAATATTTTATTCTACATGTTATTTATTTCTAAAGGTTGTTACACCATATTTTTTTGCTTCTGCTCTAGCCTGAGGCGCCCATTTTGTTAAATTAGCAATTCTTGTATCGTTTGATGGATGTGTACTCATAAACTCTGGTGGTGCCTGTCCTCCACTGTTAGATTTCATACGTTTCCATAATTCAGCAGCTTCAGCAGGCTCATAACCTGCAATAGCCATTAGGTATGTACCTATTAAATCAGATTCTGTTTCATGACTTCTGCTAAACGGTAACATAATACCAACCTGAGAGCCAACACCGTAGGCTTGATTAAAAATAGCTCTAGTTTGATCATCTTTAATAGCGATATTTCCAGCAACTGCACCAAACTGTTGTAACATACCTGCACTCATACGTTGTTGTCCATGGTTTGCTAATGCATGTGCTACTTCATGCCCCATAATAGCTGCAACACCAGCTTCATTTTGAGCTATCGGCAAAATACCAGTATAAAACACAATTTTACCTCCTGGCATACACCACGCGTTTACGGTATTATCGTTTACCAAGTTATATTCCCACTTGTAATCTTTTAAATAACCCTGATGCCCGTTTGCATTTAAATAACGTTCTGCGGCTACAGCTATTTTTTGTCCTACACGCTTAATCATTTCTGCATCTTTAGTGCCTGTAATAACATTGTTCTCATTAAGAAATTGATCGTACTGCGCAAATGCCGTTGGAAAAAGTTGAGAATTTGGTACTAAAGCTATGGTTTTTTTACCTGTAAATGGATTTGTTGCACAGGCTACCATGAGTAATGCAATACCAAATCCTAAAAACATTTTATATCGTTTCATAATATTATTAAATTTAGAGTTAAAAATATAAAATCAATAGTTATATTAATTAGACACAATTTATTTATAATTGTCACCTAATATAATACATTTCAAATTTAATACAATACCAACATAACTATTGATGTTTTCTGTGAATAATTTAACGCATATAAAACAACTTTCTTTGTTATTAAAAACAATAGTTGTCGACCAATACTGTAAGTTTTACATTAATAAAATATTTTGAATATCACTATTTAATAGATTATATAGACTAATTATTATGAATAAATTTTTAACACTACTTATTTTTTTGTTACTTTTTAATTGTAACTCTAATGCTCAAAAACAAGCAAATTTAGATGAGCATAAAGTTTACAAAGTAACCAAAACCGATGATGCATGGAAAGAACAGTTAACTGATATGGAGTATTATGTATTGAGGAAAGCAGGTACTGAACGTTCTTTTACTAGCATATTAAATAAAAATTATGAAGAAGGTGTTTACCATTGTAAAGGCTGTAATACTCCTTTATTTGAAAGTAAACATAAATTTGATTCTGGTACAGGGTGGCCAAGTTTTGATAAAGAAATTACAGGTAATGTAGCATTTTCTACAGATTACGATTTAGGTTACGCCAGAACTGAAGAGCATTGTGCAACCTGTGGTGGGCATTTAGGTCATGTTTTTAGCGATGGTCCAAGAGCAACAACCGGAAAAAGACATTGCATTAATGGAGTAGCTTTAAAATTTGTTCCAAAAGAATAATTTGTACTTTTAGAGTATGAAGAGTTACTTAACCAGCACAATTAAACAATTTGAATATTATAAATCTCTAGGCCACAAAACGCTTAAGGATTTAACTTTTGAAGAGTTACAAAAGGAATTTGCTGAAGATTCTAATTCCATTTCAATTATTGTGAAGCACTTGGTTGGCAACATGTTAAGTAGATGGACTAACTTTTTAACTGAGGATGGTGAAAAAGAATGGCGACATCGCGACCAAGAATTCATAGATAGTTATACCTCAAAAGATGACTTGATTGATAATTGGAATGAAGGTTGGCAGTGTTTATTTGATGCCGTTACTCCACTTAAAGAAAATGATTTAGAGAAAATTATTTATATAAGAAATCAAGGACACACGGTTACTGAGGCTATAAATAGGCAATTGGCACATTATTCATACCATGTTGGACAGATAGTGTTTTTAGGAAAATTGTTGAAAGGTAAAAATTGGAAATCCTTATCTATTCCAAAAGGCGATTCTTCAAAATACAATACCGACAAGTTTAGCAAAGAAAAAAGCAGAAGACATTTTACGGATGATCTTTAATAGTTTTCAGTCGCAGTCTCAATCGCAGTCGCAGTTTGCAGTGTTTAGGCAAATTCAATTTTGAGATATTTCTCTCGCGAAGTCGCTAAGACGCAAAGTTTTAAAAACTGAGTTGGCAGATTTGCCCCGCGAGAGGGATTGAACGGCATGTTTGAAATCCCCGACGAAGGAGGGATTGAGTAGTGAAAGCCCGTTTGCCTTTTCGGCAACTCGCCTAAAAGATTTTAAACTTTGTGATTGCTTTTAAACGGACGAATAATTAAGCGCGCCTCTCTATCAAAACGCACATAGTTGTACACCCAGTTTATAAAAACTACCATGCGGTTTCTAAAACCTATGAGGAAAAATAGATGAACAAACATCCACACATACCATGCAAAAATGCCTTGAAATTTCCATTTTTTTAAGTCTACTACGGCTTTGTTTCGGCCAATGGTTGCCATAGCGCCTTTATCACTATAATAGAAAGGTTTTAGAGGTTTGTTTTCGATAATTCTTAGTAAATTATCACCAAGTTGGTCCCCTTGTTGTATTGCGGGTTGTGCCATCATAGGGAAACCATGAGGATGCATTTCTGTTACCATACTGGCAATGTCGCCAATAGCAAAAATATGTTCAAAGCCCTTTACTTGATTATATTGGTTTACTTCTACCCTGTTACGTCTTGTTACAAATTTTTCGGCATCTAAACCTTTTATAGTGGCGCCTTTAACGCCTGCTGCCCAAACTACAGTGGCTGATTGAAAAGACAAATCTGTATTTGTGGTTACAGTTTTGCCATCGTAATTAATAACCCGCACATTTTTCCAAATATGTACTCCTAATTTTTCTAAAAAGTCTTCTGCTTTTTGTGATGCTTGTGCACTCATACCTTTTAATATACAATCGCCAGATTGTACAATGTGTATTTGTGCTGATCGTGTATCTAAATCTGGATAGTCTTTTGGCAGAATCCCTTTTTTTATTTCGGCTAAAGCACCGGCAAGCTCTACACCTGTTGGCCCTCCTCCTACTATCACAAAATTCATGAGTGCGTTACGCTCGTTAAGATCTGAGGTTAACAATGCATCTTCAAAATTTTCTAAAATTAAGCTCCTAAGGTTTAAAGATTGCGGTATGGTTTTCATTACCATACTATGTTTTTCAATTTCAGAATTACCAAAAAAATTTGTTGTAGAACCGGTGGCTACTACCAAATAATCAAATTTTAAATCGCCTATATTAGTTTTTACTTTGTTATTATTAGTGTCAATTTCATTAACAGATGCTAGTCTAAAAAAGAAATTAGGAAAATCCTTCAGTATTTTTCGAATAGGATATGCTATAGAATCAGGCTCTAACCCTCCTGTAGATACTTGATACAAAAGCGGTTGAAATGTGTGATAGTTATGCTTATCTAATAGAACTACCTGAACCTCTTGCTTTGATAATTTTCTTGCTAAGGCTATACCAGCAAAACCACCACCGATAATTATTACTCTTGGAAAACTTGTTTTAGGTATGTTCATATAGTAAAAATTCCACACAAAGGTAGCAAAAGTTATAAATTAGTAAGGCTGTAAATTCGTTATTAAAAGTTGATTTTGTAAATTTGCACCCTAAAATTAGACACATGAGTAAATACGATATTATAGTTCTTGGAAGTGGTCCTGGTGGTTATGTTACTGCTATTAGAGCATCACAATTAGGTTTTAAAACCGCTATTATTGAAAAGGAAAACCTTGGAGGCGTTTGCCTTAACTGGGGTTGTATTCCTACAAAAGCATTATTAAAGTCTGCTCAAGTATTTGAATATCTTAAACATGCAGAAGATTATGGTTTAAAAGTCAAAGATGCTGCGCATGATTTTGATGCTGTAGTAAAACGAAGCCGTGGTGTTGCTGATGGTATGAGTAAAGGCGTTCAGTTTTTAATGAAAAAGAATAAAATTGACGTAATTGATGGTTTTGGTAAGTTAAAACCTGGAAAGAAAGTTGATGTTGATGGAACAGAATACAGTGCAGACAATATTATTATTGCCACTGGTGCTCGCTCTCGCGAACTACCAAGTTTACCGCAAGATGGCGAAAAAGTAATTGGTTATAGAAAAGCGATGACTTTGGATAAACAACCAAAAAAAATGATTGTGGTTGGTTCTGGAGCTATTGGTGTAGAGTTTGCATATTTTTATAACTCTATGGGAACTGAAGTTACTGTAGTTGAATATTTACCAAATATAGTACCTGTTGAAGATGAAGATGTTTCTAAACAATTAGAGCGTTCTTTTAAAAAGAGTGGTATTAAAATTATGACATCTGCTGAAGTAACTTCTGTTGATACTTCTGGTAAAGGTGTTAAAGCTACAGTAAAAACAAAAAAAGGTGAAGAGGTTTTAGAAGCTGATATTATTTTATCTGCAGTGGGTATTAAAACTAATATTGAGAATATTGGTTTAGAAGATGTTGGGATTGTTGTAGATAGAGACAAAATATTGGTAAACGATTTTTACCAAACTAATATTCCTGGATACTTTGCTATTGGTGATGTTACGCCAGGACAAGCATTAGCGCATGTTGCTTCTGCAGAAGGCATATTATGTGTTGAAAAATTAGCTGGCCATCACGTAGAGCCTATAAATTACGGAAATATACCAGGATGTACCTATTGTTCTCCTGAAATTGCTAGTGTTGGTTTAACTGAAAAACAAGCTAAAGAAAAAGGCTTAGATATTAAAGTCGGTAAATTTCCATTTTCAGCATCAGGTAAAGCTAGCGCTGGTGGAAATAAGGAAGGTTTTGTAAAAGTTATTTTTGATGCTAAATATGGCGAATGGTTAGGTTGCCATATGGTTGGTGCTGGTGTAACTGATATGATTGCCGAAGCTGTTTTAGGTAGAAAACTTGAAACCACAGGGCATGAAGTATTAAAAGCAATCCATCCGCATCCAACTATGAGTGAAGCGGTTATGGAAGCAGTTGCTGCAGCTTATGATGAAGTAATTCATATATAAGAGGCTTCTCCTAGTCTCCCCAAAAAGAAGGGAATTTACTCAGATGGAGGTTTATTGTCATAAATATAAAAAAATGCGATTCTGAAAATGAATCGCATTTTTTATTTATAACCAAAAATCTAATGAGAGGTAGTTTTAAAACTTAACTTTGGTACCCAATCTGTATGACGTTCCAAATGCTGAGTTTAAGTTTTTACCATTTATTGGCGCATTAAATACCCCATCAAAAGATACGTTGTCATTCACTTTATATAAAAACCCTGAACTAAACGAGGTTGAAATATTCTGTATTGTTCCGTCTACTTCAAGTACATCAAGTTTCGGCCCTACAAGAAAACTAAGTCTTTTAGTAGCATAGTATTTTACAAAGAATGGATATTCAAATAAATTTGTTTCACTTGTTAAAGTATTGAATGTAGTACGATGATTTTCTATTCTAAAAAATAAATTTTCGTTAATTTTATATTCAGAAAAGTATTTTGCATAATTTTTAGGTACCTCATAAGGTGTTGTAATATCGTCGTATAGTGTATAAGATTGTGGTTGACGAGATTCTTGGGAAAGCAAATAAGTACAATTAAATAATGCGAAACACATTATAATTATTCTGATCTTCATTTTGATTGATTTTAGTAGTTTAAAGATAATTCAAAAAAATGATGGTGAATGATAATACTATCTTAAATAACGTATAACGAGGTGTTAATGTTTTTGAAATATTAACTTATATAAAAAGAAGAAAAAAAGAGTGTACTAAAGCTTAAAACCCATACCAATAAAAAGACCATTGGGTGTTATTTCTTGAAATCCGATGGTATATTTTATATGAATATCTAAAATTTGATTGAGTTGATACGCAGTAGCTATATCGCCTCTAATTTTTAATTTATTGGTGAAAAAATCAAAGAAATAATTAATACTAGGACCAACTAATAAATTAATGTTATTACCCACTTTGTATTTTGCGTAAATAGGTGCATTAATGAAATTAAAGTCATTAAGCACTATATATAAAATTTCTGGTTGAATAGAAAAATCTTCATCAACACTAAAATCAGCAAATATACCTCCATAAAAACTAGCTTCTGTTTCTGGATTAGTACCAAAATTATTTTGTGTTACTTTAAAAAATGTAAGATTAAGTCCGCCTTTTATCCCAAAGTTAGTTTCAGATTGTGCTGAGACTACATCAGACATAAATAGTATAATTACAACAAATAGTGAAACTATGGTTTTCATTTTACTTTTAAATTAATCTAAAAAACTTTGTATAGCCAACTCGTAACTCTGTAAACCAAACCCAAGAATAACCCCTTTAGCATTTGGTGAAATATAAGATTGATGCCTAAACGCTTCTCTGCCAAAAGTGTTTGAAATATGAACTTCTACAACAGGAGTTTCTATGCCTTTTATAGCATCACCCATACCTACAGATGTATGCGTATATGCAGCAGCGTTTAAGATAATACCATCATAATTAAAACCTACTTCATGAAGTTTATCGATTAGTTCCCCTTCAATATTTGATTGAAAGTAATCTATCTGTAGACTCATATATTTTTTTTTGATTTCACTTAGATATTCAGTAAACGTTTGGCTTCCGTAAATTTCAGGCTCACGTTTACCTAATAAATTAAGATTTGGCCCGTTTATGATAATTAGTTTTTTCATGAGATAAAAATACAAAAGTTATTGTATAAAAAAACCGAAGCATGAGTGCTTCGGTTGATCGTAAAAATAAACCTATGATTACTTTTTCGGTTTATAAATTGCCCCAGTAGCGAAGTCAACAACAGCTCCAGGCCAAAATAAAATAATATCGGCAATTAATGCTACTACTCTTATCTCTCTTTGAGCTTCTCCAGGAGCAGGTTTTGTTTTTTGATGTTGAGTTACTCTTCCTCCGAAAACAGTTGCGCAACTCGACAACATTAAAGAAGCCATAATTACTAAAATTGAATTTCTAAATTTTCTCATAATGGTGTATTTAGTTTATTGATTTATCATACATCAAATGTAAGAAAAAAATAAACAATACATGTAATACGTTTACAAATCATACAAATGAAATATGTAGACTAATTTTAAATTATTATCCTTCATAAGGTAATGTTGAAAGAGATTGGAATTTAAGGGGTAAATATAACACCAATATTAACCGCAGAGGTTGCATTCATTAATCCGATATCGCCATCGATTATACTAATAAAACCATTTAAACTTGATAATGAAAGTATAATTGTGTAATATCAGATATATCAAATTTGTATCCAATACCAATACTCAATCCAATATCAAAAGAGCTATCTAATTCATCTTTTATATCTATTTCTCCTTCGGGCACATCAGCTTTTGCGCTTATTAAAAAACCTAAAGTTGGTCCAAAATTTAAAAACCAATTTCTGTTTCGTCCAAAATGCCAATTAGCATGTATTGGTAAAGCTATATAATTTAGCTTATCAATAAATTCATTTCCAGATTCTTCTATCTTAGTTCACTTAGAATCATATAATAAACCACTTCTTAAACTCCACCGATAATTAAAATAATATTCAGCTATTATACCTGTATTAAAAGCTGTTCTGATACTGTTGTTTAAAGTTTCTGAACTTGTATAATTAGATAAATTTAAGCCAACTTGAGGAGACAGAGTAAAATCACCTTCATCTGATTGACTAAAAATAGAACTAATAGAAAAACAGAATACAAAAGTCAATAAATAATTTTTTTTCATGATAAAATAGAGTTTATGATTTATTATTGCATAAACATAGTTTTTTTAATTAAATGGCGATTGTTTTGATATGTAAATCTATTTTTATTAGGAGTGAAATCATTTATAAAAAATTGATTTTATAATATTTTACTATTTTTATTCTATATGAAATGGAATCACCTTATTAGAGATTACCGACTATATCTAAAAATAGAACGCGGGTTATCTCAAAACTCAATAGATAGTTATGGTTTAGATATAGAGCGGCTAGTTTCGTATTTAGAAGCGAATGGTATTTCTATTTCTCCAATTGCAATTTCATCTGATATAATACAGCAGTTTATATATGAATCTGCTAAATCACTGAACGCACGATCGCAATCTAGATTAATATCTGGATTAAAGAGTTTCTTTAGTTATTTAATATTTGAAGACTATAGAACAGATAATCCTTTAGAACTTATAGAATCTCCAAAAATTGGTAGAAAATTACCTGATACACTTTCTGAAGAAGAAATAGATGCTATTATTGAAGCTATAGATTTAAGTAAACCACAAGGAGAACGTAACAGAGCAATGTTAGAAACGTTATACGGTTGTGGTTTACGAGTTAGCGAATTGGTGCAGTTAAAACTATCAGATTTATTTTTTGAGGAAGGTTTTATAAAAGTTACAGGTAAAGGTGATAAACAACGTTTTGTACCTATTGTTGCTTCAACTATTAAATATATTTCTATCTACAGAAAAGAAGTTAGAAACCATCTTAACATACAAGCAGGTTTTGAAGACACTTTGTTTTTAAATAGACGTGGTAAACAATTAACCCGTGCTATGGTATTTACTATTATAAAACAGTTGGTTGAAAAAATTGGACTTAAAAAAAATGTATCGCCCCATACCTTTCGTCATTCTTTTGCTACGCACTTACTTAAAAATAATGCAGATTTAAGAGCTATACAATTAATGTTGGGTCATGAAAGTATCACTACAACTGAGATTTACGTACATTTAGATAAAAGCCACTTAACTGAGGTTGTAGAGAAGTATCATCCTAGAAAATAGTAGTTATTAGAGATAAAAAAATCCAGCTAGAAAACTAACTGGATTTTTATGTATTACTGAGATTCCTTTTTTAGAAGGAATTTGTTACTTCGCAATATTTACTGCTCTAGTTTCTCTAATTACGGTTACCTTAACCTGACCAGGATACGTCATATCAGTTTGTATTTTTTGCGAAATATTAAATGATAATTCGGCAGACTTCTCATCATTCACCTTTTCACTTTCAACAATAACACGCAACTCTCTACCTGCTTGTATAGCATACGCTTTCTTAACACCGCTAAACCCAAACGCAATTTCTTCAAGATCTTTTAATCTTTGGATATAACTATCTAAAACTTGACGACGCGCTCCTGGTCTTGCACCAGAAATAGCATCACAAACTTGTATTATTGGCGCTAATAGCGATTTCATTTCTATTTCATCGTGGTGCGCTCCAATGGCATTACATACATCACCTTTCTCTCCATATTTTTCTGCCCACTGCATTCCTAAAATAGCGTGTGGTGTTTCCATATCAGTTTCAGCATCTGGCACTTTACCAATATCATGAAGTAAACCTGCACGTTTAGCTAATTTAGGATTAAGTCCTAACTCTGCAGCCATAACACCACATAGTTTAGCAACTTCTCTTGAATGCTGTAATAAATTTTGTCCATAAGAAGAACGGTACTTCATTCTACCAACAGTTTTAATTAATTCAGGATGTAAGTTATGTATTCCTAAATCAATCACTGTGCGTTTACCAACTTCAATAATTTCTTGTTCAATTTGCTTCTTTGTTTTTCTAACAATTTCTTCAACACGTGCTGGGTGAATTCTACCATCAGTTACTAACTTATGGAGCGATAACCTTGCTATCTCACGTCTTACAGAATCAAAACAAGATAAGATAATAGCTTCTGGGGTGTCATCAACAATAATTTCAACACCAGTGGCAGCTTCTATAGCTCTAATATTTCTACCTTCTCTACCTATGATACGACCTTTAACGTCATCAGATTCAATATTAAAAACAGACACACAGTTATCAACGGCTTCTTCTGTACCAATACGCTGTATGGTGTTTATGATAACTTTTTTGGCATCTTGCTCCGCAGTCATTTTTGCTTCTTCCAAAGCGCCTTGTATATAGGCCATGGCATCATTTTTTGCTTCGCCTTTAAGCGATTCAACAAGTTGCTCCTTAGCCTCCTCTGCAGATAAACTAGAAATAACCTCTAGTTGCTGTACTTGGCTTTTGTGAAGTTTATCCAGTGCAGATTGTTTTTTTTCAAGAACCTCTAACCTGTGGTTGTAATCCTTAATTTTGTGTTCTATGTCACTATTTAACTTTTTATTTCTTGATACCTCATGAGATACTTGAGACTCTTTATCACGTGTGCGTTTCTCAGCTTCAGCCATTTTTTTATCACGGGATAAAATGACTTTTTCATGCTCAGCTTTTAGTTCAATAAACTTTTCTTTAGCCTGTAGTATTTTATCTTTTTTTAATGCTTCACCTTCAATTTTTGCTTCTTTTAATACAGAGGCTGCATTTTTTTTAGCATTCTGTATAAGTTTAGAAGCATTGTTTTTCTCCATTGCCTTAGCTATAATAAATCCTATTATTAGCCCTACAATAACACCACCTATTATCAATATAATTGAGTTCTCCATGTTTTAATTTAGTTGATTTTCATATATAAAAAAACCTACATCAGTATAGTGTTTTGTATAAACTCCTTAAAAAACAAGTTTAGGGCTAACAAGCTGATCAAGGGTCTGCCCAAATGCTTTCGCATTAGCAGCATGCTTTTACAACTTCAACTCACCCTTTTTAAAGAATTAACGTTGAGTTTATCAAAAAAATAACCGATGTAGGTAGTAACTTTCTACTTTATTTTAAAGAACATTAAGCGCTTAAATGAGCTTCTAACATTTTGTTGATAGCTTCTAGCTTTTCTTCAACAACCTCATTACGCACTTCTTTATCTATTGTTTTTTGTTCCACTTGAGATGCAAATTGTAATGCACACATAGCCAATACATCTTGTTTATCTCTAACGGAATAACTTTGCTCAAATTGTTTAATCATTGTCTCAATATTCTTAGCAGCTTTACGCAAACCTTCTTCTTGGGTGGCGTCAATAGTTAACGGGTATACCCTGTTACCTATAGATAGCTTTATTTTAAGCTTTTCAGACATTGATTTTATATTGCTTTAATCAGATAATTGTGTTATACAATGATCTATATCTCTAATTAAAGCGTTTATTTTAAGCTTAGTTTCTTTTTTATTATCGTCACTACCAAGCATTGAATTTGCAATTTTTAGAGCCTTATATTTTTCTTCCCAATCCATATTTAACTCAGTTTGGGTTTGATTTTTTTGTCTAGCTATGGCTAAATCTTCAGTCAATTTCAAATTAGCTTGTTCTAAATGGTCTACTTTAAGTAACACCTTACTAATTTTATGTTCTAAAGAATCGACAATGTCTTCAATATTACTCATTTACAAAAATCAATACTTAATAAACAAAGTTAACATACCTAAAGTTAAATTGCAATAGTTTTTCGTGATTTTTACAAATCAATAGTATCATCTTTTTTTATGTAGCTTGCTTACATTTGGTATTGCAGATAGATTACCTTGATTGGTTGGGTTTTTCGCTTTATTTTTTTCAATACACCAATGCTTAGTAGCATGCTAAATAATAATGGATTGGTTTTGGTTTAAGCCACTTAAAATTTCAATGGCGCGATTTTTGGTTTATACTTTGCCAATTGCTATCAAATTAATATTTTAGCCCAATACACTTTTATGAGATTTATTTTTGCCCTTCTACTACTATGCTCTTTATCAGTTAATTCTCAAAACATCTATCCTCAAGACTATTTTTCTAGTCCATTAGATATACCACTAGTTTTATCTGGTACGTTTGCAGAGCTTCGCTCTAACCACTTCCACTCTGGTATGGATATAAAAACCCAACAACGTACTGGACTTAAAGTAAATGCCGCAGCAGACGGTTATGTAAGCAGAATAAAAGTGTCTCATTTTGGCTATGGTAAAGCACTTTATATCACGCATCCTAACGGCTACACAACTGTTTATGCACACCTTAATAGGTTTGCTCCAGAAATAGAAAACTATATTAAAGACCTGCAATACAATAAAGAATCTTACGAAGTAGAAACATTTCCTAAACCAAGCGAATTACTAGTTGTAAAAGGTAATTTGGTAGCTTACAGTGGTAACTCAGGAGGTTCCGGCGGGCCACATTTACACTTTGAAATTCGTGATAATGCGGAACGACCAATTAATCCCATGCTTTTTGGCATTGACATAAAGGATGCTAAACTACCAACTATAACATCTATTTATGCTTATCCTTTAGATGAAAATGCTTTAGTAAATAATACTAACCAAAAACAAAACCTAAAACTTATTCCATTAAAAAATGGTGATTATGTGGTTAAAAACTTAAAAGCTTACGGGAACATTGGTTTTGGAATAACAACTTGGGATAGACAAGATTTAGCAGCCAATAAAAACGGTGTTTATAACATTCAAACGTTTGTAAATGGTAGTAAAAATTTTGAATTAGATTTTAAAAGATTTTCTTTTGATGAGACTAAACATATTAATCAATTAATAGACTATAAGCAGTTTAAAACCAATAGACAACGTGTTCAAAAACTTTTTAGAGTTAATAATCCATTAAGTATTTATAAAGAGGTTTATAAAAAAGGGATTCTTACCGTTGAGGATAGTACATATTTAGTATATAAAATTAAAGTGAGCGATTTTAAAAACAACACCTCTTGGGTAACAATTTCAGTTAAAGGAGAGAAAAGTAAAAGCGCTGAATTAAAACCTAAAACAAAAACTCCTTATTATATTCATGCGAATAAAAGTACTATTTTAAAAGAAAAAAGTGTCAGCGCTACTATCTTTCCTGATACATTTTATGAAGATTTTTATATGGATTTTAAAGTTAATGGAGACACCTTAACACTTCACAAGGATATTATTCCTCTAAAAAAGAATATAAAAATTGCATACGATGTGAGTAAATATACTACTGAAGATAAAAATAAATTATTTATAGCAAGACTATCTGGGTATAACAAAACGCCATATTATACGTTTACCAAAAGAGAAAGCGATACATTAACCGCTTATACTAAACGATTGGGGATATATGCACTAACTATTGACAATGAAAAACCCAGCATTTTACCCGTAAATTTTAAAAAAGGGCAATGGTTAAGCAAATACAGATATTTAAAACTTAAAATTAATGATAATATTTCTGGGATTTCTAACTATAGAGCCACCGTTAATGGAAAATGGATTTTAATGGCGTATGATTATAAAACAAAAACGCTTACTCATGATTTTAATGATGGTATAATAAAGGATACAAAAAATAATTTGAAGGTGATTGTTACCGATAATGTTGGAAATAGTTCTACTTTTGAAACTACATTCTATAGAAAATAAATTAAGCTACTCTTGAAAACAAGTTATAGATTATCTACACTACTTTTATTTTTTTCGTTTTTAATAAGTTTCGCTCAAGAAGCCACTGTTAAAGGTGTTATTCTAAATGAGAATAATTTACCTATTTCTAATGTTTCAGTTAAATCTGGATCTATAGGCACTGTGACTAATGACAACGGATTTTACTCAATTAACATCCCTTCTAACAAAGATATATCATTAGAATTCACACATATATCACATAAAAAACTAGTAGTTACTTTTAATTTGAAAAATGGTGTAATTAAAGAGTTTAACCCTGTTTTGAGTGAATCTATAGAGCAAATAGCTACTGTTGTTATTTCTGGTGATAGACGAAAAGAGGTTGAAGGTATAATTTCTTTAAATCCTGAAACTATCAGGAAAATCCCTGGGGCTAATGCAGGTGTAGAAAACATATTATTAACATTACCTGGTGTGAGTAATAATAATGAACTAAGTACGCAATACTCTGTTAGAGGTGGAAACTATGATGAAAACCTAGTATATATAAACGGTATAGAAGTGTATCGTCCTTTTTTAGTGAGATCTGGACAACAAGAAGGTTTAAGTTTTGTAAATAGCGATTTAGTGCAAAATGTAGATTTTTCTGCAGGTGGTTTTCAAGCTAAATATGGAGACAAATTATCTTCTGTACTTGATATCACATATAAAACACCTTATAAATTTGAGGTTAATGCAGATTTAAGTTTATTAGGAGCTGCAGTTTCTGTTGAAAACGTTAGTAAAGATTCAAAATTTACTAGTATTGTTGGGGCAAGGTATCGCAATAACAATTTATTTGTAGATGCAAAACAAACACAAACCAATTTTCGCCCTGTGTTTGCTGATTTACAAGGGTACTTCACTTATAAATTTACCAATAAATTCCATTTAAGCTTTTTAGGGAACGCCTCTTTAAATAGTTATGATTATGAGCCGCTAACACGACAAACTAATTTTGGCACGTTAGCCGACCCCGTGGCACTAGTTGTATTTTATGAAGGGCAAGAAAAAACAGAATATCAAACCTATTTTGGAGCACTACAAGGCACTTATTTTGCTAATGATAATTTAACATTAAACCTTACAGCATCTACATACCATACTACAGAAGAAGAGTATTTTGATATTTTAGCGCAATATAATTTAGGTGAAGTAAATAGTAATATTGGTGATGAAAATTTAGGTGAAGTAGAATTTACTGAAGGTATTGGCAGCCAGCTAAATCATGGTAGAAACGATTTGGATGCCTTAATATCTACCATTCAAACTAAAGGTGATTTAAGAATTGATGATAATCGTATAGAGTGGTCTTTAAAATATACACATGAAGATATAAGAGACCGTGTTGTAGAGTGGGAAGTTATAGATTCCGCTGGGTTTTCTATACGTCCTCCAAGAACAATACCTCGTAACGAGCAGCCTTATATACCTTTTGAAGGCCCGCTTATACCATTTACAAATATTAGAGCAACAAATAACACCCAAATTAATCGTTTGCAGGCTTATGCGCAATGGAGCAAAAGAGCAACTTTGGGTGACAGTGATGTTTGGTATAATGCAGGTGTACGTGTACATAATTGGAGTGTTAAAGGTGATGGTATTGCGTCTTCAAACCAAACGGTTTTTAGTCCTAGAGGTCAATTTACTATAAAGCCAAATTGGAAAAAAGACATGCTGTTTAGAGCTGCTGCAGGGGTGTATTATCAACCACCATTTTATCGGGAGTTGCGCGATTCTATGGGTGTAGTGCAACCAAATGTAAAAGCACAAAAATCTGTACATATGGTTTTGGGTAACGATTACAGTTTTAAAATGTGGGACAGACCTTTTAAACTAACCTCAGAAGTATACTATAAAAATTTAACTGATGTTAATCCATATACCTTAGAAAACGTTCGTATAAGATACCGTGCAAGAAATAACGCTACAGCTTATGCTTATGGATTAGATATGCGCTTAAATGGCGAGTTTGTTCCTGGTACAGAATCATGGTTCAGTTTTGGATATTTAAAAACAGAAGAAAATATTGATAATAGAGGTTATATTTCTAGACCAACAGACCAACGTTTAAAATTTGCAGCGTTATTTCAGGATTATGTTCCTAATATACCAAATATGAGAGTGTATTTAAATTTGGTATACAATACAGGATTGCCTGGTGGCTCCCCTAGTTATGCTGATCCTTATGATTTTCAATTACGACTACCCGATTATAAGCGTGCAGATGTAGGATTTCAGTTTGTTTTGGTTGACCAGAAGAAGCAATTTAAAAACGGTTGGAAAAAGCCGTTTAAAGAACTATCATTCGGATTTGAAATCTTTAATATTTTTGATGTACAAAACGCTATTACTAATACTTGGGTTAGAGATGTAGCTAGTAAACGTCAATTTGCTATTCCTAACTTTTTAACGCCTAGAGTTTTTAATGTTAGAACTACAATGAAGTTTTAATTAAAAAAATTAGATTAAATTCTTTAAAATATCAACCACATAATCTATCTCTGTTTTAGTATTGAATTTACTAAATGAAAAACGAATAGATGGTTTCTCTAATGCATCATCATTTAAAATCTCAGAAAGTACATGAGACTTTTGATTACTGCCACTTTGGCAAGCACTACCTTTGGAGCACGCTATACCCTTTAAATCTAATTGAAATAAAAACATAGCAGATTTACTAGCAGGAACAGGAAGCTGCACATTAATAAGTGTATAAGTACTATTGCTTAAGTCTTGCGAAAGCCCGTTGAATATTACATTGGGAATTTCATATTTCAGCTTATCTATAAAATAGCGTTTTAATTCTGTAATGTATTTAGATTCTATTATTAAATTCTCATAAGCCATTACCAGCGCTTTTTCTAAACCAATAATGTTATGTATGCTTTCGGTTCCTGCTCTTAAACCTCGCTCCTGCTCGCCTCCAACAATCATCGGTTTTATGCCACTATTTTTTCTTATAAATGCAAACCCTATGCCTTTTGGGCCATGGAATTTATGTGCACTAGCCGCTAAAAAATCCACTGTAATATCCTGTACATCTATACTGTAATGCCCAATAGCCTGAACTGCGTCTGAGTGAAACAAAGCTCTATGAGTTTTACATAAATCTGCTACTGCCTTTATGTCTAATATATTACCTATTTCATTATTTACATACATTAAACTCACTAGTGCGTTTGTAGTATTTTTTAAAATAAACTCTAATTCATTAATATCTATATTTCCGTTGGTGTCTAGTTTTAAAAAACTGACTTTAATATCATATTCTTTTTGTAGTTCAGTTATGGTATGTAATACAGCGTGGTGTTCTATTCTTGTTGAAATAATATGCGTTACACCTAAGTCTCTAACAGCGCTACGTAATACTAAATTATCTGCTTCTGTACCGCCAGAGGTAAAAACAATTTCGCTTGCTGTAGCATTTAAAAGTTGAGCTATTTGCTTTCTAGAATTCTCAATTAAAGATTTAGATAATCTTCCTAAATTATATGAAGAAGAGGCATTTCCATAATTTTTTTCTAAAACATCAGTCATCGCCACAACTATATCTTTTCGTAATTGTGTTGTGGCTGCATTATCAAAATAAACCTCTTGCATTCTTATTAAATTTATTACAAAAATACTCCAAATAAAATTATTAATAAATAACTACGTTATAGCATCAATTCTATTATTTTTGTTTAAAATATTATATTATGAAAAATTGGTTTTCTCTGTTATTATCTGTGTTGTTTATTGTCCTTTTTTCATGTAGTGATGGTGATGTTATTGATTTTGAATTTGATTTTGATGATACTTTTGAAGCGTGTGGAGATGACGATTTATTATTATTTAAAACAAAAGAAGACCCCTCAGAAACTGTTTCTGTACTTATATCCAACTTTACTGTAGCAGACATATTTGAAGAAGATATGGATAATGATTCTATAGTAATTGCAGTACCCAATGTTACATTTACATATAGAACATATAACCGAGAAGATATCCCTGATGATGCGTTTTGTAGCACTATTCCACCTGCTAATTTGAACATTGAATTAGATGAAAGTGACGATTCTACCACGGCTACTATAACTCGTGTTTTTGTTGAAGATGATAATGATGGGATACCTGCGGAATTAGAAAACCCTGACCCAAATGGCGATGGCGATTTTGAAGATGCTCAAGATACAGATGGTGATGGTATACCAGATTTTATTGATGAAGATGATGATGGTGATAATGTATTAACTAGAAACGAAAACCCAGATCCTGACAATAATGGTGATATATCTGATGCGCAAGATACTGATGAAGACGGTACTCCAGATTACCTTGATGATGATGATGATGATGATACTATACTTACTAGAGATGAGGAAGGAGACACTCAAAACCAAAATCCACTTGATGATATTACTAATAGTAACGCTGGTCCTGATTTTTTAAATAGTAGTGTAACTACTGCTGTTCCCGCTACGCAATATCGTGAGCATAATATTTCACGAGAATTTACAATAAGACTGGTTGTATCAGGTATAGGTTTAAGTTTTTTATCGCAAGAAGAATTTAATTTTGGAGAGCTAGTAGCGGGCGATAACCAAGTAGTTGCGGATTCACTAAATACGTCTACACAAATTACACCAGTATTCCCTTAATTAGCATTCTGGTAAATATAAACCTCTGTGGCTCCTAAACCATATTTACTATAATTGGCATCATAATATTTTAAATTATCATAGCGTCTAAATAAAGTTTCGAGCTCTTGTTTTAAAACACCCTCACCAACTCCATGTATAAACACAATACGTGGTATACGCTTATTAATAGCAAAGTCTAATTTATGTTTTGCTGTTTGTAATTGCACATTTAGCATATCAAAATTAGTCATTCCTCTAGAAGATTTTACTAAGTGATGAATGTGCAAATCTACCTCCATAGCTGCCTGCGCACGCTCCTTAGGTTTAACTTTTTTAGAGGGTCTCCGTTTCTGAGTTTCTTTCTCAGCAATTACGGTATTAATTTTAGTAACACTAATATTATTGTCAATAATTGTATTTGAGTTGTGTTGTAAGATAAGCTCACTTTTATCAAAGGACAATAAAAAACCATCCTCGGTCTCTAAAGTAATAGTACTATTATTTATACTTTTTATCTCTC
This sequence comes from Hyunsoonleella sp. 2307UL5-6, assembly GCF_047345485.1. NCBI lineage: Bacteria > Pseudomonadati > Bacteroidota > Flavobacteriia > Flavobacteriales > Flavobacteriaceae > Hyunsoonleella > Hyunsoonleella sp. 2307UL5-6. The sequence continues at coordinate 367,234 of NZ_JBLFEN010000001.1, read as the reverse complement.
CAGATAAGTCTTCATCTAAAACTAAAACCCTATCTCCTATTTTAAACATTAGTATCGTCTTCACTTTTAGTTCTGCTTGGGATAGTTTTTGCTATCCTATAAATACCAATCATTAAAATAACTATCCCTACAATTAATATATATTGATTTTGTTGCTCGCCACCTTTAGCATACATCGCTATAATAGCTCCAATAATAATCAGTAAGTAGTTAAAATATTTCATAAATCATGAATATATGTTATTCAGCAAATTTAAGTAAATACAAGAATATATTATCATATTGTATTTTGATTTCGAATCCTAAATAATCGATAAAATACATAAATATCAGTTGTATTAATATTTTTTTGTATTTTTACACCACCCATCTCTGAAATACATTGTGATCCTGCATTACCAAAATAACAGTTTTAAAAAAATTATAGCAATAGCTATGATGTTCGTGGGAACTTGTAATCTATATTCTCAAGACTTATATGTAGATGATAATTCCTATCTATATGCTAGAGATGTAGTGATATTTGTTAACGATGATATTAGATTGGAAACTGCTACCTCAAATATTTATATGCGAGGCGATGCGCAACTTATGCAAAACACAAACACAAAAAACTCTGATTTAGGAGAGCTTTCCATTTACCAAAATCAAACTACAGGAATATATGAGTATAACTTTTGGTGTTCGCCAGTTGGTGTAAGTAACACTTCATTTAACACTAATGTTGATTTTGACGGTACCAATATACACGACCCTGACGACGAAGTAGATTTAACCAATGTAACATCTACGCCATATGGTTTTATAAATAATTCGTATGATGGAACAGCTACACAATTAGCATCTTATTGGATTTTCACCTTTATCTCTGGTGGTGGTTATGCAGATTGGAATCTGGAATTAAATACAGGTAATATATCTACTGGATACGGTTTTACACTAAAAGGAAGCCCCAATATTAATAATACTTTAGATTTTAGAGGCAGACCAAATAATGGAGATATAGCAGTTGATTGTTTTTTTAGCGGTATAGATTCTGATCCAAATTCTGGATCTTCAAATCAAGTTGAGACCCTTACAGGAAATCCTTATCCCTCAGCTTTAGATTTAAAGGAATTTATTAAAGCTAATACAAGTGTAGCAGATGGTGGCTCAGGAGACCCATTAGTGTCTTACATTAATGGTGAAATTTATTTTTGGGAACAACAAACCGTTGGTTCTCACAACTTGCGTGATTATCAAGGTGGTTATGGGGTTTACACTGCAGGAGACTTATCAGATGACACAGATAATGGAAACTACGTTAGAGCTACTTTTAGTACTTATGATGATTTAGGAGGTAGTAATGGTTTAAATTTAGGAAATGGTGTAGATTACGGCCCAAATAATCAAAGGCGATTTGCTGCTGTTGGGCAAGGTTTTATGATTAGTAGTAAAATAAATCCTGGAGATGCTCCTTCTCCACCAGGAAATCAGGCTTTTTTTACTAACGCTATGAGGGTTTATTTTCCAGAAGACCCCGCGAATATTAACGGTTCTGTTTTTGCTAAAAATAATTCAGATAAAACGAAAATAGTTGAAAACATTATTATACCTCAATCTCATAACAGTATCGACTATAAATCAATAGTATGTAATCCAACCATTGTTCCAGAAATTAGAATTCACACAAAAATTAATAATACGTTTTATAGAGAAAATCTTATTGCATTTAGACAGGGCACTCCAGACAACTCATTGTATAATAATAATTTTGATGGCAAATACGGAGATTTTATTTTGGGAAGTGATGCATATATACTTTCAGAAAATATACCGTTGGTGATTAAATCTATAAGATATGACCAATCCGTAAAAATCCCTATAGGTTTAAGAGCCAATAGAGATAATACATCTTTTGATATAAAAATTCATAACTTAATTAATGTACCTGAGAATATAACTATTTACCTTCATAACAAGCTAAATGATACGTATACTGATATTAAAAACAATGCATTTAGTATAATTTTAGATGAAGGTATTTACAACGAAGAATTCGAAATTACTTTTAGTAAAGAGAATACATTACATATAAATGCAAATGATATATCAAATTTCAAAATATTTGAAAACACTAAAAAATCTCATTTAGAAATTATTAATCCTAAACGTTATGACATACAACAGATAACCATTTACGACATTTCTGGAAAAGAGATTTTAAAACAAAACACACCATCTTCCAAAAGAAAAACTACAATTAGTACTAGACAATTAAGTTCTGGAGTGTATTTGATTACGCTAAAATTGTCAGATAGTCAGGTGCTTAACAAAAAAATCATGATCTCTGGTAATTTAAATTTCTAATTTCTAAATTTTTACCCACATCAACTTCTCATCATTTTTATTATATTTAACACAAAATAGTATTTAAGTGTTATTAATAAGTGAATTAGAAAAATACATGTTACCCTGTTTAAATAAAAAACTATTTGGGGCAGAATGTATGGGTTGTGGCTTACAGCGAAGTTTCTCATTACTACTACAAGGAGACTTTGTTGCTGCTTTTAAGATGTATCCTGCTATATACACACTCATTTTATTATTTTTAGTTGTAGGCATAAATACTTTTAAACCATTTAAATTTTCTAATAAAATAATTATAACCTTGGCAATAATTAATGTTGCCATAATCATAGGAAGCTTTGCTTTCAAAAATTTAATTTAAACACACAAATTATGGAACAAAAAAAATTACCTAATGCAACCATCGCTTTAATTCTTGGTATTATATCTTATATAGCATGTTGCTGTAGTATGGGTATTGGCGGTTTATTATTTTCTGGAATTGCTTTATTTTTAGTAAATAAAGACACGAATCTTTATAAAGAAAACCCTGAGCTTTATAATAATTTTAGCCAAGTAAAAACTGCTAAAATAATTGCTATAATTGGTTTGGTTTTAGCTGTTTTAGCATTAGGCGCATCTATATTCCAAATAATATCTGCTGGAGGTTGGGAAGCTTACCAGGAGTCTCAGCAAGAAATGCTAGAGCAGTTAGGTATAGGTAATTAAAAGTTTTTATTTTAAATAAAAGCCTTGAAATTTAATAGTTTCAAGGCTTTTTTATGACAAATTATTATATAGCTTTAGTTACAAATAGTTATTAAAACAATTTAACATATAATTAAATCTTTTAATCGAGTTGTAGCCTGTTCAGCAGTAATATCACGTTGTGGAGAGCCAAACATTTCATAACCAACCATAAATTTTTTAACTGATGCGCTTCTAAGTAATGGTGGGTAAAAACTCATATGCCAATGCCAATGTTTATTATCATTACCATCAGTTGGTGCTTGATGTATACCACTTGAATAAGGGAAGGAACAATCAAATAATTTATCGTAAGCTTTTGTAATTTTAGATATTGCATCCGAAAACATCACACATTCTCGATTAGAGATTTCTGTAATATTTGTATAATGCGTTTTAGGCACAATCATAGTTTCAAAAGGCCAAACAGCCCAAAAAGGTACAAGAACTACAAAACTTTCATTTTCATATATAATTCGTTCTTTCAGTTTTAATTCTTGCTCTAAATAATCTCCTAATAGGCTACTATTAGTTCTATCGAAATAACTATATTGATGTTGATTTTTTTTATTAACCTCTGTTGGCAGAGTACTTTGACTCCAAATTTGTCCATGCGGATGCGGATTACTACACCCCATTACTGCGCCTTTATTTTCAAAAATTTGCACATAGTTAATCATTTCGTTTTTCCCTAATTCTGTATATTCTTTTTGCCATGTCTTAACAACTTTCTCTATATCGGTTATATCCATATCAGCTAAACTCTTAGAATGATCTGGACTAAAACAGATAACTTTACAAATGCCTTTTTCACTTTCGGCTTTTAATAAACCATCGTTTACAGAAAAATTTGGTGATGATGCCTGTAGTGCTGCAAAATCATTAGTAAATACAAAAACATCTTTATATTTAGGGTTTATTTCGCCATTAATTCTAGTATTACCAGCGCACAAATAACAGGTTTCATCATAAGAAGGTCTTTTTTCATTAGAAATAATTTCTTTTTTTCCTTGCCATGGTCTTTTTGCTCTATGTGGTGATACTAGCACCCATTCTCCAGTAAGAATATTTAAACGTTTATGTGAATAATCTTGTAAATTTGTATATTCCATATTAATTATTTAGTTGTAGTTATCTATTTTACTAAATGTGTACCTCCAGAAAGTTTAATAAAATATACTGAACAGTCTTTATCAAACTTAGTTTTGTATGCGAGAGATACGGTTTTTGCAAATGCTTTAGCTTTATCTTTTTGTATTAAATTTATGGTACAACCACCAAAACCACCACCCATCAATCTTGCACCTAAAACAAAGTCATTATTTCTTGCTTGTGCTACAAGAAAATCCAGTTCATCACAACTCACTTTATACTGAGTAGAAAGTCCTTCATGAGATTGATAAATTAATTTACCGAGTGCCTTTAAATCATTTTTTTGGATAGCATCGATGGCATCTAAAGTTCTTTTGTTTTCTTGAATAACATATAGTGCCTTTTGATAATTGGCAGGTGTTACTTTATCTACTAAGGTTTCTAAGTTCTTTTCGGTAGCGTCTCGTAGTGCTTTAACACCAAGTAATTCTGAAATATTTTCGCAGACTGAGCGTCTATCATTATACGCACTATCAGACAAACTATGCTTAACATTGGTATTAATAAGCATAAGCTGGTGATTTTCAAAGTTAATTTCGTAGGGTTTAGATGAGATAGATCTACAATCTAAATGAAGTGCATTATTTTCAATTCCAAACATACTAGCATACTGATCCATAATACCACATTTAACACCAACGTAATTGTGTTCTGCTTTTTGTGATATTAGTATCATTTCGTGTTTTGTAAGTCCTAAATTAAAAAGTTCATTTAAACCAAAAACCACACTATTTTCTAAAGCTGCAGAAGAAGACATACCTGCACCACTTGGTATATTTCCTTTAAAAACAATATTAAAATTTCCAATTACATTGTTTTGATTTTGAATTTCGGCTACAACACCAAGTATATAGTTTTCCCAACTACCTTCTGTAGATGGCTTTAAGCCATCTAAATCAAATTCTAGTTTGCTATCCATATCTAAAGCAAAGGCAGAGGATATGTTCGCGTCTGTTTTTTGTATCGCAGCAGCAATACCTTTATCTACTGCGGCAGGAAACACATAACCATCATTATAATCTGTATGTTCTCCAATAATATTTATTCTCCCAGGAGAAAAAATAAGTAGTGGTTTGGTTTTATAATTGTTAATAAAAACCTCTTTTACATCATTAATTAATTTGTCGCTCATATCTAGTTGTAAATTTTTTTAAACTCTAAGTATATCGTCATATATTTAAAGTTTGAATAATAAATAAATGTGTGCTATAATGAGTTTCGTAATATTAAACTATTTGGGTTTTCAACCTGTGTAGTTTCATTATTTAATATCATTTTAGCTAAACGTTTCCCCATAGATTTAAAATCTGTAGAAATTGTTGTTATCCCGCCTTCTACTATTTCTTTAAGCAGGGTGTCATTGTATGAAATAATTCCAATATCATCTTTTAATGTTAGTTGCTCTTGTTTCATGCTCTTAATAACTTTTAGTAATGTTTTATCTTCAAGAATAAGATATAACTCTCTTTTTATTAGAGCTTTATCTTCAAAAGAATTAATAACTTCAAAAGGAATATTGTATGTTTCGCAGAAAGAAGTAAAACCATTGTGAATACCAAGTGGTTGCTTGTCTTTAGGGTAAATTAAAACTATTTTAGAATAGTTGTTAATTAAATTAAGAGCCTTTTCAAGGTTATTGTAAATAGCTTTATAGAAATTTTGATATACAGCCGAATAACTGTGCAAATTTTCATGGAGTTGATCTAGAATATAAACCTTATCACTAGGTAGTTTTTGTATATCGTTACTTGTGTTATCTAAATTAGCAGGCATTATTACAAAATAATTATACGAACCTAGATTGTCATTAATCAATTGGGTAAAAATATTTTTGTTAAAATGATGAAAATAGATATCAACTTTAACATTCTCTCCCATATGTTCTAAAAAAGAATTATATAAATCCTCCTTAAAAGCGTTAAGTTCGTCAAATAGTAAAAATATTTTTTTTGTAATATTAATATCTTCACTAGCTACATAATAACCTTTACCAACCACAGATTCTATAATACCTCTATTTTTTAATTCACTAAAAGCCATTAAAACGGTATCTCTAGAAAGTTTATGATTGTTTTTAATTTTATTAATTGAAGGTATTTGCTCTCCTTTTTTTAAAACACCAGATAGTATTAGTTCTTCAACTGAATTAATAATTTGCTTATATATAGGTATTCCTATTTTTTTCTCAATTTTTATCATAATCAATAACTATACAAATATATAGAAAAAAACGTAAAAACCTACTAGACCCTACTAGTATGTTTTTATACTAGTTTCATCGGCTTTTTATAAGGCTTAGCGTTTAAAACGTCTCATTTTAAACCAGTAGCATTAGTGTTGCTCATAGTTCTAATAATGTAAATTTATATGGTGTATTTGTGATATAGTGTTGGTGTACAGAAATTCATGTAGAATAAATTTGATTAGTTCTATTAAAACATTCATAGTTTTCTTTCTTGTAAAAATTATAGTACTAATAATTAATACAGCTATTATAAGATTGCGATAGTATTTTATAACGCTTAAAAAGATATAAGAAGTATGCCTCAAAAAATAAAATTATAAAAGGGGCACTTTGTTGAATTATGTAGAGTATAAGAGATAAAAAAAACACTGATAATCTCATGATTAACAGTGTTTTTGGATAACTTATTGTGTCGTAAGTTGTCGGGGTGGCAGGATTCGAACCTGCGGCCTCCACGTCCCAAACGTGGCGCGATAACCGGGCTACGCTACACCCCGAAGATTCATAAAAGCGGAGAGGAAGGGATTCGAACCCCCGGTACCCGTAAAGGTACAACTCCTTAGCAGGGAGCCCCAATCGACCGCTCTGGCACCTCTCCTGTTTATTATGAACTTATGCAACGTAAATTGCGGATGCAAATGTATATTAAACATTGTAAGAACGCAACTATTTAATTAAATTTTTAGAAAAATTATTCAGGATACTCTATGCGTAAATGGTAAATATTTGCAAGCTTGCGTTTTAGCACTTTTTTAATGGCTTGTATTTCTTTAAATGTAATGTTAGCGTTTAAAAATTGCTCTTCATCTATTTGCTTATTAATGATGTTTTCTACAAAGGCGTCAATTTTTGTAGACGTAGGGTCTTTTAAGCTTTTAGAAGCTGCTTCAACACTATCGCACATCATTAAAATAGCTGTTTCTTTACTAAAGGGCTTAGGTCCTGGATATCTAAATAAATCAGGATTAACAGTTTCGTTTACCTTTTTTTCTTTCATATAAAAATAATACACCATGCTAGTACCGTGGTGGGTTCTAATAAAATCTATAACTCTATCTGGAAGGTTGTTTTTCTTAGCTATTTCTATACCATTTATAACATGGTCTGTTATAATTCTTGCACTTTCTAGTGATGATAATTCATCATGCGGATTGATACCTGTAGATTGATTTTCTGTAAAGTAGTTTGGCATTACCATTTTTCCAATATCATGATATAAGGCTCCTACCCTAACTAGCATTGCATTAGCTCCAATTTCATTAGCTGAAGCTTCTGCAAGGTTTGCTACATTTAAAGAGTGATGAAACGTTCCGGGAGATACATCTGATAGTTCTTTTAAAAGCTTAGTGTTAGTGTCTGAAAGTTCTAATAGCGACACATCTGAAACCAATCCAAATAACTTCTCGTAAGCATAAATAAGTGGTTGCACAAAAAGTGTAGCAAGCCCACATAGTATAAAAAGTAAAAATGTATTCCAATCTATGGTGTCTATACTGCCTTCATGAATCACAAAAAATGCAAAATACGCTATTATATATATTAGTGTAATTTGGCCTACAGAAATAAACAAATTAGCACGCTTATATAGCTCAGAAACGGTTAAAATTGTTACAATTCCAGCTAAAATTTGTAAAAACATATACTCGTAACTATTAGGTACAATAGAGCCCAATAGCAACACAGTTATTACATGTGTAAACATGCCTAATCTTGCATCGAAAAATGCTTTTAATACTAGCGGAAGCACACAAAGCGGAACCACATATATATACTCAGAGTTATAGTTTACTATTAATGTTGTAATAAATACCATTAATAATATATTGAAGAAAATAAACGTAACTTTAGTATTGTTTTCAAAAACTTCTACTCTGTATTTTCTAAGAAATAATAAAAGCATCAATAGCGCTAAAGCTACTAACAATGTGTATGCAAATAGTATCCAATTATAATTAGCTTCATTCCAAACTTGAGACTCATATTCGGATTGTAACGATTTTAATTTTTGAAATTTATCGCCCTCAACGACCTCTCCTTTAGAAATTAATAACGTACCACGCTCTACACTTCCTCTGGTGTAAGATATTTTGTTGAGTTCGTCTTGTAATGCCTTTTCAGTAAAAGATTTGTTAAAAGTGAGATTTGGCTCGATGATATCAAAAAAAAGCGACGTAAATTTTGGTATATACTTGCTTAACCCTTGTTTGTTTAGTCGTTTTTCTATAAATCTTTTAACTTGGTTTTGGGTAATCAAGTTACCATATACCGTATTGCTTTTTTTAATATTTCCACTCAGTATTTCAACAATTCTATCATTTCCAAACGTATAGTTATCAGAGAGTATTCCATTACTATATAACTCTTCAAGAGTTATTTTACCTGAGTTTTTTAGCGCGTTTAAAGTAGTTTGCGAAAGTGAATCTGGAAATGTTTCATAAAATTTGTTTTCGTAGGCATTAAGCGTGTTTAAAGCTGTAGTTTCGTCTGCATCAAAGTATAAATGTGCCTCATTTTGTATTTTAGATTTTTCTTTATTAAGCTCATCTTCTGCCTTTTTAATAGCAAAATTAAAGGGCGCATATAAATTTTCAGACTGCCACGGTTTACCTCTTTCAAAACTATATTTAAATTTCCCACTCTTAGGAAACAAATACACAATTAAAAATGTGGTGCATACAAATAATAAAGCTTTGTAAATCAAAGCATGATTTCTGTATAGCTTATTTATAAAATCTTTCATGTAAAGTGGGTAATATTATCCAAATGTAATAAATTATTAGGGGTTTTATGGAATCTTATAATCCAATTAAACCTTATACTATCTATTAAAAAATCATTATTTTAGCTTTAGTTAATTTTAAATTTTAAATATGAATTCAGAAGTTGTTATTGTGTCTGCTGTAAGAACGCCTATAGGTAGTTTTTTAGGTGCATTATCAACTGTACCAGCTACTAAATTAGGTTCGGTTGCCATAAAAGGTGCATTAGATAAGATTAATTTAAAGCCAGAGTTAGTTGACGAGGTTTTTATGGGGAACGTAGTGCAAGCAGGTAATGGTCAAGCACCAGCTAGACAAGCTGCTCTTGGTGCTGGAATTCCCAATACAGTACCTTGCACAACTGTAAATAAAGTTTGTGCTTCTGGTATGAAAGCTATAATGAATGCGGTACAAGCCATTCGTTTAGGTGATGCAGAAATTATAGTTGCTGGTGGTATGGAAAACATGAGTTTAATTCCGCATTATTTATATGCGAGAACTGGTACTAAATTTGGTACTGGCACTTTAATTGATGGTTTGCAAAGCGATGGATTAGTTGACGCTTATGATAAAAATGCTATGGGCGTTTGTGCGGATGCTTGTGCGTTAGAATATGAGTTTTCTCGAGAAGCACAGGATGCATATGCAATTCAATCTTACAAAAGATCTGCTGCAGCTTGGGATGCTGGTAAATTTAAAAATGAGGTTATACCTGTTGAAGTGCCTCAACGCCGTGGTGAACCAATAATTGTTGATACAGATGAAGAGTTTACTAAAGTTAAACTCGATAAAATACCTAGTTTACGACCTGCATTTACTAAAGATGGTACTGTAACTGCAGCAAACGCATCTACTATTAATGATGGTGCCGGTGCTGTTGTTTTAATGAGTAAAGCAAAAGCTGAAGCGCTTGGTTTAAATAGTTTAGCAACTATAAAAGGTTACGCCGATGCTGCACATGAACCAGAATGGTTTACCACAGCACCGGCTAAAGCATTACCAAAAGCACTAGCTAAGGCTGGAATTTCTCAAGACGATGTCGATTTTTTTGAATTTAATGAAGCCTTTTCGGTAGTAGCCTTAGCAAATATGAAAATTTTAAAACTTAATGATAAAAACGTAAATGTAAATGGTGGTGCGGTATCTTTAGGGCATCCTTTAGGGTGTTCTGGAGTTAGAATTTTAATTACTTTACTAAACGTTTTAGAGCAAAATAATGCTAAAATTGGTGCCGCAGCTATTTGTAATGGCGGTGGTGGTGCTTCTGCAATGGTTATAGAGCGTTGATTTATAATTTCTTTATGTATTCTCAATATCCAATAATTTATACTTTAAATAATAACCCCAATATTTAAGACCCTAGTTTTTAATGCAATACGGTATTTGTAACTTAAGCATCGTGCCTTTACGATTTGAAGCCTCTGATAAAAGCGAGTTGGTATCGCAAGTATTGTATGGTGAATGGTTTAAGGTGATTGAAAAGCGTAAACATTGGAGTAAAATAAGGCTAGCATTTGACACATATGAGGGCTGGATAGATAACAAACAGTATCTTGAAATTGATGCCGACACTTACATTACACTTAATACCGAAAACCCTAAATTAACTACAGATTTGGTTGAGTTTATACAGGACGAACATGACCAGCTCTACCCTATCCAATTAGGTGCTACGTTAAACGGATTATCGCTTTTAAAACACAAGTTTGATGGTAATTTTACTCAAGATAAGCTTAACAAACAAAACATAGTTGAAACTGCTTTTTTATATCTAAATAGTCCGTATTTATGGGGTGGTAAAACACCTTTTGGGATTGATTGTTCTGGGTTTACACAAATGGTTTATAAACTAAATGGCTATAAATTACTACGTGATGCGTCTCAGCAAGCTACTCAAGGTGAGGCTTTAAGTTTTATAGAAGAAAGTGAACCTGGTGATTTAGCATTTTTTGATAACGCAGATGGCGCTATTATCCATGTTGGTATTATTATGAAGGATAACTATATTATCCATGCTCATGGTAAAGTAAGAATTGATAGATTAGACCATTCTGGTATTTATAATGTAGATAGAAAAATACACACACATAAACTGCGTGTGATTAAAAAGGTTATTTAGAGTTATAAAAATCTAGCATGCCAACTCTCGCTAGCAGGTACTTCCCAATTCTCATTAAATTCTGCAATATTTGTTACCAAATTATTAAAGACAATAGTGTTTTTTGATACGGCATGTTGTTTAGCCATCTTCTTAAAATCTACTAATGGCTTGTAGGCAATAAATTCACCTTGCTTGTAAGACACATTCATTTTATCCATTAAATCTACATTATATTCTTTTTCTAATTGTTGTACAAAATGTACTGATGCATCAATAGAGCATCCAGTTGCAGTATTTAAGTTTTGATTTAAGCCTATAATGATAAATCGCTTATATTTAATTAGATGTCCTGCCTGTAAATCACTACCATGAGCTGTCCAGTTTTGAATAAAAACATTTAATTTGTTTTCTATTTCATTAATTTCTTCTGGTGTAAAAGAGCGATTAGCTTGGTATATCCAAACCCGTGATGATTCTGGTAGTGTATTAAAATCTACTAACATTATATGGTTTTACTAATTTGTATTAAAATTAAATATTTATAAACGTAATGCTATACTTTAGCGTTGCAAAAGATTATAAGTTTTCGGTATTGGCAATTAATTCTGCTATATCCAAGACCTGAATTTCTGCTTCCTTTTCTTTAGCCTTAATACCATCTGTCATCATGGTATTACAATATGGGCAACCAGTTGCAATAATATTGGGTTTTGTTTCTAGCGCATCTTCTGTTCTTAATATGTTAATATCTTTATCACCTTTTTCTGGTTCTTTAAACATTTGAGCGCCTCCTGCACCACAACATAAAGCTGTACTTTTATAGCGTTTCATCTCTACCAAATCTGCTTTGGTATGTTGCAATACGTCTCTAGGTGCGTTGTACTCATTATTGGCTCTTCCTAAATAACAGGGATCGTGAAAAGTAATACGTTTCCCTTTATAGGTATCACCTGTAACTTTTAACCGGCCAGATGCGATTAACGTTTTAATATATTGCGTGTGGTGATGCACCTCGTAAGTACCACCCAAACTTGGGTATTCGTTTTTTATACAGTTATATGAATGTGGATCGCAGGTTACTATTTTTTTTATGTTGTAACCATTAAGCAACTCTATATTCATTACTGCTTGCATTTGAAATAGAAATTCGTTTCCAGCGCGTTTTGCAATATCGCCTGTACTACTTTCTTCTTGTCCTAGCACCGCAAAATCTACATCTGCAGCATTTAGAATTTTTACAAAAGCTTTGGTTATTTTTTTTGCGCGATCGTCATAACTACCAGCGGAACCTACCCAGAAAAGTATTTCTGGTTGTTTGCCTTCTGCCATAAATTCGGCCATTGTTTTTACTTTGAGTGTTTGGCTCATAGTGTATGCTTTTAATGATTACAGTATAATACTATAGTTGATTTTTTATGTTTTTAGACGATAGCTGCGTTAGGGATTGAGGCATTTGTTGAAGCTCTTTTTGTGTTGTTGCACCTATGCAACACAAAAAAGCGACTGCCGAAAGCCCGACCCCTTGTGGGTAACGCCCTAATTATTAATCATCTTTCCAGTTTAACCTGTCCATTTGATTGTATGGCCAAGGTGCACCGTTATTTTCTATATTAGACATCATATTATTTAATTCTGTTGGTGCTGCGCTTTGCTCCATAACGAGATAGCGCCGCATGTCTAGAATTATAGATAATGGGTTGATACTAACGGGACATTCTTCTACACAGGCATTACATGTGGTGCAGGCCCAAAGTTCTTCGGTGGTAATGTAATCGCCTAATAATTGTTTGCCATCGTCTTTAAATTCGCCGTTATTAGCGTCTATATTTTTACCAACTTCTTCTAGTCTATCTCTAGTGTCCATCATAATTTTTCTAGGCGATAATTTTTTACCTGTTAAATTAGCAGGACATGCCGATGTACAACGTCCACACTCTGTACAGGTATAGGCATTTAGAAGTTGAATTCTATTTAAATCTTGCACATCGCTGGCACCAAATTTTGCTGGAACTTCATCATCGGCTTCTTCTGCTGGAGCAGCGAAAGGATCTGCATCTGGATCCATCATAAGTTTTACCTCTTTGGTTACAGCTTCTAAATTATTAACCTGTCCTTTAGGTGTAACGCTACCATAAAATACGTTTGGAAACGCCAATAGTATGTGTAAATGTTTTGAGAAATATAGGTAATTAAGAAACACTAATATGCCTAAAATATGTAACCACCATGCGGTTCTCTCTACACTATGTAACGTAGATTCTGATAAGCCAGAAAACCATGGCGCTATGTATTGACTTACTACATTTCCTGAGTTTAAGTCTTGAAAAGTCACATCTGTAGCGTTCATGACTAAAAAGAGCGTCATTAATACGACCTCGAAATATAGAATTAAATTACCATCTGTTTTAGGCCATCCTTCCATTTCGCTTTTCATGAAGCGCGCTAGCTTTAAAACGTTTCGTCTTATCCAAAAAATAATTACTGTTAATAATACTAAACAAGCTAAAATCTCGAATGTGCCAATTAAAAACCCGTAAACTGAAGTTGATAATACACTTAAACCTATACGATGTGTGCCAAAAATACCGTCTATAATTATCTCTAAAACTTCAATATTTATAATGATAAAGCCAACGTAAACTACAACATGTAAAAGCCCCGAAATGGGTCTGCGTACCATTTTACTTTGGCCTAGGGCAATGTTTACAACGTTTTTCCAACGCTCTGATTTATTATCACTGGCATCAACATCGTTTCCTAATTTGATGTTGCGAACTAGCTTTTTTATGTTTTTTGTAAAATAGCCTACACCTAAAATTAAAGCTATGGCAAACGCAATATTTGGCAAATAATTCATAGTTAAGTTTAGTTTTAGTCTTTAATTTCGTTACCCTCTGCATCGTAACGCTTTGCCTTTTTTCCGAATAATGAAAAGTGTACGTAACGTTTGGGGTTTAGTTTCATATCTTCCAACAACTGCTCTAATTGTAAACTTGCACCTTCTAAATTATTATACAACCCTTCGTCTTTAAGTAATTTTCCAATAGAACCTTCACCGTTTTCTATTTTGGCGCTTATGGTATTAAAATTTTGAATTGTGGTTTCTAAACTTTTAATGGTTTGCGATAAATCTGCTTCTGCTAGTTGGTCGGTAGTTTTAGATAAATTTGCAGATATTTTATCTACGTTTTCTAAAGTATTACTTAATTTTTCTTCATTACTGGCTACCAAACCATTGAGCGAATTAGATGTTTTTTTAAAATTTTGAATAATGTCATTTAACCCAGAAATACTAGACCTTAAGCTTACTTTGGTTTCTACATCGAGAACTTCATTAACGTTTGATAGAAGAGAATCTGCATCTACCATCATTACTTCAATTTTTTCTTGTAATGGTGTTAAACGTTGGTTTACCAAATCTGTTAATCCAGCTTTTACTGTTCCTGATAATTTATCACCATCTTTTGCGTTTTCTGCGTTATCAAATGCAGGAATGATAGCTATAGCCTTACCACCTATTAATCCCGTTTCGTATAATTCTGCTCTACTATTTTTAGAAAACTCAAAATCACTATTCACCATCAACGTTATGGCTAATTTTCCAGAACCATCACCTTTAAAATCAATTTCGGTTACTTTACCGACACTTAGTCCGTTAATAGTAACTGGTGTTGATGGTACTAAGCCTTCAACGTTTTGATACTCAGTATAAAATGTGTCGGATGAATTTAAAAGGTCTTTACCTTTTAAATAATTAAAGCCGTAGATAAAAAGTACGATACCTGAAATGACTAACGCACCAACTTTTACTTCTCTTGAAATCTTCAAATTGTCTATCTTTTACAACAAAGTTAAAATAAATTTAGATAGGAACTTACTAATTCGAATTTGTTTTTAACACATCTGCTAACGGAATTTTATCACCATTTTTAAAAGCTACTAAAAAACTAGTTGTATAGCCTTTGGCTTTAGCATTTTTTACTAAAGCTTTTGCTTTATTATAATCTGATGTATTGCCATGATAATATTTATAAATATTACCTTGATGGGTTCTAGATATATTTGATAAACCTTTAAAATTATATGGCTTTGGTTCTAACTTTCTAGAGCTAGCAGCAATTTGGACTTTAAAAAGAACTCCTTCAAATTCAAGTGCTTTATCATCTATTATGATAGGAGATTTAACATCGTTTACTATATTTAAATCGATTGATTTTTTATATTTTAGAATAGCATCAGTAATAGAATGAGACATTTGTAACTGTCCTTTTTTAGAGTTTAAGTATTTCCCTTCTTTGTTATTTGTGAGAAACCCTAGTTCTACCAAAACACTGGGCATAACTGTTTGGTGTAACACTATAAAACCAGCTTGTTTTACTTTTCTGTTTTTACGTTTAAGGTTCACAAAATTATCTTGAATTAAACTAGCCAAATAGATACTTTGGTCTAAATACTCTTCTAAACCTAATATAATTGAAATGGCGTCTTCTGGTGCGTTAGGATTAAAGCCAGCGTAATTTTTTTTGTAGTCATCCTCCATAAAAATTACAGAGTTTTCCTTTTTAGCAACTTCAAAGTTTGTTTTGTTTCTATGTAAACCTAGTACAAATGTGCCTGCGCCATAGGCTTGGGTTGTGTGAGAATCGCAATGCACAGATACAAATAGGTCTGCTTTTGCTCTATTAGCTATTTTTCCTCTTACAAATAAATCAATAAACTCGTCCTTTTTTCTAGTGTATACTACTTTTATATCTGGATTTTTTTTTAGTTGATTACCAACTTCTAAAACTACTTTTAATGCAATATCTTTTTCTTTGTAACCATTCCCTAGGTTACCTGGGTCTTTGCCGCCATGACCAGCATCTAAAACCACCACAAATTTATCCTTTACTTGAGCATTACTATATGGTACATATGTTAATACTATAATAAAATATACGAAACCTAAAATTTTGTTCGTTTTCATGAGGTAATTGTTAAATTTTAAATCTATAATTTAATTTCACCTAAAAAGGCTTGGTTTTTGATACCTTGCACATGGTTAAAACGGTTAATTAAATCGGTTTATTTCTAATGAAAATTTTTCTAAAGAAATATAAATTAAAGCCAAAAAAATATATGTAGTTTTGACATTTCAAAAACCGAGCCATACTTTTACAAAAATACATTTAAAAGCATTGCGTACAAACCAATTTAAAATACTTTTAGCATTGAGTTTTACAGTGTTTATTAACACTTTTAGCTTTGCACAGGATATTCCAAAAAAGGGAGCGCAAATTGAGGCTAAACCCGAAAAAAAGGAGGATACAGTTGTTAAAAGTAATGATGGCAATTTAAAACTAGAACTTCCTGAAATAGCCAAGGATACTGTTGTAGTAGATTCTATAAAACCTAAAAAGAAGGCTTTTTTAGAAAATATTGTGGATTATAAGGCTAGAGACTATACATCATTAAACCAACGAAAACAAAAGCTATACCTTTATAATGAAGCCGAAATTACTTATGGTGATTTAAATATAAAGGCTGGAGATATTACTATAGATTATAAAAAAAATGAGGTTTATGCAAGAGGTATAATAGACTCTTCAGGAACTTATACACAAGCTCCTGTTTTTGATCAAGGTGGGAATATTGTAAAGCCAGATTCTATTTTATTTAATACACAATCTCAAAAAGCTTTAATTTATAACAGCGTAACAGAACAAGGTGAAGGTACTGTTATTGCTAAAATCACAAAAAAAGAAAATGATTCTGTTTACTTTATTAAAAATGCTAAATATACTACAGCTGAGAATTTAGAAGATCCAGAATATTACATTTTACTTAAACGCGCCAAAATTGTTCCTAAAAAGAAGATTGTTACAGGGCCTGCACAAATGTATTTTTATGATGTGCCAACTCCTATATGGATGCCTTTTAGTTTTTTTCCACAGCGACCAGAAAACAATGCTGCATCTGGAGTACTAATACCTACTTTTGGCGAACAAAATGAGCGGGGTTATTTTTTACAAAATGGCGGTTATTATTTTGCTATTAGTCCGCATGTTGATTTGGCGCTTATGGGAGATTATTACACCAACGGTAGCTATGGTGTGAGAGCAGAAAGCACTTATGCTTTAAAATACAAATTTAGAGGTAATTTTGGCTTTAGATATGAAAACCTGTTAACTAGTGAGCGTGGTTTTCCAGATTTTGCGCAAACCACAGTATATAATATTAGATGGTCTCATAGTCAAGATGCTAAGGCTAATCCAAACTCACGTTTTTCAGCTTCGGTAAATTTAGGAAGTAGTACCTTTTTTAGAGCATCGTTAAATCAAGCTACAACAGGAGCTTTTTTAAATAATACATTAGCATCATCTGTGTCTTATTCTAAAACATTTCAAGGTGAACCGCAAGTAGATTTTAGTGTTACTGCAACACATTCTCAAAACACCCAAACACAACAAATTAATATGACGCTTCCTACCTTTCAAGGAAATATGGGGCGTATTTTTCCTTTTGCTCCAAAAGCAGGTACAAAAAAGGGTATTATTCAAAATATTAACTTTCAATATAATGTTCGAGGCGAGAATAGAATTCAAACAACCGATTCTTTATTCTTTACTAAAGAAATGTTTGATGATGCTAAAGCAGGTTTTCAACATTCTATACCGTTAAGCACTAACTTTAAATTATTTAAACATTTTAGTGTTAGTGCGAGTAGTAATTTTAACGAAGTGTGGACGTTTAATACTATTGATAGGCGTTTTGATATTGAAAATAGAGAAATTATAACAGATACTATAAAGGGCTTTGATTCTTATAGAACCTATAATTTTAGTACTAGTATTGGTACCACAATTTACGGTATGTTTAATTTTGAGAAAAAAGGTGAAGATAAAAGAATAAAGGCAATTAGGCACGTTATGCGTCCTTCTATAAGCTATAACATAAATCCTGCTTTTGATAAATTTTACGACACTTATGATGGTGATTTTATAATTGATGCTAACGGTACAACTACTAACGAAAGGGAAATTGAAGAGTTTACCCGATTTGAGCAGAGTTTATTCGGAGTACCTAGCAATAATTTTTCTAGTTCCATGGGAATATCGCTTTCAAATAATTTTGAAGCAAAGGTAAGAGATAAGGACAGCACTAAAACTGATCCGAAAAAAATAAAATTGCTTAATAATTTAAATTTCTCAACGGCTTATAATTTTGCAGGAGACTCTTTACAATGGAGTCCCGTTAGGATGAACGGTGGAACGCAGTTTTTTGATAATAAATTGAGTGTGAATTTTAGCGCAACATTAGACCCTTATGCACTTGATAATAATAATAGAAGAATAGACAGGTTTAATATAGATAATAACGGGAGCCTTTTTAGGTTAACAAGTGCTAATGTTAATATGAGTTATTCCCTTTCTGGAGGATCTGGAGACAACAAGAAAAAAGATAATGAAAGAGATGCGAGTACAGAAGAGAATTTAAGAAACGGAGGTCGTGCAGATGATTTATTTGGACGTTCTGAAGACTATACTAGTAAACGGTTTGATGCTGATAAAGATGAAGATAATGAGGATAAAGACAATAAGTTTTATAATTTTAAGGTGCCTTGGAGCTTAAGATTAGCGTACGCCGTAAATTATTCTAATCAAAGGCGTAATAGTGAAATATCGTCTCATTCTTTAATGTTTTCTGGAGATATTGAGTTGTCGCCTAAATGGTCTGTTGGTGGCTCTTCTGGATATGATTTTAGAAATAACGGATTTACCTTTACTCAATTACGTTTTGAACGCGATTTATTAAGTTGGAGAATGAATTTTAGCTGGGTGCCATTTAGCTCTAGGAGTTCATGGAATTTCTTTATAGGTATAAAATCAAGTATACTTAAAGATTTAAAATATGAGCAACGAAGGCAGCCAGATCAAACTCTATAACTTAGCATTTTTGTGTAATGTTTTAACTATTGTATAATGAAAACTATAATTAATACCAATAGCGCACCTAATCCGTTAGGACCATATAATCAAGCTGTTTTATGTAAGGGTACTTTATACTTGTCTGGACAAATTGCAATTAATCCAGAAACTAATACATTAGTTTTAGATGACATTATATCAGAAACTAAGCAAGTAATGGAAAATTTAAAAGCTGTTTTAGATGCAGCAAATTATTCGTTTACAGATGTTGTGAAATCTTCAATATTTATTATTGATATGGATAATTTCGTTGCGATCAATAAAGTTTATGGCAGTTATTTTGGTGACGAAACTGCGCCAGCAAGAGAAACTGTACAAGTGTCAAAATTACCAAAAAATGTAAATGTTGAAATTAGTATGATAGCCGCTAAATAATCTTTACAAAACTTGTCCCTCGCTTTTTGGAGCAAACTTTTTTAATATTGCTGTTAACTTTTTATTGTCTATAGGTTTTGCTAAAAATTCATCTACACCAGCATCCATAGCTTTAGTGATGTCTTCTTCAAATGCACTAGCAGAAATAGCTATTATAGGAATATTGTTATTTGCAAATTTATCAGAATTTTTTATGATTTTAGTAGCCTCGTATCCATTAATTTTAGGCATGTATATATCCATAAAAATCATATCATAATTTATAACTTTATACAGGTTTACAGCATCTAAACCATTAGTAACAAATGTACACTGAGCACCGTGTTGTTCTAATAAAAATTTGATAACTTTTTGATTCATGATATTATCTTCGGCCACAAGTATATTAAATCTGTAATCAAATTTATTTAGTAAAATTGGTTTTTCTTTTGGTGGTTCGTCAATTACATTTAATGTTTTTTGTAATTGTAAACTAAAATAAAATGTTGAGCCTTCGTTTTGTTTACTCTCAAACTTTAGTTTACCGCCCATAAGTTCTATTAGTCTTTTTGTGACTGAAAGTCCTATCCCGAAACCGCCATAATGTTTCAAATCGTTTTCATGTCTTTCATTTAGCGTACTAAAGGCATGTTCAAGATCATATTTACTCATGCCTATTCCAGAATCTTTGATGTAAAACGAAATAACTTGAAGATTATCATACGTAACAGTATGATCTATAGTAACTTTTATTTTACCATTATTAGTAAACTTAATAGCATTGTTTATTAAATTAATGAGGACTTGTTGGATTTTTGCCAAATCACCTAATACTAAAAAATCGTTTTTCTTGTTAGTTGAGAACTCATACTCAAACTCTAAACCTTTTTCCCAAGCTTGATATTCAAATATTTTAAATAACTTATTAAAGTCTACACCTAAATTTATCGGTATATGCTCTAATTCTAAATCTGTTTCAACTCCTTTAGAATTGTCTAAAATCATATTTATAAGTTGAAGAAGATGCTCTGAGGAGTATTCTGCAATTTCTATTTGTGCTGTTTGATCTATGTCAAGTTCAGTACTCTTCAACATTCTAATCATTCCTAAAATTGTACTTAAAGGAATACGTATTTCGTGACTAATATTTTCTAGATATATAGATTTGTAATCTGAAGATTCTTTAGATTTTTCTAATTCGTATTCTAGCGTTTTAATCTTGTCATTAAGATAAGATTCTATGATATGATTGTTAATCTGAAATTTAATAACATAAAACAATGCTATAGTAACAACAACTAATAGGATAAATATGAGCAGAGAATAAATAGAGAAAAAATCGGGATTATTTGGTATATATTTACCAATGATAAATAAAACTCCTAGAAGGAATATCCCAAAAAAGGCACCAAAAACCCATAGTTTAAAGCCAGTTTTAGATTTAGGGGGGAAAGTCATAACTAGAAATTAGATTAAAAATAAATATACGAAAGAATATCAACTATTGGTTCATATTAAAAATAATTTCGATTACAGGAATTAAAACTTTAATTTTGAATGAAACTAAAATAATAACGAATGCGTATTGAATATGATATTAAGTTAGGGTTTAAAGATGTGATGATACGTCCTAAGCGATCAACCTTAAAAAGTAGAAAAGAAGTGAGTTTGCAACGTACTTTTAAGTTTTTGCATAGTCCTTATACATGGTCTGGCGTTCCAATTATTGCCGCTAATATGGACACTGTTGGTACTTTTGAGATGGCTAATACACTTGCAAAAGAAAATCTTTTTACAACGATTCATAAACATTATACAATTACAGAGTGGTCTGAATTCTTGAGTAGTTCTCAACATAACATTGAAAATCATATCGCAATAAGTACTGGTATTGGAGCGCAAGATGCTATACGATTGGCAAACACTATTGAGACAAATCCTAAACTACAATTTATATGTATTGATGTTGCTAATGGGTATTCTGAATATTTTGCTGATTTTGTAAAGCAAACTAGAGAAAGGTATCCCGAAAAAGTAATTATAGCAGGTAATGTCGTTACTGGAGAAATGGTTGAAGAATTATTACTCTCTGGCGCAGATATCGTTAAAGTTGGTATCGGTCCGGGTTCGGTTTGTACTACACGCGTAAAAACTGGGGTGGGTTATCCACAACTTTCGGCAATAATTGAGTGCGCAGATGCTGCGCATGGTTTAGGTGGGCAAATTATAAGTGATGGCGGTTGTACCACTCCAGGAGATGTTGCTAAAGCATTTGGTGCGGGTGCAGATTTTGTAATGCTTGGTGGTATGTTTGCTGGCCATGATGAAAGTGGTGGAGAAACTATTGAAAAAAATGGAAAAACATATAAAAAATTTTATGGTATGAGCTCTTCTACTGCTATGGATAAACACTCTGGCGGTGTTGCAGATTATAGAGCTAGTGAGGGTAAAACAGTTAAAGTACCTTATCGTGGGTCTGTAGAAGATACTATAAAAGATATTTTGGGTGGTTTACGCAGTACGTGTACTTATGTAGGCGCATCTAGATTAAAAGAATTAACAAAGCGTACAACATTTATTAGAGTTGCTGAACAAGAAAATACAGTTTATAGTACGTAAATATTTTATTTAATTTTTTAAAATTTCACCTTTAGAACCTGTCGAACTGGGAATAAGTTGGTAAATAAAATCTGGTGTGATATAATCTTCCTTTCTATGAGACACGTAAATTATTGATGTGCTACTTTCTTTAGCAATTTTATTAATTAATTCTGAAAATATTTTGGCATCTTGGTCGTCTAGTCCATTTGTTGGCTCATCTAAGATAAGAAGCGGTGGATGTTTAACCATAGCTCTTGCGATCAATACTAGTCGTTTATGACCATTAGACAAGTAATGAAAACTTTTGTCTTTTAAGGCTGTCATATTTAAAAGAGCTATCCATTCTCTGGCAATTTTTAGTTGTACCTCGGTTGGATACTTATACAGTCCTATAGAATCTAAAAAACCAGAAACTATCATACTTTCTATAGAATCTTTTCTTTTAAAACCGCGTAACATTTCTGATGAGTAAAACCCAATATGCTTTTTTATATCCCAAACACTTTCACCACTACCCTTTTTCATATCAAATAACGTCATGTTTTGCATAAATCCTTTTGGGTTATCTCCTGATATCAAAGACAGTATGGTGCTTTTTCCCGATCCGTTTGGCCCTATAAGTTGCCAAAACTCATTTGGCTTAATATCCCAAGATACATTATTTAGAATAGGAGTTTCATTATAACTAAGATTAAGATTACGCAATGAGATTAAAGTTTTAAACCCATCATACTCTATTTTATACGGTTTTGGCAGTGCTTTAACGAAATAATTAGAGCTCTCTTGTTCATTTTTAGTATATGGAGTTAAACTATCGTTTTCAATAGTATAAATAGTATTAATGAATGGCAAGAAATCACGTTTTCGTGTTGCGATTTGAATGATTCGTGTTTTAAAGGATATATCAGTTATCAACTGATTTATTTTAGATTGTGTATCTATATCTAAGCAGTCAAAAGGATTGTCTAAAATTAAATAATCGGGAATTTTCCCTGTTAATATATGGTTTAATAAGGCTCGCTTTCTTTCGCCTTCAGAAGAATTTTGTAAACTGTTTTTAGTTGAAGTTTTAACATCATACTGTTGATGTTGTATTTCTTTTTCAATAAATGTATTAATAGTAATATCAGAAAAAATAGCACCTTTTAGAGATGCTAATTCTGGAAATAACTTTCCGGTTGTAATTGTAGTAATAAGCTGTTTTTTAGGTTCTGTATTAGAAATATAAATTACAAGATGTGTATTCATATTCTACGCTATTACCTAAACAATTATTTATAAGTTTTTTGTGTGAAACGGTACTAAACCATCAATAGGTCTACGTTCAAAATTACCAACTTTAAAGCCCATTTCTTCGCCTACTTCTTCAATTTCTTTTCTAGAAAAATATGCAATAGAACCTGCAAAATGCACAGGTACAGTTTTTAACTCTTCACCGTATTGAAAAATCATATTTTTCGCAAACTGTCTTATCCCATTTTTAATAAGTTCTACGATATAATCTGAATCTTTTTGAAGAAACATAAATTCCGCAAAATTAGCTAGATAAGCATTAGGACTTGGTTGCTTGTAAAGATTATATTTTATAAAATCAGATTCCATATTATATTTCGCACCAAATGCAATTTTAATATTTTCGGGCATATGACCGTAATAAAAATCTTTAATCAATTCTTTACCATAATAATTACCAGATGCGTCATCCATAAGGATATAACCCAAAGAATCTACACGTTGGTGTAATATTTCCCCATCATAGTAGCTACAATTAGAGCCTGTACCCATAATACATACCACAGCAGCTTCTTTTGGGTGACTAATTGTAGCATAAACTGCCGCCAAGGTATCTTCGTTTACTGATACTTCAGCATTGGGGAATATATCTTTTAAAACTCCAGTTAACAATGCTCTTGGATTTTCTGTACCACACCCAGCACCGTAAAAAAACACATGTGTTACTTTTTCACTATTAGAGATAAGCTCATCACTCTTTTTAATTGTCTTATATAGCTTTTTCTCACTTAATATAGCAGGATTAAGTCCTTTTGTTCGCACCTTAGGCATTAATTTATTGCCATTATTATCTACAGCTAACCAATCGGACTTTGTAGAGCCACTATCAACAATTAAAATCATAAGTTAAAAGATAAAAAAACTCCGCAAGTATACTTGCGGAGTTTTATAGTTATTATTTTTATTAGATTGAACCAATATGTTGTGCTAAATCAATAAGTTTAGTAGAATAACCAAACTCATTATCATACCAAGAAATTAGTTTAATAAATCCGTCATTTAAACCAATACTTGCTCCAGCATCAAAAACACTTGTTCTTGGCTCAGATACAAAATCTTGAGAAACAACACCTTCTTCAGTATATCCTAAAACACCTTTCAATTCGTTTTCAGAAGCTTCTTTAAGAGCTGCTTTAACATCATCAAAAGACGCTGGGTTTTCTAAACGACATGTTAAATCTACGACAGAAACATCTGGAGTAGGTACTCTAAATGCCATACCTGTAAGCTTACCGTTTAATTCAGGAATTACTTTACCTACTGCTTTTGCAGCTCCAGTTGATGAAGGGATAATATTAGAAACCGCAGAACGCCCTAATCTATAATTCTTTCTAGATGGTCCATCTACAGTTAATTGCGTAGAAGTAGCTGCGTGTACAGTTGTCATTAAACCTTCTGCAATACCGAATTTATCATTTATAACTTTAGCTAGTGGCGCTAAACAGTTAGTAGTACAAGAAGCATTAGAAACGATAGTATCGTTTGCTGTAATTTTAGTGTGGTTTACACCCATTACAAACATTGGTGCATCTGCAGAAGGTGCAGAAATTGCAACCTTTTTAGCACCTGCTTTAATGTGTGCTTGTGCTTTATCTAATGTAATGAAAATTCCAGTACATTCTAATACAACCTCAGCACCAACGGCATCCCATTTTAAATCTTCTGGATTACGCTCAGCAGTAATTCTAATTTCATTACCATTTACTACTAAATTACCATTTTTGGTATCAACTGTACCGTCGAATCTTCCATGAACAGAATCGTATTTTAATAAGTAAGCTAAATGCTCAACATCTAATAAATCATTTATTCCAACTATTTCAATATCTGGTCTAGAAGCTGCTACTCTAAAAGCAATTCTACCTATTCTACCAAATCCGTTAATTCCAATTTTTAATTTTGACATGTTAATTATGTATTAATGTTTATGTGCTCATGATATCTGATACACGAAGTAATTCTAAATTTATTTTTGATTTTCCTTTAATAGCGTTGTCTAAAGGTGTTAATTCCATAACATTATTCATTAAACCTACCATATAGTTGGTTTTACCTTCCATTAAAGATTCCACAGCTTTTACACCCATTCTACTGGCAAGTACTCTATCAAAACATGATGGCGAACCGCCTCGTTGCATATGGCCTAAAACAGAAACTCTAACATCGTAGCCTTCCATGTTTTCGTCTACATATTCTTTAAGCTGAAAAATATTTTTCCCTATTTTATCACCTTCAGCAACTATTACTATACTTGATGATTTTCCTGATTTCCTACTTTTATTTAAAGATTCCACCAAACGATCTAATCCTAAATCTTCCTCAGGAATTAAAATCTCTTCGGCCCCACCAGCAATACCAACATTTAGTGCAATATGCCCAACGTCTCTACCCATAACTTCGATAAAAAACAATCTGTTATGAGAACTTGCGGTATCTCTAATTTTATCAATAGCTTCAACTACTGTATTTTGTGCTGTATCAAAGCCTAAGGTATGAGAGGTTCCAAAAATATCGTTATCTATAGTTCCAGGAATACCCATTACTGGAAAATCAAATTCTTCATTAAAAATCATGGCTCCTGTAAAAGTACCATCACCACCAATAGCAACTAAAGCATCAATCTCAGCTTTTATTAATTGGTCATAAGCCTTTTGTCTACCTTCTTTAGTTCTAAATTCTTTAGAGCGTGCAGATTTTAATATAGTACCACCTTTGTTAATGATACCTTTTACACTTCTAGGGCCCATAACTTCAAAATCTCCAGTCATCATACCTTCATAACCTCTGTATATACCAATACATTCTATATTATGATATGCACAAACCCTCACTACTGAGCGAACTGCGGCATTCATCCCTGGAGAATCTCCTCCAGAAGTAAAAACACCTATTTTCTTTATTTCTTTTGACATTAAATCCTTTATTATATGGTAAAATTACTAAACAAAAACCATATTTATGTAACATATATCATATTTTAATGCTTTAATAAAACTATAACGTTTTAGTAAGCAAAAAAGCTTGAATTATTATCAAAATTTATGAAGATATATTCTATTAATCTCCTTTTTTAGAGGATTTTACCGTAATAAAATTAGGAAGCGCACTAGCTTCGTTATTTTGTGCATCAGTTGCCGAAGTTTTATCTGATTGCGGTTTCTTTTTAAATAAGTTACGTATTAACTCTTTAAAGGTATCAAAATCTACATTATATGATAAACCTACACCTTGAGTATACCCAATATTTTGTCCAAAACTTTGTATGTTATTTTCTCTGTTAAATACTTTGGCTGATAGTGTACCATCATCATTTAATAAAAAGTTAATTTCTAAATCTCCCGCAATAACAGTTTGTGTTTCTCCAGCGCCACCTACGGGAACACCAACGCTACCATTAAAAAATACTTTATCATTAATTTGAGTTTGAAATGTAGCCACTACCCTATCATCTGTTTGATAATCTGGTCGGTTTTGGCCGGCTTCATAATTAAATCCAAAATTAATTTTACCATCTTCACTAGTAAAAATACCATTTACAATACCATTTAAACGTTCTGCAATAGTACCTGACACGTTAAGCTCTCCAGAGCCTCTATTTTGAAATGAACCTCCTGTGGCTAAGAAATAAAGGGCTTGATTTTGTTTTTCAGAATCAGAATCGAGCCTATATTGTAGCTCAGATTTAATAGTTGAATTTGCATTTGGAAATTCAAAATCAAAACTAGGATCTGGTCGTTCTAAATCGCCATTTAAAGCAATATTTAACTCCACAGGAATACTTCTGTTTATGGGATTATCTAAAAGCGGAGATGGGTTAGTTTGTGTTTTATAAGTAGCTAACATGTTAATTTGTGCTTTAAGCGGATCGCCTTCCCAAGCTACAGTTCCACCTGGTTGCACAATAAACTGTTTTTGTACCAAGCCACCGTAAGCAAAATTATAAACCCCTTCAAATACGGAGAAATCGCCCCACATATCAAATTTACCGTTTGTGTTTATTTCTACTAGTAAGCCACCAACACCCCTACCTTTTAAGGCATGCCCAGTTTCTTTATTTATTATAATTTCTAATTCTGCGTCTTGGGTAACATCTAAATCAAAATCCAATTCTAATCCTTGAACATCATTTAAAACGAATGCTTCTCCTTTTTCTCTCGCTTCTTTTTGTTGCGGTGTAATAAAGTGTATAAATGAATTATCACCAAACGATTCTGTATCACTTAGCGGTATTTTAAATACGGTTCCTTTTTTTGTTTCGCCTACCACACGTATCACCAAAGCCTCTGTTGGCCCATAAATATTAGCATTACCACCAATAAAACCTGTACCATAATATAGAGATTCTTCGGTTTCTTTTGTATCTAAAACTAAAAACCTATTTGTAGATAAACCCAAATCTAGCCTCCAGTTAGACAGATTAATATGACTTAGCTTACCATTTAATTGCGCTCTAGAATTATATTTCGTGTCTTTAAGTTGTATCTCGTTAAATAAAAAGCTTTGATTGTTTAAACCAACTTTGGCGTTTTCGTTTAATTGATAATCTACATTTAAATACGGTATTGTAAAGCCTCCTTTATCTACGTCCAATTCGCCAATTATATCTGGTTTTTTTAAATCTCCAATTATTTTAGCATTCCCTGTAGCTAGCCCTCTAATATTTGATAAAACACCAGATAGTAATGGATTTAAAGGGCTTAAATTAAATCTATCAAATTCTAAATCAACATCTATTTTTGATCTATTTCTGCGAACATCTATATCGCCCATTGCCGAAAACGTACTCTTTACTTCATCTATAATACTTACATCTACATTGTATTTAGATAAATCTCTATTGCCAATAATTTGGGCATTAAAATCTCCTAACGGAAAATTATTTACTTTAAGATTTTCTACAATTACTGTAGAATTTGGTAGATAAGCGCCATTTTTTTGGAGTATATCCAACTTACCATTTACTATTCCGTTAAGTTTAAGGCTATCTATATCTGGGGTTATTTTTGATAGTCGAATATCTTTAAACTTTAATTTTAAATCTTTTTCTGTAGAATCTTTTATAAAACCAGATAATGTTACTCTTTCTGTACCATGATTAATATTAAATTGATTTATATCTACGGAGGAGAAATCTTTATTAAATGAAATTTTATTAAATCTGTCGTTTGCAGAATTAATAAGCCACTTGTAATTTTTAATAACTACATCAGAGGTTTTAAAGCCTATAACAGAATTATTTTTTTCGTTTATCGTGTGATAAAAACTTAAATTAAATTTATCATTATTACGCTTTCCTCCAGTAAATTCAGAGCGCATAAAAAGCGTATCATTAACTGTAGCATTAATAAGGCTGAATTTTGAAGCATTATAAAAATTTGTATTGATACTATCAACCTCTATGTATGTATTAAAAAGCGGATTGCTATTATCAACCTGAAGCTCTATGTCTTTTGCAAAATTATTTAATAATTTTATTTGTGGTGATTTAAATGTTAGCCTAAATTTATCAGCATCACTTTGAATACTGCCACGAATAAACGTGTTTTTTCCTAGCTCAACTTCTGGGTAAACAACCTCAATTATTTTATTGTAAATACTAAAATTAAAATTTATACGCTGGTTATTAGCAACTTCATGAGGTTTGTAATTTGTATAAATATTACCAACTGAGTTTTCTAGTAGCTTAACGATATCTTTAACTGAAAACTCTCCACTTATACCGCCTTTTATAATATCTGGCGAATCAATGTTTATATAGCGTGTTTTTTCTTGAAAACGAGATTCAATTTTAAAACTATCAAACTTATAAGTATCATTTTGGTTTTTGTAGGATGTGTTTCTAAATGTAATTTTACCGTATGCATCATCAAGACTACTGCTATTCATATTCATATTAACAGTACTCTTAAAAATAGAAATACTATCTTTTTTTACAAAATTGAGTTTGTTTAAATCGGCATAGTCTACTTCGGCTTCAAAATCGTATTTATTTACAGTTTCAGAATAATCAATTAATCCGTTAAATTTTAGTTTTAAATTAGTGTCGTTTACTAATAAAATACCATCAAAAATTTTGTTTTTAATTTTTCCTGAAACCTGAGTTTTAGTATAATTATAATTATTGTAATTTAATTGATAAACATCACCTTTTACTTCAGTATCAATAGTTTCTGCTAAAAAGCCCTTGCCATTTACTTTCATATCCAATGATACCTTGCCAACTTTAGCATCATTAATAAAGCTTCCTAAATTAAAAGTATCTAAAACTATTCTACCATTATATGTAGCATTATCAATGTCATTAATTTTAGTAATGTGTAAATCAGAATTTACAAACCCCAATTCTGTATTCATTTGTAAATTGGCATCAACTTCAGATGCTGTAACTTTTGATATTCCAGTAATTGTAAATTCACCCAAATTATCAAAAGATGAAGGTATTGCAGCCCCTAAAACGTTTGGTAACAAAGCTTTTAAATCTTTATAAGTAGATGTAAGATTGGTGAATTTACCATCCATTAAAAAATCGTTTGACGCTTTACTAAATAGATTTTTAAATATAATATCCCCATATACTTTGGTGTTGCTACTTGTGCTTAATTTTAAATTTTTAGTTTGTAAATTATTAAGCGTACCTGAGATATCTACACTAAAATTAGTTTGCTGATTTTGCCCAAATTCATTGTAAAATGTATTTAATTCATCCATTAAAATAGTAGATTCGTTAAATGAAGCTTCTACTATTACTTTGTTAGTAAAATACTTAAAGTCTTCTCTCTTATACAAAAATTTTAAGTCGCCATTTAGTGTCGAATTATCAGTTTTTACCTCCAAATTATCAAACGTCATTTGCGACAGGGTATACTTAAAATTGGTCATTAAATTTTTAACGACTACGCCTCTGGTATCTCTAAACGATAATGTATTTATGCGCGCACTAACATCGCTTCCATCAATTAAAAATTTTGTAGCGTTTATATTTAAGTCTTCAAACTCTAAAATTTTAGTGGTTTCTCTATTTTCATCTAATAATCTAAACGTGCTGTTATAAATAGAAACATCACTAGATGATAACAAAAAATTAGTGCCGCTTTTTCTAGGATTATCACTTTCAAACTTTTTAACAAAGACATCAAGATTAGTGTTTGATTGATTTTTGTAGGTTTTGATATTAAAAACCAAATCTTTAACATCGATATCTCCAAAGATAAGTTGACTGTTTATAATATTTGAAAAACTTAAAATTGAGGTATTGAGTTCTCGTATATTTATTAGTGTATCTTGTTTATAATCTTCAACATATATATTTTTTAGTTCAACATCACCATTAAACTGTAACCCTACTTTCTCTATATTAATATTAGTTTTAAACGCTTTATTTAGGCGATTGGTGGCATATTTACCCAAACGTGTTTGTACTGCAGGAATAGAAAGCACAAGTACCAAAATGATAAATAACAATAGTATTATTGCTAAAACTTTATATAATATTTTGAGTGCTTTTTTAATACTTCAAATTAATTAAACAATTAATAACTTAACACAACACTTAGGATAATAATACTGAAATAATACCTAATTTTGTAGTTGTAAAATTATAACAAAAATTGGTTATTTATCTTGTTTCCAAAATTAACAATTATTGTGCCTAATATTTAGTAATGGCTAAACAAAATATTTATATTCTTGGTATTGAGTCGTCTTGTGATGATACATCTGCTGCTGTTATGCATAATGGTAAGGTTTTAAGCAATGTTGTTGCTAGTCAAAAAATACATGAGGATTATGGTGGTGTAGTACCAGAATTAGCCTCTAGAGCGCACCAACAAAATATTGTTCCTGTTGTTGACCAAGCGCTACAAAAAGCTGGAATTACAAAAAACCAACTTAGCGCTATTGCATTTACAAGAGGCCCTGGGTTAATGGGAAGTTTACTAGTAGGCACATCTTTTGCAAAATCGTTAGCCTATGGTTTAAACATCCCTCTAATTGATGTTAACCATATGCAAGCACACATATTAGCACATTTTATAGAAGAAGCCGATTTTGCATCACCGCCATTTCCATTTTTAGCCATGACTATTTCTGGTGGCCACACCCAAATAGTACATGTTAAAAATTATTTTGACATAACTGTAATTGGTGAAACCATAGATGATGCTGTTGGTGAGGCTTATGACAAAAGCGGAAAGATTTTAGGCTTAGGCTATCCAGCAGGACCAGAAATTGATAAACGTGCACAGTTAGGTAATCCAAAGGCATTCGCTTTTACTAAGCCAAAAGTTGATGGATTAAACTTTAGCTTTTCTGGTTTAAAAACCGCTATACTTTACTTTATACAAAAACAAACTAAAGCAAACCCTAATTTTATTGAAGAAAACCTTAACGATATTTGTGCTTCTATTCAATACACAATTATTGGTATTTTAATTGATAAACTAAAAAAAGCTACAGCAACAACAGGCATTACACATATTGCTATTGGCGG
This sequence comes from Hyunsoonleella sp. 2307UL5-6, assembly GCF_047345485.1. Taxonomy (NCBI): domain Bacteria; kingdom Pseudomonadati; phylum Bacteroidota; class Flavobacteriia; order Flavobacteriales; family Flavobacteriaceae; genus Hyunsoonleella; species Hyunsoonleella sp. 2307UL5-6. Next base: position 335,199 of record NZ_JBLFEN010000001.1, on the reverse strand, counting down.
TGGTGTTTCTGCAAATTCTGGTATTAGAAACGCATTAAAAGCTGGAGAGCAAAAATTTGGCTGGACAACCTATGTGCCTAAATTTGAATACACTACAGATAATGCTGCTATGATTGCTGTTGTTGGATATTTAAAGTTTTTAGAGGGAGATTTTGCAGCACAAGATATTATGGCTTCAGCAAGATTGAAGATTTAGAATTTGTTGCATAACACGATTAGCACCTCTTTTTTTTATTAAAGAAATCCCTAATCTAATATAAAAATTAAGTTAAATTATTATCTCCAAATTATTGGGGATTTTAAAGTTGTAAACAATAAATTCTTAAAAACTTCTTAAGTATGAAAACTTACAACGTGGTTAAAAATTTAAATTTGAAAAACTTTAAATATAATACCATGAAACAATACCTACTTACTTTCATTTTTTCTGCATCTCTATTAGTGATGAATGCTCAAACTAGCACAGAAGCAACACTTTCGAGTATTGAAACACATGAGCAAGCAAAACAATTTGTAAAAGACAAATATGCGTTTAATAGTAAAATATTCACCTTTAATGAAGCAAAACACAAAACACAACTTGCAAAAACCCTTTTTAAATTAGAAAAAGGACAGGTAAAATCTGAAAAGGCTGCATCAGAAAAAATACTATATAAAATTTTAGAAAAAACAAAAAATACGTACCATAGGGTTTCTTATATCTTTTTAGACGGTAATGAATATAGTTTAGAAAGTATCAATACATTACGAGAAACGCTAATTAAGAAGTATAATAATGGTATTCCGTTTAATGCACTTGCTAACCAATATTCCATGGATAATAATGCAAATAAAGGTGGCGATACAGGTTGGTTTACTACAGATGATGTAAACTCAGAATTTGAAAGTACCTTAATTAAAGACAATCATACTTTAGATACCATCTATAATGTTGATATTAACTCTACAAACTCGTATTATTTAGTATTAAAAACCTTTGCACCAAAAGATATTACTGAGATTAAAGTTCTAAAAATTGTAGAACCCATATAATAATGCAACTATTTTACAGTATTGACATTACAGAAAACGCTGATGTATTTACTTTTTCTAAAGAAGAAAGTAGGCATATTATTAAGGTATTGCGAAAATCTATCGGCGATATACTTTATATAACAAATGGCAAGGGCTGGTTATTTACTGCCAAAATAGAATTTATTTCGAATAATAAATGTACCGCTAAAGTTGTTTCAAAAGAAAAACAATCAAAGCGTTTTTATAACTTACATTTAGCTGTTGCGCCTACTAAAATGAACGACCGCTACGAATGGTTTTTAGAAAAAGCTACCGAAATAGGTGTAGATACCATAACGCCTATTATTTGCGAACACAGCGAGCGTAAAGTTGTGAAACTTGAACGGTTTGAGCGTATTTTACAATCTGCCATGAAACAATCCTTAAATTGTTACTTACCAAAATTAAATGATGCCATTACCTTTAAAGATTTTATGGCACAAAACATTGAGGGACAACTTTTTATAGCACACTGTGAAAACTCAAAAAAAGCATCCTTAAAAAGCAAATTAGCACCAAAATTGAATACGACTATACTTATAGGACCAGAAGGTGATTTTAGTAAAAACGAAATTGAGTTAGCTTTAAAAAAAGAATACCAGCCAGTAGCTTTAGGTGATACCAGATTGCGAACTGAAACTGCTGCAATTGTGGCGTGTCATTCTGTAGCTTTTGTTAATGAGTTATAAAGCTATTTGAGTACCACCAGTAATATCTAAGTTTTTAGATACTACCAAGGCCACAACCAATAGTTCGTCATTACTTTCAATAATATTTGGGATATCTAAATTTGCTGTACCGGTTTTAGAATCTAATGCTATCAACTTTTCTTTAACTACAATATTTGTGTTTTTTAAAGTCCTACTTCTATTTTCTCCTCGATTTACTTTTGTGGTGCGCTCTTTAATGGCTATTATTAATCTTAATTTTTTGTTAGTTGTTTCACCATTTACAGCATAATTTAGTGTTAACGTATTTATTTCTTTTTTTATATTAGATAAATTAACTGTATTTGTAGGCAACTCCTTTATGTAGGTGTTAAGATTACTGCGCATATCATTAGTATCAGAGCCTACAAAATGAGTTTTACCATTAACAACAACTTGGGGTGTATAAATGGAGTTGCTCAAAAATTTATTACCATAAGTACGCTGCTTATCACTAAATACCGAACTGCTAAAAGGATCTTTCCAGCCTATATAGTTCCAGTAATCAACATGATATGATAATGTTATCACTTTATCTGCATACTCTGCTTCTACACGCTCTAATAAAACATCTGCTGGCGGGCAACTGGAGCAACCTTGCGAGGTAAATAATTCTAATACCACTAAAGGTGGATTATCTATAGCAGGTTTTGAAATATATAATGAAGTTAATAGTATAAATAATCCTAAAAATAACTTTTGCATAATAATTCTTTATATTTTTGAAACTATGATTTTTAGTAGTCAATTCATTCAAAATCTTACAATATCCGTGTTTTTTAGCATGTTTTTAACAACTAATATGTTATCACAAGATATTGCTGTTTTAAAATACAAAGGCGGTGGCGATTGGTATAGCAATCCTACAGCATTATCTAATTTAATTACATTCTGTAACCAAAACATAAAAACTAAAATTTCTACTGAACCACAAACTGTTGAAACTGGTAGTTCTGATATTTTTCAATATCCTTTGCTACATATGACGGGTCATGGTAACGTATTTTTTAGTGAAGATGATGCAGAAAATCTTCGTAATTATTTGATTTCTGGAGGTTTTCTACATATTGATGATAATTATGGAATGGCACCTTTTTTAAAAAAAGAATTAAAAAAAGTATTTCCAAATACAGAATTGGTAGAGATACCATCTAAACACCCAATATTTAATATTGCATATAAATTTCCCAATGGATTACCTAAAATACATGAGCATGATGGAAAGCGCCCACAAGCTTTAGGTATTTTTGATAAAGACCGATTGGTGTTATTATTTACCTTTGAAAGTGATTTAGGTGATGGATGGGAAGATCCCGAAGTACATAATGATCCTGAAGATGTACGCCAAAAAGCACTTAAAATGGGTGCAAATATTGTTAAGTATGCATTTGAGAATTAATAATATTTAGGTGAAAGATGTCTTAATCATATTTATTGAATTCTTTTTTGAAGTTGATACACACTATGATTATTCTCCCAAAAAATTACTTAAAGTAATTGTAAAAGTTATTATTTATATTTTAGGTCTTATGATATTTATATATTTTTTACTTGATATACATAAATCTGTTACTATTTCTCGTTAATGCAACTCACTCATTACAATACCTCTTTTAAAAAACAAACATTTCCTATTGTGTTAGTTTGTGATAATGTTACCAATGCACCAAATATTGGTAGTTTGTTTAGAATATGTGATGCTTTTGGTGTAGAACAACTTATCCTATGTGGAGAAAATATTCCATTAGGTAGAAAGATGAAAAAAACATCTAGAGCTACTGAAAAAATAGTGCATTACAAAACAGAGTCCTCTGCTTTAGCGGCTGTAACACAATTAAAAAAAGACAATTTTGAAATTATTGCGTTAGAAATCACATCAAAAAGTAAATCAATCAGTCACCATAAATTTTTAAATAATAAACCAATAGCACTTATTATTGGTGATGAAAATTTTGGAGTAACACAATCCATACTTCAAATAGCAGATGCTATAATTCATATTGAAATGTTTGGACAAAATAGCAGTATGAATGTAGTACAAGCCACAAACATTGCACTTTACGAAATTACTAAACAATTGTTGTAAAACTTTATATATTTACAACATGAAATCAAACACCATAGCTAACGGAATTTTAAGAGCAATAGCCATTGTATGTGGTGTTGCACTACTACTCTATTTTCTATATGAAATTAGATCAGTAATTGGTTATATTTCTATAGCTGCTGTAATATCTTTAATTGGTAGGCCAATAGTTTTATTTTTAGAACGAAAATTAAAATTTAAAAATACCATAGCAGTTGTGGTAACAATGGTAGTACTGCTAGGTATATTTTTTGGTTTGGTTGGTCTTTTTATTCCTTTAATAATTGAACAAGGTCAGAATTTATCGTTGTTAAATATAGACGAATTACAAGGTAGTATTGAAAATTTGTATATAGAAATTTTAACCTATTTTGATTTACATAAAATTGATGTAGAAGAATCTCTAAAAGACTCTAACTTACTTTCTAAAATAGATTTTGCGTTAATTCCAGATTTTCTAAATTCAATTTTAAGTGGTTTAGGCAGTTTTAGTATTGGCTTATTTTCAGTGTTATTTATTTCATTTTTCTTTTTAAAAGATAGTAGATTGTTTGAAAATGGTATACTTACCTTTATTCCTGTTGGAAAAGAATCGCGCTGGAAAACCTCTTCTACCAAAATTAAAGATTTACTATCTCGCTATTTTGTTGGTCTTATTTTCCAAATACTTATTCTATTTATTATTTACATGATAGGTTTATTGATAATTGGTGTAGAAAACGCAGTTGTAATAGCATTTTTATGTGCGTTGCTAAATTTAATTCCTTATGTAGGTCCAGTAATTGGAGTTGTATTAATGTTAACCTTAACTATGACTAGTAATTTAGGTGAAAGTTTTAGCGACGTAATTTTACCAAAAACGTTTTGGGTTTTACTTGTATTTATAATTGGGCAATTGGTAGATAACTTTGGAAGTCAACCCGTCATTTTTTCAAAAAGTGTGAAATCTCATCCTTTAGAAATTTTCTTAGTTATTCTTATCACTGGTATATTATTTGGTGTCATCGGTTTAATTATTGCTGTACCAGCTTACACTGCAATTAAAGTTATTTTAAAAGCTTTTTTATCAGAAAATAAAATTGTAAAAAAGCTAACAAAAAACTTATAGTCTTTATTTGAATAAACGTATTTTAAATATTGAAATTCAAGATTTTATAGATTTAAATTTAAATTCAGATATTTCTAGTTTACTTCTTAAAGGCACCAATTTTTATGATGTTAAAACTTCTGAAATAATAGCGCAAATTGAGGCTAAAAAACGTGCTAAAAGTAAACTACCTTTATGGTTTAATACTAAAAACATCTATTACCCTAATAAGCTTAATATTGAACAAACGTCCTCTGAGGTTACTGCAAAATATAAGTCTGGTTTAATTAAAGGACATAATATCATTGATCTTACAGGTGGTTTTGGTATAGATTGCTTTTACTTTTCTAAACAATTTAACATTGTAAAGCATTGTGAAATTAATCAAAAACTATCCCATATTGTAAATCATAATTTTAAGCAGTTTAATGTTTCAAATATTGAAACTATATCTACCAACGGTATTGCTTATTTAAAAGATAATTCTGAGTATTTTGATTGGATTTATATTGATCCATCAAGACGGCATGATAGTAAAGGCAAAGTATTCTTTCTCAATGATTGTATGCCCAATGTGCCAGCACATTTGGAGTTATTATTTAAACGTTCCAATAATATTTTAATAAAAATATCACCATTATTAGATATTTCCGTGGGTATTAATGAGTTAAAACATGTAAAATCTATTCATGTTATAGCAGTAAATAATGAGGTAAAAGAGTTGTTGTGGGTTTTAAAAAAAGGGTACAATGATGAAATTTCTATAAAAACAATAAATATTAAACCAAAAACTAATCATTATTTTGAGTTTAATTTTAATGATGAAAAACTGCAAAATGCACGTTATAATAAACCATTACAGTATTTATACGAACCCAATGCAGCTATTTTAAAGGCGGGTGGCTTTAATCAGGTTGCTCATCAACTATCTGTTTTTAAACTTCATAAACATTCGCATTTATATACAAGTGAAACCTTACTTACTTTTCCTGGGAGAGTACTTAAAATTCAAAATGTTATAATTTACAGTAAGCAGGCTTTAAAGAAACTGCATATTACTAAAGCCAACATTACTACTAGAAATTTTCCTGAAACTGTAGCAAAACTTAGAAAGAAAACCAAAATTAAAGACGGTGGAGATCTCTATTTGTTTTTCACTACAGATGCAAATGAAACCAAAATTATTATAATCACTGAGAAAGTATGATTATTGAAGAATTAGTAGGAACATATACGGTAACAGGACATAATCAAAATGCTGAATTAAACACCTATAAAGGTACGTTGCATTTAGAACTTGACGAAAACAATAGGATTAGAGCTAAATGGGTAATTAATAACACTCAAGAGCAATTTGGCTATGGTTTTTTTAAAGATAACATTCTTGTAATAAACTTTAACTACAAGAACGATAATAAAACATTTAAAGGCGTTGTAGTTTACAAATGTATTTCTAAAGATGTACTGGATGGGTTTTGGTCTGAAAAACATGGAGACCCTAATTATCTCGGTAAAGAGCAATGTTTTAGAGTGGACATTAATAGTTCGGATATTAACTAAAAATTACACGTGTATGCGTACACTATCCTAATTGATAAAACGTATAATCATATATTCACAAATTAAGCTTCTAATAGATAACAAATAAAACAAAAAAGCCTCACTATTTCTAGTGAAGCTTTTTGTGAGCCCTGAAGGATTCGAACCTTCGACCGTTCCGCTTTTAAGCGGAATGTCCTAACCAGCTGAACGGATTAGTTTTTCAATGTAAATCCTTGACTTTTTTTTCTTTATTTCACGTTCTCTAGCATAAGCAGCAGTTCTTGTTTCATAAGATTCTAAATACACCACAACCCAATCATTTGTTTTCCCTGTATAGCCTTTGTGGTTTGTATTTGCTTATGTAATCTTTCCTGCAACGTACCGCTTGTAAAACCAACATAATAGCGATTTAAAGCGTTTGAATATAATATGTATGTGTAATGATTCATCTTAAAACAAAAAAGCTCCACTTTACAGTGAAGCT
>NZ_JBLFEN010000001.1:68931-328140 GCF_047345485.1 Hyunsoonleella sp. 2307UL5-6 | reverse complement strand
ACATAATAGCGATTTAAAGCGTTTGAATATAATATGTATGTGTAATGATTCATCTTAAAACAAAAAAGCTCCACTTTACAGTGAAGCTTTTTGTGAGCCCTGAAGGATTCGAACCTTCGACCGCCTCCTTAGAAGGGAGGTGCTCTATCCAGCTGAGCTAAGAGCCCTAATGCTTATAATTGTAAAATTAAAAGCGGTGCAAATATAAAACATCTTGATAATAAAACAAGACAATTGTTTTATATTTTGATGTAAATTTTGCTATTCAAAATAACTAAAACTATCGCCGTCTTTAATCTTTAAAATAGTTTCATATATTAATTTAATAACGTTTTCTACGTCTTCTCTATGCACCATTTCTACAGTGGTATGCATGTAACGTAATGGTAATGAAATTAATGCAGATGCCACACCTCCATTACTGTAAGCAAAAGCATCAGTATCTGTTCCAGTAGCTCTAGACAATGCAGAGCGCTGAAACGGTATGTTTTTAGCTTCTGCCGTATCTGTTATTAAATCACGTAATTTTTGCTGTACCGCTGGTGCATAAGCTACAACTGGCCCCTTACCTATCTCTAAGTGTCCTGCCTTTTTCTTTTCTATCATTGGGGTTGTAGTATCGTGTGTTACATCTGTGACTATAGCTACATTGGGTTTAATGGTTTGGGTAATCATTTCTGCACCACGTAAACCAATTTCTTCTTGTACAGCGTTCGTTACATATACGCCAAATGGTAACTCTTTTTTATTTTCTTTTAATAAACGTGCAACTTCTGCTATCATAAAACCACCCATGCGATTATCAATAGCACGACATACAAATTTATCGCCATTTAAAACGTGAAATTCATCAGGATACGTAATCACACAGCCAACGTGTACGCCTAGTTTTTCAACCTCTTCTTTATCTTTACAACCACAGTCTATAAAAATATTATCTGGTTTTGGAGGTTCTTCTTTAGAGCGATTTCTTGTATGTATTGCTGGCCACCCAAAAACACCTTTAACTATGCCGTTTTTTGTATGAATGTTTACTACTTTACTTGGTGCAATTTGGTGATCGCTACCACCATTTCTAATCACGTAAATTAAACCGTTATCACTAATATAATTTACATACCACGAAATTTCATCGGCATGTCCTTCTATTACTACTTTATATTTTGCTTCAGGGTTAATAATCCCAACAGCTGTTCCGTAAGTATCGGTTATAAACTCATCTACATAAGGTTTTAGATAATCCATCCATAACTTTTGTCCTTCCCACTCATAACCTGTTGGTGCCGCATTATTTAAATATTTTTCTAAGAATTCTAATGATTTTTTGTTTAAAATCGTCTTTTTTGCCATGTGTTTAATATTTTCCTCTAAAATAAAATATTAATATGATTTTAAAGTTCTAGAAGTGCATTTTTATTTATCTGGTGTTGAAATTTATGGACGTTTCTCGCATTAGGGATAGTAGCGGCATCCTTTTTTGATTTTCTTCAAAAAAGATATAGCGGATAGCCCGACCCCGTACATATTAAAGCCCTTATTATCTTAAACCCTACTTTATGTTCTTTGATATAAAAAGATTAACGATAAAATACGGGGTAATGCTAAAAAAAATATTGAATTTAAAGATAAACTAGTGTAGCAACTTGTAAATTATTAATTTTGGTATTGAAATTGCTCCTAGATATTTAATATGAAGTTTTTAATATATATAAGTTTTCTTTTTTCCTTTTTTGGGTTTGCTCAAGTTAATGAGATAGACCAAGACTCTACCGATGTTACTTACATTGTTGTAGAGGGCGACTCTATACCAAAAACAGCGATAGATTTGGATGAGGTAATGCTATTGCATAAGTTGAAGTTTGATAGCAAAAAGGATAGAATTAGGTATTTGATTTTGCGCCGCAAAACGATAAAGGTTTATCCTTACGCAAAAATGGCTGCTGAACGTTTAGACTCTTTATCAAGACATTTAAAAACGCTTAAAAAACAGCGGCAAAAAAAGCGGTATACTAAAAAGGTACAGAAGTATATTGAAGGGGAATTTTCGGATGAATTAAAAAAATTAACGCGTACTGAAGGGCAGATTTTAGTGAAACTGATACACCGACAAACGGGGCGTACAACTTTTGATTTGGTGAAAGAGTTACGTAACGGTTGGCGTGCATTTTGGTATAATACTACGGCTAATGTTTTTGATATTAAGTTGAAAAAAGAATACGACCCGTGGGGTGATAAAGAGGATTACTTAATTGAAGATGTTTTACAGCGCAACTTCCAGAGTGGTCGATTAGAACGACAGAAGTCTAAATTAAATATTGATTTTTACGAACTAACGGATAAGTGGGTTTACAACAAAACCAATAGCCAACAGTAATGCGTATACAATCTGCTACTGAAGAAAAACTGAACACAATTACGCATGCTATAGGTGCTGTTTTTGGTATTATAGCACTTGCGCTTTTAATTGTTTCTGATACTAGAAAAACCGATTATAGCTTAACAAGTGTTATTATTTATGGGTTTTCTATTATTATTTTATTTTCTGCTTCTGCATTTTATCATGCGGCTAAAACCGAACGCAAAAAACGCTTTTTAAGAATTATAGACCATATTAGTATTTACCTGCTAATAGCTGGTACCTACACACCTGTATTACTTATTACATTAGAACAAAGTTTAGGATGGACGCTATTTTACGTGGTTTGGGGCATTGCCGTTTTTGGTGTGGTTTTAAAAACATTTTTTACTGGACGGTTTGAGCTATTCTCTACATTACTATACTTAGCTATGGGTTGGCTTATTATTTTTGATTTTACTACATTATCACAACTTATAGATGCTAATGGCATATTGTTTTTGTTTGCAGGTGGCGTAGCGTATACCGTTGGCATTATTTTTTATGTGATTGAAAAAATACCATACAATCATGTAATATGGCATATTTTTGTATTGGCTGGTGCTATATTTCATTTTTTGATGATATTTTTATATGTGATATGATTACTTTTTTAAAAGCTAATAATGAAGCGCATTTTACTACTATAGCTTTTTTAGCAACAACTATTTGGGAGGAGCACTACACCCCTATTATTGGTGAAAATCAAGTAGCATATATGTTACAAAGGTTTCAATCTGCAAAAACAATTAGCGCACAGGTTAAAGAAGGCTACCAATATTTTATTTTGATGTTTAAAACTACTGCTATTGGCTATATTGCTATCCAAAAACGTGACAGCTCACTATTTATCAGTAAAATATATGTTTTGAAACTTGAACGCGGTAAAGGTTTTGGTAAAAATGCTTTACATTTTATTGAAACAAAGGCAACAAATTTAATATGTGACACTATTTGCTTAACAGTAAATAAAAATAACGCAGTAGCTATAAAAGCTTATGAAGCTTTAGGTTTTAAGAATATTAGATCTGTAGTTATGGATATAGGGAACGGTTTTGTTATGGATGATTTTGTGATGGAGAAATCTTTGAAATGAATCGCTATTGAGCAGGTGTGATTTTGGTTGATTATATTAACATGAAGTTTCTTAATCTAATTTCGATTAATAAGCCGAAATAATTGAGCGTAAGCGGTTTTTATAGAATTCAATTTCTAGCCTCAAAAATTTTTAAATGTATAAAGGTGCTCATTTTTCTGGCGCGTCGTTTTGCGTTTTCAGCATAATCACCCTCAAATAATTCATCTATAGTCTCAAACCATAAGTTTAGCCATAAACCAAAATGTGTGTGTGAAATACTATGATTAAACATTTTATCTACTTCGGTATGCGCTTTTATAGGGTCTCCCGTATAGCGTGTTTTTAAAAATAAGCTCGATTCCCAAAATGTAGTCAATACTTCTAAGTGCGCGTTCCAATCTTTAATAGTCTCATTAAAGAAAGGCCCTAAAATGTCATTATTTCTAATCTTTTTGTAAAACGAGCTTACCACTAAGTAAACATCTTCTCTGGTTTTTAAATCTTGTTTATCCATAATTCAAAAGTAAAATTTAAATAACACTTCATGGCTAAAAAACGGAATTCTTACTTATTTTAGCGTTATGATTTCTGTAACACTTATTGGTGCTGGCAATGTTGCTACACATTTATTTAAAGCTTTAATTAAAATAAATCAAATATATGTAAAACAATGGTTTAGCAGAGATTTAAATATAATTACGCATTATAAAAACCAAGTTGATATAACAGATGATATTAATACCTTAACTGATGCTGATGTTTATATAATTGCCGTAAGTGATGATGCTATTGCGCAAGTATCGGCGTCATTGCCTTTTAAAGATAAGTTGGTTGTACATACTTCTGGAAGCGTAAATGTTCACGATTTAGATAGCAAATTAAAACGTGGTGTATTTTATCCATTACAATCATTTAGTAAAAAGGCAACTCTAGATTTTGCAGATGTGCCCATTTGTATTGAAACGCTCGATAAAAAGGATTATCCTATTTTAAAGCAAATAGCATTAGAATTAGGAAGCCCTGTAAAGAAAATAAATAGCGATCAGCGTAAGGTTTTGCATCTAGCGGCGGTGTACGTAAATAACTTTACCAACCAAATGTATCGTATTGCACATGAGATTGCAGAGTCTGAAGCAGCAGAATTTGATTTATTAAAGCCACTGATACTAGAAACTGCAAAAAAAGTACAGGATATATCGCCATACATGGCACAAACTGGTCCTGCAAAACGCAATGATACCAAAACCATAAAAACACATCTTTCGCTTTTAAAAAGCGATGTGCATAAAGATATTTATAAACTACTAACCCAATCCATTAAAAACACTCATGGCAGATAAAAGTTATAAAGAATATTTAAACCAAATCACTACATTTATTTTTGATATTGATGGTGTACTTACTGATGGTACGCTACACGTAACATCTACTGGAGAAATGTTGCGTACTATGAATGTAAAAGATGGATACGCACTTAAAACAGCGATTGACAAAGGGTATAATATGTGTATTATTTCTGGTGGCAGTAATGAAGGTGTACGCATACGCCTTAAAGGTTTAGGTATTACTGATATTTATTTGGGGGCGCACACTAAAATTGAGCAACTAGATGATTACTTATCTAAAAATAATATACAGCCTAAAAATGTATTATACATGGGAGATGATATTCCAGACTATCCAGTTATGAAAGGCATTGGTCTCCCTTGTTGCCCGCAAGATGCGGTTCCAGAAATTAAAGCGATTTCAAAATACATATCGCATAAAGGTGGTGGCAAAGGTGCGGTTCGTGACGTTATTGAGCAAGTATTGAAAGTACAAGGAAAATGGAGTGGTAATTTTAATGCTAAGTATGATTGATTAGTTTTTGGCTTTTGGCTGTTGGCTAAAAAAGCTTAAAAGTTATTTTTCTTGTTTATATTTTTAATTAATGCTACTCTAAAAAATTACCTTACACTCAAATACTTATGATAGTAATATGATTTTACCCTTTTGAATATTTTAAATCTCATCCGTTGGAAAAATTTGTTGATGATTGTACTTGTACAACTATTAATTAAATATGCTTTACTGGAGCCTTTTGGTGTAAAAACAGCCTTAGATGGATTTGGAATTACATTATTAATAATAGCTACTATTTGTATCGCCGCAGCTGGAAATGTTATTAACGATATTTGTGATATAGATACTGATTTTATCAATAAACCCGATAAGCTGATTGTAGGCAAAACCATATCAGAAAAAACAGCTTATCACCTTTTTATAGTTCTTAATGTGTTGGGTGTTTTTGTTGGTTTCTACCTATCACAACGCGTGGGTAAAAGTGCGTTCTTTAGTATTTTTATAATTATTTCAGCACTTTTATACCTATATGCTTCTTATTTAAAAGGTATTCTACTTATTGGCAATATTGTAATTTCTGTATTAGTAGCTTCTAGTATTTTGATTGTAGGTTTATTTGAATTAACACCAAACCTAACGGCTTTTAATAAAAATATTCAACTTATATTTTTCAAAATCATTTTAGAGTATGCTCTATTTGCTTTCATGATTAATTTTTTAAGAGAAATTGTAAAAGACATTGAAGATATAGATGGCGATTATAAAACTGGCTTAAACACCTTACCTATTGCCATTGGTAGAAAACGCACTATAAACGTGGCTATTGTTCTAAATAAGATCCCTATAATTCTACTTATTTTTTATGTAGTATCAGAGTTTTACAAATACCAAATTGCATTAATTTACTTTTTAGCAGTAGTAATTGCACCGCTTATCTACATCAGCTTAAAGCTAATGAGCGCAAAAACTAAGCAGGATTTTCATAACATTTCGTCATTATACAAATTGGTTATGCTATTTGGTATGCTTTCGTTATTTTTATACAACTTTATAATTTTTTAATTGTGCTAAACGAAACCCTTAAACACCATCATATAATTTTAGCATCGCAATCTCCTAGGCGACAAGCTTTTTTTAAAGACCTTGGGTTAGATTTTGAAATTAGGTTAAAATCAGTAAAAGAAGAATATCCGCCGCGACTAACACATTTTGAAATCAGCAATTATTTAGCACAACTTAAAGCCTTGCCCTTTAAAGAAGAATTGCAAGCTAATGATATATTAATAACCAGTGATACCATAGTTTGGCATCAAAATAAAGCATTAGGAAAACCGAACAATAATACGGAAGCCTTTTCAACTTTAAAATCTCTAAGTAATGCAACGCATGAAGTAATAACATCAGTTTGCTTTACCACTACTACATTTAAAAAAACTGTTTATAATACTACAAAAGTCACCTTTAAAGCCTTAACAGATGACGAAATCAAATACTACATTACAACTTATAAACCTTTTGATAAAGCAGGCGCCTACGGCATACAAGATTGGATTGGGCAAATAGGCGTTACCAAAATAGAAGGCAACTATTTTAACGTTATGGGATTACCAATACACCTTGTTTACAAAACGTTAAATACTATTGCAAACCATCACTAAGTTTGTAGTTTTATAAAAAATGAATTCTTATGAAAACATCTGTCAAATTCGTATACGTATCAATTACAATAGTTTTATCCTCTACTATACTTTTTAGCTGTAAAAAAGAGTTAAAATCTAAAGACCTTTTAGCCACAAACACTAAAATTGAGAATAAAAAACCAGCCCAACCTTTAAGTGAAGCGTTTAAAGATTATTGGTATGCCGGAAAAGCAGAAATTTCATCTTACAAATTAGAGCAAGCACGTTATGGAGAATTACGCGAGGGGAATGCCGTTTTAATTTTTGTAACCGAGCCGTTTTTACCAGAGATACAAGTAAAAGCAGATAACCAAAGTGCTAGTAATATTCCTGTTTTAAAGTTAAATGCCACTAAAAATTTCAATACAGGTATTTATCCTTATGCTATCATGCAAAGTACTTTTTATCCGGTGACTAACAATCGGCATGCTTTAAAAATATCAAGCTCTATGCAAGAATGGTGTGGCCATGTATATGCACAATTAAACAACAAAGAAACATTCAATATTACATCGCACTCCTACTTTCAAGGAGAAGCCGATGAAAATTTTAAACTGGATAAAACTATATTAGAAAACGAATTATGGACGCAGTTGCGCATCAATCCAAAATCCTTACCTACAGGAAATATAGATATTATTCCATCTTTTGAGTATACAAGACTAAAGCATATAACCATAAAAGCTTATAAAGCAGAAGCTTTATTAACTGATAGTTCTTATCAACTTAAATACAAAAACCTTAATAGAACTTTAAAAATAAATTTTAATCCTACATTTCCGTATGATATTTTAAGTTGGGAAGAAACATTTAAAAGTGGAGGTAATACAATGACCACAAAAGCTAGCAAATTAAAAACTATAAAATCACCTTACTGGCAAAAAAACAACAACTCTAGCGAAGTTTTGAGAGATACTTTACAACTCCACTAATATTGCATGTATCTTTGTGATATAAGCAACCATTATATAATATGATAGCACGTTTTTTTGAATCTTACCAAACCCAAATTATACAAACTGCCTTTGTTATAGGTTTACTATTAATAGTTGGTATAACCACTAATGCTCTTATTAAGAAAATAGGCAGTAAAAGCGGTATAAATGATGCTAGAATTAGATTAATGCGCAGATACGTAACGGTTTCGCTTTTAATTATAGGTGTTTTGCTACAATCGTTCGTTTTAGGTGCAAAATTTCATGATATTGCTGTTATATTCTCTTCTGTATTTGCAATTATTGGTATAGCCCTTTTTGCTATTTGGTCAATTTTAAGCAATATTACTTCAGGTATTATTATGTTTTTTAACTTCCCATATAAAGTTGGCGATAAAATTTCTATTCATGATAAAGATTTTCCTGTAACAGCAATTATAGAAGATATACAGGCTTTTCAACTACATTTAAGACTAGAAAATGGAGATTTAGTAACCTACCCCAACAACCTAATGTTGCAAAAAGCAGTAACACTAGTAGAAAAAGATGCTATAGAAAGTAAGCATAGCGAAGATGATGGTGCAGATGCTGTTTAAATATTTTCTATATATTTAAATGAAATTTAAAATAATGTCTAGAAAAAGAGTTTACCGATCTAAAAAGAAATTAGGACAAATACCTGGTAGCGTAGTTTACACGGGAGAACGCACAACAAATAAGCTGTTTCTAGAAGCATTTGATTATACCTCTAAAAATTGTACCGAAAAAGAATTAGATACAGTAGAAGATAGTTTTGAGTTTAAACATACAGATTCCGTTACTTGGATAAATATTAATGGTCTTAATCACGTTACAGAAATTGAAAAACTAGGTAAGCACTACGACCTTCACCCGCTTGTATTAGAAGATATTGTAAACATTGCACAACGCCCAAAAATAGATGAATACGAAGACTATATATTTGTGGTTTTAAAAATGTTGTACTATGACAAAAGTCAACATATTGTATCAGAGCAAGTTAGTTTTGTATTAGGTAAAAATTATGTGTTATCGTTTCAAGAATCTGAGGGTGATGTATTTGATGCTGTAAGAAATCGTATTCGGCAAGCCAAAGGTCGTGTACGGAATTTACAAGCCGATTATTTGTTATACACACTTATAGATGCCATTGTTGATCATTATTTTGGTGTAATTGAAGTGCTTGGTGATAAAATAGAAGATTTTGAAACCGAAATTTTTTCAGGTCATATTGAAGATGATGCCAGTAGAAAAATACAAGAATTGAAACGCGAAATTTTGAGGGTACGTCGTGCCATATTTCCTTTACGAGAAGTATTAAACCGTATTGACAAAAATGAAACAGACCTTATACAACAAAAAACAATTACCTACTATCGTGATATATACGATCATTTAATACAAGTTACAGAAAATATTGATATTTATCGGGAGATGATATGGAGTTTAATGGATATGTACATGACTACGATAAGTAATAAAATGAATGAGGTTATGAAAGTCCTCACCATAATGGCATCTATTTTTATCCCACTTACCTTTATTGCAGGTGTGTATGGTATGAATTTTCAGCACATGCCCGAACTACAATCTAAATATGGCTATTATATCGTTTGGGCAGTAATGATTGTTATTTTTGTTGGCCTTATCTATTATTTCAAACGTAAAAAATGGTTGTGAAGAATTTAATGCTAAGGGTAACACGATTTTTTTGTAGAAATCGTATTATAATTTAATCAACAATAGTAGTATTGCGTTATGCCATAACAATATTCTTGATTGATACTGATTAAAACTTAATAAATTATAAGTAAATACGTTGAGCAAGTGTATTCTGATAAATAGCTTCATATTGAGGTACTATAGCATGTAAATCAAACTTTAAAGCTTCATTTCTAGCATTATCTTTAAACGTTTTTAAGCGATTTTCATCTTTTAAGATATAAAGTGCATTTTTAATCATATCGTCTGTATCACCAACATTACTTAAATAACCAGAAACACCATGTAAATTTACTTCAGGAATACCTCCTGTATTGCTAGAAATTACTGCTACACCAGAAGCCATAGCTTCTAAAGCTGCTAAACCAAAACTTTCCGTTTGAGACGGTAATAAAAACAAATCACTAAAGCATAAAATTTTATCAATTTCATTACTTCTACCAAAGAATATTACTTTATCAGATATACCCAAATCTTTACAAAGGTTTTCAATAGTTTCTTTTTCGGGACCTTCACCTATAAACATTAATTTAGCAGGCATCTCTTTTTGTATACCGTAAAACACTTTAATAACATCTTGTACGCGTTTTACAGGACGTAAATTACTAATATGAGTGATAATTTTTTCATCATCTTGAGCCATCATTCCGCGTTGGCAATCGGTAAAACCGTGATTGTACTTTTCTAAATCTATAAAATTTGGTACAACATTAATATCATTTTTTATATCAAATAAGCGTAGCGTGTCATCTTTTAAACTTGCAGAGACCGCAGTTACAGCATCTGATTTGTTAATACTAAATGTTACTGCTGGTTTGTAAAATGGATGGCTACCTACTAACGTAATGTCTGTACCATGAAGTGTGGTTACAATGGGTACATGAATACCTTCTTCTTGCAACATTTTTTTTGCCATATATGCTGCGTATGCATGTGGTATCGCATAGTGTACGTGTAAAATTTCTATTTTATGAAGTTTAACCATATCTACCAACTTGCTAGATAATGCTAATTCGTAAGGCTGATAATGAAACAATGGGTATTCTGGAACATTTACTTCGTGATAATGTACATTATTACTAAGTAATTCTAAACGTACAGGCTGGTTATAGGTTATAAAATGAATTTCATGACCGCGTTTAGAAAGCTCTAGTCCTAATTCTGTTGCTACAACGCCACTACCTCCAAATGTGGGATAGCAAACAATTCCTATTTTCATTTTTTAAATTTTTAATAGTATAAGTCAGAATATTAAAAGTGATAATAGACACATTTTAAATATGTTCTAACTCATAATTTAAGTACTATATTATTTAATCTTCAATCGCTTCATATATAAAACGTTGAATTTCTGTTCTTATATTTTTTCTTAGTAATAAATTTTTACCAGCATTAGGGTAAGTTCTATTAGCTAAAAAGATATATACTATTTCCTCTTCAGGATCTGCCCAAGCGTAGGTTCCAGTAAAACCAGAATGTCCAAAACTTGTCATTGATATACATCCACAGGTTGGGCCTTCATCACTCAATTGTGGTTTATCAAAACCAACTCCTCTCCTATTATTTTTTTCGCAATAGTAGCAGGTATTAAATTTATTAACTGTTTCTGGGCTTAAATACCGTTTACCACCATAATAACCCTTTTGCAAATACATTTGCATAATTTTTGCTACATCATTAGCATTACTAAATACACCTGCATGACCTCCTACTCCATTTTGCATTGCGGCTCCCATATCATGCACATAACCGTGTACTTTTTGGTATCGATAATAGTTATCTTCTTCTGTTGGCACGATATGTTGATTACTTATTTTACGATACGGATTGTACATGGTATTGTTAGCGCCTAAAGATTTATAAAAATGCGTTTGTACTAATTCATCTAACCTTTTGTCGTAATGCTTTTCAATAAATTTCTTTAAAATATAATAAGGGAAATCGCTGTAACGGTATCTCAATCTTTCTAGAAGTTCAGAGTCTTTAATAATTTTAGGTATAGAATCTTGGTAATCAGTTCTTAAATATAGATTTTTAGCAACTTCTATTTCAAAGTTTTTACTTTTTTTAGTGCGATAATATTTTCCGCTTGGGCGCCTTGTTACAGAGTCTAAAGTATGATAGTAAAAGGGTTCCCATGGACGTAGTCGAGCATAATGAGATAGCATTTGCTTAATGGTAATATCTGCTTTGTTTGAACCTTTGTATTCGGGTAATAATTTGGACAATGGACTATTAAGCGACACTAATCCCTTCTCCTCCATTTCCATTAACAGGGGTAATGTTGCTAAAATTTTAGTTAATGATGCTACATCATAAATATCTTCAAAACCCACGCGTTGTTTTCCTTTATAGGTGTGTTTGCCAAAGTTTTTATTGTAAATAACTTTGCCTTTTCTTGCAATTAACAATTGAATTCCTGGTGTCATCATAGAGTCTACTGCTACTTTAGCGATAGAGTCTACTCGTTTTAATTTTTCAGAATTGATACCGACACGCTCGGGTATTGTGTAACCTAAACGTTTGAAACTATTAATTTCTATACCTTCGCCAACTTTAAAAAACTGACCAATAGAGACTGGTAGTTTCCCTTTTGCAGATAATGCTCCAAAAATAATTTGTGCTGATTTTTCTTGAGTAATCTTACTATTTTGATAACTAACAACAATACTTTCGATATTCTCAATACTTTTTAAACTATTTAAGGCGTATGGTTTTACAAATACATCTAAAATAACATCATGAGTTTTTGCAATTTCATGAAGCCATACTAATTGTTCATTAGAAAATTTATGCGCTTTCCATGGGTTTTCATCAGATCTGTGAAAACCCACTATAACAGTATTGTAAGACTGTAATTTAACCATTAGCTCGTCTAACTTAGCAGCTTTTACTTTATGAATTTTCGTGTATTTTTTTAATTCATTATAAAAATGACTTCCATCTGCATCACCAAGAGACACATAAGCCAATGTTTTTGTTTCTAACCGTGTTAAAGGCACTAGATTATTTTTGTTTTTAACAACAGTAATAGCATTTTCAAGTAGTTCTTCATATAATATATCATCTTCAAGTCGGTTTAAATCTTCATCTAAATTATACAAACCGATAGGTTGATAATTATTAAGACCAACTTTATACTTTGCCATCAATATTTTTTTAACGGAGTGTGCTAAACGATCTTCAGTTATTTCTCCACTATTATAGGCGTCAATAAGTTTATCCACACCAATTTCAACATCTTCAGACATGAGCATAACGTCATTCCCTGCTTTAAAAGCAGCTAGATCTATATCACCTGTATGACTAAAATCTGCAGCACCTTTCATGGTTAAGGCATCAGTAAATATTAAGCCTTTAAACCCTAAAGAATCTTTTAGTATATCTGTTACAATATGCTTAGATAAAGAAGATGGATATCCTTCTCTAGACTCTAAACTAGGCACATTAAGATGTGCAACCATTACACTAGACAATCCTTTTTTTATTAGTTTTTTGTAAGGATATAACTCTATAGAATCGATACGCTTAGCATTAAAATTTATGGTTGGTAGTGTGAGGTGAGAATCTACTTCTGTATCACCATGGCCAGGGAAATGTTTAGCGTTTGCTAAAACGCCGGCACTTTGCATCCCTCTCATAAATGCTGCTGCTTTTTCTGTAACATTATCACGATCTTCTCCAAAAGATCTGTTTCCAATAATTGGGTTTTTAGGGTTTGTATTAATATCTACAACTGGTGCAAAATTAAAATGCACACCAAGGCGTTTACAGTGTTCACCTATATGCTTCCCTGTTTTTTCAACTAATTTATTGTCCTTAATAGCGCCTAATGCCATGTTATAAGGAAATGCATAAGTAGAATCTAGCCGCATACTTAAACCCCATTCTGCATCCATACCAATAAGCATTGGCAACTTAGATAAGGCTTGCAACTCGTTATTTAAACGCGCCTGACGTTTTGGGCCACCGTTGGAATAAATAATACCGCCAATGTGTTGCTCGCGTACCAACTTTATTACTCTGTTTTTTATTATAGAGTTTTGATTGGACATAACTTGCACCATATACAACTGCCCAACACGTTCTTTAAGTGTCATGGCATTATAAATGCTATCTACCCATTTTTTTTGAGCATCTGCATCTTTAGTTTCTAACGGGTTTAAACTACTCTGTCCACCTACAATAGAACAGGTAAATAATAGGAAATATAAGAAATGGCGCATAGGGGGATTAATTAAGTAAACTACATTAGTTAACTAACAACTAATAATCGTGCCAAAGTAATACTTTTAAAAAAAACAGGAAAATACTTTAAGATAGTTTTATGCAGAATATAATGAATTTGCATTTTATATTAAACCTAAAATAAAATACCCCAAATACTAGTATTTAGGGTTTTTTAGTGCAATGAAATTATATTTTACCAAAAAAGAGCGTATAATACTGTTAAAACTAGCATAACAATAAATGCTCCAATATTAAAAAGAGGTGATGTTTTAAATAGTTGCTTAGTTATTAGTATACCTTTCTCATCATCTGCCCCTTTATGTTGTATAAAACTACAAATTGCTATAACTGCCATAGTTAGCAGTAACGTGTATCCCATTTGATCCATGAATGGTACATCTATAAATAAAGATGAATTAGACCATCCTTTTGGCGCCACTTTAAAGTACATGGCTATAGGTATAGAAGCTAGTGCACCAATAATTGCAGCTTTATTAGTGGTTTTTTTCCAAAATAAACCTAATATAAATACTGCGAGTATACCAGGGCTTACAATACCTGTATATTCTTGAATAAATTGAAACGCTTGTCCTAAATTTTCTAATAAAGGAGCTACAATACACGCAATTACCAAAGCTACAAACCCTGAAATTCTACCCGTATTTACTGTGGCTTTATCACTTGCATTTTTATTAATGTACTGCTTATAAATATCCATTGTAAATATGGTTGATGTAGAATTTAACATAGACGCCAAAGACGATACAATTGCAGCAGCAAGAGCAGCAAAAGCAACACCTTTTAAACCAACAGGTAAAAATTGTAACAGCCATGGATATGCTTTATCGGCTTGGTTTAAAGATGGTAAATTATCAGAAGCTGCTGTACCAAGTCTAGCCATAATTTCAGGATCATTAATCATAACGTAAGCCGCTATACCAGGTATAACAACAATTAGCGGAATGATTAATTTTAATATTGCAGCAAACAAAATACCTTTTTGTGCCTCTTTAAGAGATTTAGCAGCAAGAGTTCTTTGAATTATATATTGATTAAAACCCCAATAGTATAAGTTTGCTACCCACATTCCTCCAACTAAAACACCAAGTCCTGGTAAATTCTCATATTCAGGATTAGATGTATCTAGTATCATTTCAAATCGTTCAGGCACTGTATCAAAAACGGTACTTAAACCAGCCATAAATCCTTCACCACCTGATACTGTATTTAATGCTAAATATGTCGTAATTAAACCACCCATAACTAAAAATACAACTTGAATAACATCTGTCCAAGCCACTGCTGAAAGTCCGCCATATAGAGAGTAAGCAGCAGCAAATAATGCAAGACCAGCTACACCGTAGAGTATTGGAATACCCATTATAGTTTCTAAAGCTAGTGCGCCTAAATATAATACCGTGGTAAGGTTTACAAAAACATAAAGTGCTATCCAAAATACAGCAAGAATAGTTTTTAAATTTGTTGAATAGCGTTTTTCTACAAACTCGGGTATGGTATACAATCCTTTCTCTATAAAAATGGGTAAAAAATATTTACCAACAATTATTAAGGTTAAGGCAGCCATCCATTCGTATGATGCTATTGCTAATCCTGATGCAAAACCAGAGCCAGACATACCTATAAATTGTTCTGCTGAAATATTTGCAGCAATAAGTGATGCTCCAATAGCCCACCATGGCAGAGATTTACTTGCTAAAAAATAATCTTCAGCGTTTTTTTGATGGCCTTTTTTATCTCGTGATACCCATAAGCCTACGCCTAAAATTAGTATAGCATATGCTATAAAAACGACATAATCCCAAGTACCGAATCCTGATGTCATAAATTAGTTATTTTGGTTAGTAATGTTTCAAATATATATATTATTATTAAAAACACATCATATATGTGTATTGGAGAATAATAAGTGCAGGGTAATTATATTCAAATAGCCAATATCGTAAAAAGCCAAATTTTAATTTTTTGTATTTTTACAACTATTACGCTTGTATTTAAAAAAAAATCACAATTTAAAAATCAATCTATTGTACACCATTCAACATAACAAAAGTTTAAATATCTTAGAGATTAAAAATAAAGACGTATCTGTTTACGGCAAAATATACTTAAATTTAGGCGCTAGTCTTCAGGAGCTTACCCTTAATAATCATAAAATAATTCAAGATTTATCTCCTTTAAAATACACGAATACCTATGCCTCTTCTATTTTATTTCCTTTTGCAAATAGAATTAAAGATGGTGCGTATACGTTTAATGGCGAATTTTTTCAATTTGAAAAAAACAATATTGAAGAACAAAATGCACTTCATGGTTTAGTTTTCGATAAAACTTTCGCGCTAACAGAACATGACGTATCAGAAAAAAATGCAAAAATAACCTTAGAATATGAAGAAACTAATACATCAAAGGGTTTCCCATACACTTATAAAATTAAGCTAGACTATGTTTTTAGCGATACAACCTTCAGTTTAAAAATGACAGTGGTAAACACTGATAAAAGCGCATTCCCGTTTACAGTGGGGTGGCATCCGTATTTTACAAGTGCAAATTTATTTAATAGTGAGATAGAAATGGATGCTAATGAAAAAGTAGTGCTTGGAGAGCGAAACATTACAACAGGAACAATGCCAATTAAAACCACTGATGCTATTAAAATTAAAGATGATTTTTTTGATGATTGTTGGATTCTAAAATCTGACGAAGTAATTTTTAAAACACCTGAATATAAATTACAATTTAATGCTACTGGAAACAATAATTTTATTCAAGCTTATACACCACCCAAAAAAAACACAATTGCTATAGAACCTACAACAGGAGTATCTGATAGTTTTAATAATAAAATTGGTTTAAATATATTAGAACCTAATCAAACATATAATATTACATGGACATTAAATATCCATGAGAACTAACATATACTTTTGTTTTTGTATATGTTAATTTATAGCAAAAACGGATGTTAAAGTATATTAAATATAGATTTAAAGCGGAATAAAAAATTAGTTTCGAGATATTAACATAATAAATCTTTTATAGCTTTAGTAAACTTCATTTGATACGTTTTATTAGCTATTCTAAGTTATTAAGGCATCTACAATTAATGATTATTTTTATTCATCATACAATTATAAAACACATTAAAACAACTAATTACATAGCTTTACTTCTACTGCCAATTCATGTTTTTTCACAGAGTATTAATGGAAAGGTTTATGATAGTGAATCTACTGCCAAAGGCATTAAAGTTTATAATATCAGTCAAAAAACACTGACTTACACCAATAATGAAGGTGATTTTTCAATTTCTGCTATTGCTAATGATACACTATTATTTGAGTCTCTGTTTCACCATTCAAAATTGGTAAAATTAAAGCAAAGCGATTTTGTTGATATTATTGTTTTTGAATTAAAAAAGTCGATAAATTCATTAGAAGAAGTTCTTATAAGTGATATAGATGAAGATTTTAATCCGCTTGAATATACTGAGAATGCTGAACGTGCTTTAAAGAGAGACATGAAGAATAATATGCAATTATATATACCACAATCTTCCTATGCCAATGGAATGAATTTTGTTGAAATAGCAAAAATGATTGGAAAGCTATTTAAAAAGAAAAACAAAAGTAAACCTATCAAGTATATAACTCACAAACATTTAGATTCACTCTTTAAAACAGATGATTTATTTAATTTAAAACTAATTAAAGAAGATTTAAATATCCCTGATAGATATGCCCTTTTATTTTTAGATTATTGTGAAACAAAAAATTTAAATAAAGATTTAATCTTAGAAAAAAACAAAGTGATTTTACTTGATTCTATGGTAAATCTTAGTAAACAATTTTTGAAGATCACTGAAACTTTCGAGATTTCTAGCGATTCTTTGCATCTAAAAAATTAGTATTATACTAATTCTTCAATTCAAAAGTTATATTTTTAGCCATATTTATTTAAGCTTAATGAAAAACTATATATACCCCATTCTCACAATTTGTTTTTTAATGCTTTGGAGTTCTTGTAGAAAAGACTTTGAATTCTCAGCAAGTACTGGTAACCTTGAGTTCTCAAGAGATACGGTGTATTTAGATACTATATTTACTAATATAGGTTCTAGCACATACAATCTTAAAGTATATAATAGAAGTGATGATGATATTACAATACCCACAGTTAGATTAGGTTTAGGCGATGCTTCTCAATACAGATTAAGCGTTGATGGTCTTGCAGGTAAAACTTTTGAAAATATAGAACTTTTAGCAAACGATAGTTTGTTCATTTTTGTAGAAACTACAGTAGATATTAATGCAGTTACAACTACAAATGAGGAGTTTTTGTATACAGACCAAATAGAGTTTGATTCTGGTGGAAACTTACAAAAAGTAGAATTAGTAACTTTAATAAAAGATGCAGTTTTTATTTTTCCAGAAAGAGATGGTACTACTAAGATAGTTGAAACCCTAACACTAAATATTGGTGATACAGCTGTAGAAACCGAATTACAAGGTAGAGAGTTATTTGATGATGAGCTTACGCTTACTAATAATAAACCCTATGTCATCTATGGATTTGCTGCAGTACCAAGCGGAGAAACACTTACAATTGATGCTGGTGCACGATTACATTTTCATGAAAATTCGGGTATCATTGTGCAATCTGGAGCCTCTATACGTGTTAATGGCGCTTTAAGTACAGATCCAGATGTATTAGAAAATGAGGTGATTATGGAGGGTGATAGATTAGAACCTGGTTTTTCTAACAGACCAGGACAATGGGGCACTATTTGGCTATTAGACGGTAGTTTAAATAACACTTTTAATCATGTAACTATAAAAAATGCGTTAGTTGGGATTTTATGTGATGGTAATGCTACTAATAATAAATTAAGCATCTCTAATTCTCAAATTTATAATTCTGGAAGTTTTGGTATTTTAGGGAGAAATACATCTATAACTGGTGAGAATGTAGTTATACACACTGCCGGACAATCTGCTTTAGCAGCTACCTTTGGTGGTAGTTATAATTTTACCCATTGTACAATTACTAATTATTGGCAAAACGGACCTCGCCCCTTACCCGCACTCTTAGTAAATAATTTTATAATAAATGAAGATGAAACTACTGTAGTTACAGATTTAATTGAAGCCAACTTTAATAACTGTATTATTTATGGTAATGATAATCCAGAATTTTTGATTGATGAAATTGAGGATGCCGCTGTTAGTTTTAATTTTAAATTTACCAATTGTTTGGTGCGTTTTGATGATAGAAACGATAATTTTACAGGGTCTAATTTCGATTTTGAAAACACAGCTTTATATGAAAATGTAATATTTAATCAGGATCCAAATTTTAAAGATCCTGAAAATAATATGCTAATAATTGGTGATGATTCTGCGGCAAATGGAGAAGCTAACACAAACTTTTCAAACTTAGTACCAACTGATATTTTAGGCGTAAATAGAACGGCTTCTCCTGATATTGGTGCTTATCAACATGTTACGTTTCCAGAAGAAGAATAGTAATTAATAATACTTAAAAGATAGAGTCTGTTATTTAGCGCCATTGTATGGGCGTATATCTACAGAAACATCCATAGTATTTTTTCCAGAACCGTATATAACCCCTTTTAGTGGTGGCACATCATAATAATCTCTACCATATGATGTTGTAATATGTTGATTTTTTGGTATTTGATCGTTAGTTGGGTCAAAATCTACCCAACCAAAACCTGGAATATAAACAGAAAACCAAGCATGTGAGGCATCGGTACCTACTAATTTCTCTTTCCCTGGTGGTGGTAAAGTTTCAATATATCCGCTAACGTAGCGTGCTGGTATTCCCATAGATCTTACACACGCTATACCTATTTGAGCAAAATCTTGACAAACTCCTTTTCTGGCTTTCATAACAGCATCAATAGGCGTAGAGACTGTACTAAAATCAGGATCGAACTTAAAATCTGTAAAAATCCGTTTCATTAACTCATTAGTAGCTTCAAAAATAGATCTGTCTTTTTTAAACGAAACCTCAGCATACGCTTTAATAGCAGGCGATATATTTTTTATAAATGTAGAATTTAATAGAAATTGTTTTACTTCTATAATTTCTGGTGAAAGCGTATTTAATTTTTCTTTTGCTTCATTTAAGGTAAGAGCTTTGTGTATATCAGAATTTAAAATATTTTTTTGCACTTCAAAAGCACGTTCTACCTTACTTTTAGCAGTTACCACAAGCTCCTTGTGCTGCTTTTCTATTGAAAAATGAACTACAGTATTTCCAAAAAAATCCTCTTTTTCTGATAAAACAGTAGGTTCTGGTGAAATTTCTAGGCGGTAATCCAATAGTTCTTGTCCCAAAAACGTCTTTGGCTTTACAATCACCAAGTTATGACAATACGTTATTATACTATCATATTTATAACTTGTTTTATGTATTAATGAAAAAACCATATACTAAATTAAGTTTTGATTTATCAACTGCACTTGCTCATCAGAATGATTAAAATACATATCTGACATTGAAATGGATGTTTGATGAATGCTATCACTTAGAGCGGATAATAAGTCTTCTAATTCTGTTCTTGTATACTTTTCTTTATCAACTTTAATTAAATTTTTGGCATCAGCATTACTAATTAAATCACAAGCATTAAGAATTGATTTCTGTACTGAAGATAAACCCTTGATATTTGATTTATTTGGTAATTTAAAAACATCTTTTTTAATCCTAAATATTTGATATTTTAGAGATCTCGCGTAAGAGGCATCTAAGAGTATAAGATTAATAACATTCTCTATATCTAAATAAGATCTAAAACTATAACGGTAAATATTTAAACTCTCATGGCTGTTTAGTAAAGCTTCTAAAATTTCATATTCTACATCTTCATCGTAACTAATAGATAAAAGTGCTCTTGATTTATTAATACACATAACGGCTTGCTCCATTTGCAAACCAATAAAATAGACTAAAAGTCCTTGTTCTACAAGTATACTTTCTTCTATTAAACCAATTAAAGCAATAAGCTTTGTAATAACTACATCTAGTAGTTTTGTTACTTTTTGAATATTGCCATACTCTTTCTTGTCAAAATCTTTCCAAACAGATTGTAGCATATCATACACACGCCACATATCTTTAGACCATAAATTTCTTAATGAAAAATAAGCGTTATTAAATGATGACAGCGAATGTGCTAAACTTCCAACCTCAGTTTCATCAAAAAGTACAGTAGCTATCTCTTTTAAAGGATTTTTAAGTGCCTTTTCTTTGTTTTTTCCTGTAAAGCCAGGAAATATTGAGGTTAAATGTGTTACAGATTGATATAATATGTTTAGACTTTCAAAATCTGATTCTCGATGACTAAATTCAGAATTAGAAATCTGATTTAAAACCATTCGTATATAACGCGCAGTAATTAAAGTACGCGCGAGATAGCGTCCAGACCAGAATAAATTTTCTGCAGTATGACTTGGTAAATTTTCAATACCCGTTAATGGATTAGATCCCGAATGATGCCAATGGTATCTTTGACGTTTTTTAATAAAACTATGTGCACTATTAGTAACCCAAAAATCTTTACTGGTTCCGCCTTTTTGATTAGATACTTGTAATTCTTCTCGTTCTGCAGCTACTCTAACCAAGCCACCAGGCATAACACTATAGCTATTTTTCTTTGCTACAGAAAATGTTCTACACATTACCTTTCTAGGCTCTAAACTTTCTTTAGTTAAATTTGGTGCTGTTGAAAATGATATCTTTTCTTGTGCAACAAAACGGTAGGGTTTTGCTAAAATTTTACGTTTTAGCGCTTCTATTTCTGTATTACTTAAAAATTCGCAAAAATATATACTGTCTCTATTTGTTCGATCTATTGGTTTTACAACTAACTTTTTAATGTTTTTTAAAACATAATCTAACTCTTTTTCTTGGCCACACCACCACGAGGCTATTTGAGGTAATAACAAATCTTCGTTAAAAAAATAGTTGCAAATAGAATTCATAAAAGGGATAAGTCCTGGATTTTCTAAAACGCTACTGCCTACAGGGTTCATTATGGTAACATTCTGTTGCCTTACAACTTCTAATAATCCAGCTACACCCAAAAAGGAATCGCCCCTAAGTTCTAGAGGATCAACATAAGCATCATCTACACGTCTATAAATAACATCAACTTGTATTAAACCTTTTAAGGTTTTAATCCAAACTTTCTGATCCCTTACTACCAAGTCATTTCCCTTAACTAAAGGGTATCCTAAGAAAGACGATAAATAAGAATGCTCAAAATAAGTTTCATTTAACGGGCCTGGAGTTAAAATTACAACCGTTGGGTTTTGTTTTTTTTGAGGTGCTAAACCTATTAATAGTTCATTAAAATCACTAAAAAAATCAAAAGGTTGCTGTACGTTAATTTCTTTAAAAAAATCTGGAACCACTTCTCTTGTCGAAAAACGATTTTCAAGAGAATATCCCATACCCGAAGGTGCGGATGTTCTATCATTAACCACCCACATTTGTCCGTCTGGCCCTCTAGCTAAATCGGCAGAGTGTATTAATAAATGCTTATTAGAATTATATATGATTTTATCACATGGTCTTAAAAATCCACGATGAGAATAAATAATTTCTTGAGGTATAATTCCATTTTTTATAAGCTCTCTTTTACCATATATATCTTTTAGAATTAAATTTAATAATTCTGCGCGTTGTTGTAGTCCTTTTTCAATTGTATTCCATTCATTTTTATCAATAATAAAAGGGATAATATTCAAACTCCAAGGCCTATTTAAGCCATTAGGATCATTGTAAACATTATAAGTTACACCATTTTCTGAAAGTAACCAATCTAAATCTTGCTGTCTTTTAGTTAACTCGCTAATACCCAAAGACGAAAAATTAGTAAGTAATTTTTTCCAATTAGGATTTATATCCATATTAGATTTTAATACTTCATCGTAATTTTTAAAATCTTTGAAATAATTACTAAATAGTTTAATTGGAGATAAACTCATTACAACAACTTATTTTTTAACACGCAAATCTAGTGTATTTGGAAATTCTGGATTTACAGGAACCTCTTTATATTTAAACTTTTTTGAACTTTCTTGTTTTTCAATGGTTCTAGTAACAGATTTATTAGTATTAAACTGTTTTTTAGCTGGTTTTTGATGATCTGGATTAATTTGCCCTTGTGTATGTCCGAAATCCCAAAAACGGTTTATTCGTCTAGATTCTGCTTCAAAACTATTTACAGGATATGTTTCATAAGATCTACCTCCAGGATGCGCAACAAAATAAGTACAACCACCAACAGAACGTCTATTCCAAGTATCAACAATATCAAAAACCAATGGTGTATCTACACCAATTGTTGGGTGTAATGCTGAATACGGATTCCATGCTTTGTAACGTATTCCTGCTACATATTCGCCATGAACCCCAGTATTTTTTAACTGCACTTTTACACCATTACAAGTTAAAATATAACGCTCATCTGTAAAGTTTGTTAATTTAACTTGTAAACGTTCCAAAGATGAATCTACATATCTTGCTGTTCCACCACCTGTCATTTCTTCTCCCAATACATTCCATGGCTCTATACCTGCTCTTAATTCTATGTGGATAGATTTTATATCTACCATACCATATAAAGGAAATCTAAATTCAAAAAACGGATCAAACCAATCTTCTTTAAACTTATATCCCTCTTTATTTAACTGATTCACAATGTCTTTTATGTCTTCTCTAACAAAATGTTCAATTAAAAATTTATCATGTAGCTCTGTACCCCATCGTACTAAATCGTGTTCATAAGGTTTTTTCCAAAACCAGGACACAAGTGTTCTAACAAACAAATTTTGCATTAGACTCATTTGCGGATGCGGTGGCATATCAAAACCTCTTAATTCTAAGATGCCAAGTCTACCAGACGAAGAATCTGGAGAGTATAGTTTATCAATACAAAATTCGGCTCGGTGTGTGTTCCCTGTTAAATCGGTTAATAAATGTCTAAAAAGTCTGTCTGTGAGCCAAAACGGTACATCTCCGTTTTTTGGAATCTGACTAAATGCTATTTCTAATTCATACAAATTATCTAATCTAGCCTCATCTACTCTTGGTGCCTGACTTGTAGGCCCTACAAAAGAACCAGAAAACAAATAAGATAGCCCAGGATGATGTTGCCAGAATGTTAATAAACTTCGTAACAAACTAGGCTTGCGTAGTAAAGGACTATCTTTTGGAGTAACTCCACCCAAAGTAACATGGTTACCGCCACCAGTGCCTGTATGTTTACCATCTAGCATAAACTTTTCTGTACCCAATCTAGATTTTTTAGCTTCACTATAAATCGTAAAAGTAGTATCCATAAGCTCTTGCCAATTGTGTGATGGATGCACGTTTACTTCTATAACTCCAGGATCTGGCGTTATTTTCATAGACTCTATTCTATTATCTTTTGGTGGGCCATAACCTTCTAAAATTACAGGAATTTGTAGTGCTTTGGCAGTAGCTTCAATAGAAGCTAACAAATCCAAATAATGATCTACATCTTCTAAAGGTGGCAAAAAAAGATGTAACTTTTTATCTCTAACTTCAGCACACAACGCAGTTCTAACAAAATAATTAGGTGCAGTATTTGGCACACCATTTTCTATGAAATTTTGGTATCGTTTAGATACCATCAATCTATAGCTTGGTAGTCTTTTTTTCTTAGAGAATAAATCTGGTTGATGAATAGGAAATAATTCATGCTCAGGATTTTCTTGTAAAGCACTTAACGGTAAACGTAATCCAACAGGCGAATTACCAGGTGATAAATATAAATGTTGCCTTCTGAAAGACCATGTGCTAGAAAACCATTTACCCTCTGTTTTATTAAGCGGTAATACATAACCAACAGGCTTAGATGTGCCATTTTTTAATATTTTGGCAAGTTTTTTTTCTGCTAAACTTCCGTCTTTATCGTCTTCAGGATTATAATCTATTGGCAAACGTCCTTCTTCCCAAAGGTGATAAAACGCATCTTCATACGCTGGAATAATATGATGATTTGTTATACCTAAATGACTTGTAAGGGTTTCTAAAAATAGTGTATCTGCATTATTTGGTAGTTTGGTTTCAGGTGCTAGTGCTGCCAATAAATCATGATCAAACCATATTTTTCGGCCATCTTTTCTCCAACATAATTCTATAGACCACCTTGGCAAAGGTTCTCCTGGATACCATTTACCTTGGGCATGGTGTAGAAAGCCACCTTCACTAAATTTATCTAATAATCGTTTAGACAAATTAGCTGCTAAAGTCCTTTTATGTGTGCCGTCCGCATCGGTATTCCATTCTGCCGATTCCATATCATCTACAGAAACAAAAGTAGGTTCTCCACCCATGGTTAAGCGCACATCGTTTTTTTGAAGTTCTTTTTCTACTTTATGTCCTAATTTCTCTATTTTTTTCCATTGTAATTCAGTGTATGGTTTGGTTACCCTAGGAGATTCTAAAATTCTTTTTACAGAATTTTCAAATTCAAAAGTAGTTTCACATACATCAGATAATCCAAATACTGGGGCTGCACTTTCAAAAGATGGCGTACAAGCTAAAGGAATATGTCCTTCACCTGCTAAAAGTCCAGAAGTAGCATCAAAACCAATCCATCCAGCACCAGGTAAATATACTTCTGCCCATGCATGTAAATCTGTAAAATCTTCCTCAGGACCAGATGGTCCATCTAAAGACTGTTCGTCAGATTTTAATTGAACTAAATATCCAGAAACAAAACGAGCACCAAACCCTAAGTGACGCAATGCCTGTACAAATAACCATGCAAAATCTCTACAAGATCCTTTTTGAGTTGATAGCGTTTCTTCACAACTCTGAACACCAGGCTCCATCCTGATATTATAATTTAAATACTCATATATTTTTCTATTAATATCTATTAAAAAATAAATTGTTTTACGAGGCGTCATATCAACAGACTTTACAAAATCTAATAATAAGGAACCATTATCTGTTATTTCTAAATACGGTAATAGCTCTTTTTTAATAGTATCATTGTAAGTAAAAGGAAATTCTTCGGCAGACTCTTCAACAAAAAAATCAAAAGGGTTTATCGTTTTTAAATCTGCTATAATCTCTACATCTATAGAAAGTTCCTTTGTTTTATCAGGAAAAACTACGCGTGCTAAATAGTTTCCAAACGGATCTTGTTGCCAATTAAAAAAATGATTTTCTGGTTTTATTTTTAAAGAATAGGATTCTATTGGTGTTCGGGAGTGAGGAGCTGGCCGTAGTCTGAAAATATGTGGAGATAGCTTTACTGAACGATCATATTTATATGTTGTTTTATGTGATATAACTATTTTTAATGCCATACACTATCTTATTAATTTTACAGATTTAATAATTTACAAAATTAGTGATATACTATCTATTTGTAGACAAAAACCACTCTTTTATAAAACTATAAAATTTCTATATAAATATCATTTTAGATGATAAAAATTAAAAAGAATATTGAAATTGATAAAATAATTTACATAAATCTAACAATTACTAAGTATTATTGCTTTTAATTTAATTAGTTGTATCTCATTAAAAACACAGTACATTTAAAATAGAATTTAAAGAACAATTTTCGGGAAATGTTTTGGGATATTATAAAAACTTTGGGGTATTATTTCGTAAACAAGTAGTAGTGTTAAATTATGGCGATATTATAAAACCTACAATAAAATATTAGTACAATTTACAAGGATATATTTATAGTTTTATTTAAATAAAGCTTTAGTTTTTTAAATCTGTATCACTAAATGAGTAGTTTATTATTCACGCTCTAGTTCGGCTTTATAAACATCTAAGTTTGCTTTCGTTTTGTCATCTAGTTCAGGTTCTTGTATATCAGTATATTTACTCAATACATCGTACATTATTTTAGCAACTATATAACGTGCCGTTGGCTTATCATCTGCTGGGATATTATACCAAGGCGCATAATCTTTTGATGTTTTGTTTAAAACATCTTCATAGCAAGTTTGATATTTATCCCAAAGCTTTCGTTCTTTTAGATCGCCTGCGGAAAATTTCCAGTTCTTTTCTTGTTTACGCAAACGACGTAAGAGTCTATATTTTTGTTCTTCTTTAGATAAATTTAAAAAGAATTTAAAAATGATTGTACCGTTTTCTGCGATGTGTTTTTCAAAATTATTAATTTGATTAAAACGTTTATCCCAGAATGCGTCATCAATATCATCTACAGTATTTACATCAGGTAAATTTTCACCTAAAATATAATTAGGGTGTACACGTGTAACCAACACATTTTCATAGTGCGTGCGGTTAAATACACCAAATTTACCACGTTGCGGTAATGCAATGTAATGTCGCCAAAGGTAATCGTGACTTAACTCTAAATCTGTTGGTACTTTAAAACTATGCACCTCTACACCTCTAACATTAAAACTTTTAAAAACTTCTCTAACTAAGCTATCCTTACCTGATGTATCCATACCTTGTAAACATACTAAAACAGAGTATTTATCATGAGCATACATTGTGTTTTGCAACTCACTTAGTTGTTTTCTAGTATTTTTTAAGGCCTTTTCTACATCCTTTTCTGGTGCATTTAAATCGTAGCGTGTTGGTAAATCTTCAATATTAATTTTTGAAGTTATCTTAAAATCGGTGTTTTGTATCTGTTTCATATTATTTTTATTTTGAAGCAAATAGTTTCACATCTTTTTCACTTACTTCTGTGCCGCCTAGTATAATAAGTCGTTCTATAACATTGCGTAATTCTCTAATATTACCCGTCCAATCGTAATCTTGTAAAAGTTTTATAGCTTTCTCAGAAAACTCTTTTTGAGCTACACCCTGATCGTTTGCGATTTTTTTAGCAAAGTGATTTACTAAAAGTGGTATATCCTCTCGCCTATCGTTTAACGCTGGTACTTTTATGAGTATAACAGCAAGTCTGTGGTATAAATCTTCACGAAAATTACCTGCTTCAATTTCTTTTTTTAGATTTTTGTTTGTAGCCGCTACAACACGGACATTCACCTTAATATCTTTATCGCTACCAACTCTCTGAATTCTACTTTCTTGTAATGCTCTTAGTACTTTAGCTTGGGCAGATAAACTCATGTCTCCTATTTCATCTAAAAAAATAGTACCACTATTAGCTGCTTCAAACTTTCCTGCTCTATCTTTATTTGCGCTAGTAAAGGCGCCTTTAACATGTCCAAATAATTCGCTTTCTATTAATTCGCTTGGTATTGCTGCACAGTTTACCTCAATCATTGGGCCTTTAACACGATCACTTTTTTCATGTAACCAATGTGCTACTAATTCTTTTCCTGTTCCGTTTGGCCCGGTTATTAGTACTCTAGCATCAGTAGGTGCAACTTTATCAATCATATCTTTAATTTGCGAGATTGCAGCACTCTCACCAATCATTTCATACTTTTTACTTACCTTTTTCTTTAAAATCTTGTTTTCTACTACCAGCTCTTTTCTATCTAATGCAATTCTAACAGTATTTAATAACCTATTTAAATCTGGTGGCTTAGAGATATAATCAAACGCACCTAAACGCATCGTATTTACTGCAGTATCTAAATCGCCATGACCAGAAATCATTACAATAGGAATTTCGGGTTTTATTTTTCTAGTAGCTTCTAGTACTTCAACACCATCCATTTTTGGCATTTTAATATCACAAAGTACTAAATCGTAATCTGTCTTTTTAATTTTTCCCATACCAGACAATCCATCCTCAGCTTCTTCAACCTCATACGTATCATTTTCTTCTGAAAGAATTTTAACCAAAACTCGCCTTATGGCAGCTTCATCTTCAATAATTAATATTTTTGGCATACTTTAAATTTTAAATTTTATTCCTGTTCTTAAATAAAAGGCATTTACTTCGTCTAATTTAAAAACTTCTTCTCTATTTTCATTACGTAACACATTATTTAATCTGAATGTATAGCCTGTGTACAAATACCCTACCAAATGTTTTGAAAATAAATACTCATAACCCAATCCACCAACAGCAACTGATAATGAAATATGATCAACACTTTGTCCATTAACAACTGAAGGTTCTTGTAAATGAGCCAAATACCCATCTAAACCAACAAACGCTTGCACATTATTTTTTTGGTCTAAAAAGTATTTTAAGTTGGATTTTGGAATACCAGCACTAAAACTCCATTTTTCATTTATTGCTCTATAATAACTAATAAATGGTAAAGGGAAAGGTAGGCCTGTTGTAGCGTTATATGTTAAACCTAATATTAATCTGTAAGGTTTTTTTAGCGATTCGTCCTTAGTTCTATCGTTTATCGCAAATACACCTCCGTTTAAAAAAATATCATCTGCATCTGTACTTCTGGATAAGGTTGATGCTATTCTAGGATTAATTTTTAAACCAATGCGCCAATCTTTATTCCATTTAAAGGTATATCCCAAATTAACATCTATAATATGAATTCGCTTTAAGCCCTGAGTATTAAAAGGATAATTATCATCTAAATCAAGAATTATCCTATTGTATTCTGCTCCTAAAATAAGGTAACAGTCTTTTTTAGTCTCTATGGGAAAATTTAATGATGCGCGTATTCTGGTATAGTCATCATCTGTATTACTTTGCGGTATAAATGAATATTCTAAACGTGCAAGATCGGTTAACTGAGCATATGCCTGTGTTGTAAACACAAAAAACATTAAGGGTAAACATAAAAAGCGATATTGCATAAGTGTTATTATTTACCTTCTGTAACGTTTGATTTAATATGAATATCGCGTTGCGGAAAAGGAATGGAAATATTGTTTTCTCTAAATAGTTTATCAATTTCAAAACGTATATCACTTTTAGGAATCGCACCGATAAAACTGTCATTAAGTGTAAATACAAGTTTAAACTCTAATGCACTATCACCAAAATTTTCAAAAAATACTAAAGGTGCAGGATGTTTTAAAACCATATCATGGCTATCGGCAGCCTGCAGTAATATTTTTTTTACTAAATTAACATCACTACCGTATGCAACACCAACTAATACGTGCTCTCTAGTTACTTTACCATTTTGCGTCCAATTGTATAAACTATTAGTAAGATATTGATGATTTGGTATAATTAATACTTTATTATCAATGGTTACAGCTCTTGTAGTTCTTAGTTTAATTTCTTCAACCTTCCCTACTTTACCTTCTATTTCGATAATATCACCTACTTGAACAGATCTATCAATCAAAATAAAAATACCAGATATAATATCTTGAAATAAAGTTTGTAATGCTAAACCAACACCAATCAATAAGGCTGCTGATGCTGCAAAAACTGCTGTAACATTAAAACCTATAGCATCAAATACTACTAAAATTACAATTAAATAAATAACCCATCTTGTAAAAGAAAAAACAGTGTTAAACTTTACCTTATCTTCCTTCGGCATTCGCCTTGTAACAAGTTTTTTTACCCATCTTAGTACAATGGTGGTTAATAGCATTACTAGAACAACTAGTATTAAATATTTTGTTTTTAATACTATTTGGTGTGCATCTTCGCCTGTACCATAAGAAAAATCCAAAATTTTAAATTCAAGAACATTAATGATAGCTTGTCCTACAGAAGTTTCTTGTAGTACTTCTTCAAAAGCACCAACTTCATCTTGAATATTTTCTTTTAGGTTATCTTGCATATACTAGTATCTTATCCATTTTATCAATTCCTTATAGGTAGGTTTTTTTCCATACATTAAGATACCTACTCTGTATATT
This sequence comes from Hyunsoonleella sp. 2307UL5-6, assembly GCF_047345485.1. Lineage (NCBI taxonomy): Bacteria > Pseudomonadati > Bacteroidota > Flavobacteriia > Flavobacteriales > Flavobacteriaceae > Hyunsoonleella > Hyunsoonleella sp. 2307UL5-6. Next base: position 297,438 of record NZ_JBLFEN010000001.1, on the reverse strand, counting down.
TTAGCAGCAATCCAAACCGTAAATATAAACGTGCCTATCAATATTGCTAAAGATAGTAATTGTTGCCAAATAGGTACACCAAAAGGTATTCGCATAAGCATTACTACTGGAGATGTTAATGGTATAAATGAAAATATGGTAGATACGGTACCATGTGGATCTTCAATTACTGTAAAAATACCAATATAAACGGCAAGTATTAATGGCATTATAATAGGCAACATAAATTGTTGTGTATCAGTTTCATTATCAACCGCAGCACCAATGGCTGCGTAAAGAGAACTGTATAATAAATACCCGCTTAAAAAAAAGAATATAAACGCAACAATTAAGTTAGTTAGCGGTAAGTTAAAAAAACCTTGAATTCCATTCTGTATTTGATTATTTATTTCTGGGTTTTCCATTGCTTGCTCTATTGCGGCCTGTTGTGGCGTTTGCATCTGTGCCATATCTATGCCAAATATTGCAGAAACAACAAATAGTAATACACTACCTAACAACAGCCAAATAGCAAACTGCGTAAGACCTGCTAATGAGGTGCCAATAATTTTACCAAGCATAAGCTGTATTGGTTTTACAGATGATACTATAACCTCAATAATTCTACTGGTTTTTTCTTCTATAACACTTCGCATAATCATATTACCGTAAATGATAATGAACATAAATAGTAAATATCCTGCAGCACCACCAAATATTAATTTAATAACGCTATCTGTTTTAGAAGACGTCTCGCCAGCAAAATTTTCTTGAAAAATATCTACATTTACTTTAGATGCTTTAATTTTTTCTATATCCACACCTACAGCTTCATAATTCATTAAGGTTAAGTGCTTTTCTATTTTATTCTCTAAGTTAGATATTGTAGATAATGAGGGTGACTCTTCCGAATAAAATTTTATCCCTTTTGAAAGTTGCGCTATAGTATGGTTATTTTTAATATGAAGTAACCCATATCCTGAAGTTTCAGTTACTAATACTTTAGCATCGGCCAGCAACATGCCATCTAGTATATTATAAGTTGTATTATCAGTGTTTTTAAAGATATCTTTTACCTTTCCAGATTCATCTAAAATTAAAATTGTTCGTACTTTATCATTATTTAATTGAGATAAATAGGCTACAACACTTATAAGCGCTATCATGATAATAGGGCTTAAAATAGTCATTACAATAAACGACTTGTTTTTAACCTTTGATAAATATTCACGCTTTATAATAAGAGGCAAATGATTCATATTATTATAGGCTGTTTTTAGTTACTGTTTGAATAAAAATATCGTTTACACTTGGTATTAATTCTACAAAATGAGACACTTCTCCTTTTGAAGTTAAAAAACTCAATAATTGATTAGGAGACTGATTTCCATTAATTTGAACGCTTAACTTCAACTCATTATTTAATGTTTTAAAATTAGCAGGTGTTATTTTAAATAATTTAGAAAGCTCTTGTTGTAGTGCTAAATTATTTGATGTGTTGATACCAACCTCAAACGTATTAGATTTGTATGCACGCTTAACATCTAAAATTTTACCATCTAAAATTTTATTAGATTTATTTATAAGAGCTATGTCATCGCACAACTCTTCAACTGACTCCATGCGGTGGGTTGAAAATATAACTGTAGCGCCATTTTCTCGTAATTTTAAAATTTCATCTTTTATTAAATTCGCATTAATAGGGTCGAATCCCGAAAATGGTTCATCAAAAATCAATAATTTAGGTTCGTGCAAAACAGTTACCACAAACTGTATTTTTTGTGCCATTCCCTTAGAGAGTTCTTGTATTTTTTTGTGCCACCAGTCACCAATTTCTAAACGATCAAACCAATATTTTAAACGTTCTTTAGCAACTGATTTTGATAAGCCTTTTAACTGTGCTAAATACATGGCTTGTTCACCTACTTTCATAGATTTGTACAAACCTCGTTCTTCGGGTAAATACCCAATATCTTTTATATGAGATGCTTTAAGAGTCTCACCATCTAGAATTACAGTTCCAGAATCTGGTAGCGTAATTTGATTGATAATTCTAATTAAAGTAGTTTTACCAGCACCATTAGGACCTAAAAGACCATAAATACTGCCTTTTGGTACCGAAATAGAAACGTTATTTAACGCAGTAAAATCTCCAAAACTCTTGCTAACTCCTTTTACGTCTAGTAGGTTATTCATTCACCATTTTATATTATAAGAAGTGTAAAGATATTAAATGTATACGAGTCCGTTAACTGCAAATAGCCTAAATATTTAGGGAAAAATTGACATGCTTAATTTACAGGTTTATAAAGAGTATACTCTAAACTTATAAAGATAAGAGCCTATTTTAAAAGGCCTAAAAAAAACAAGAATTTATAAAAACAAAACCCACCCTCAATTTAACTTAAGGATGGGAAAAAAATTGCTATGAAAAAGAAAAATTATCACTAGTAAGAACTAGCGATAATCAAATATAGTTTTTTTTTCTTAACTAATAGCAAAACTATTAAGATAAGTTAGGTATTAAATTAAAAAATTCCATTTTACAATGGAATTTTTTAACTGTTGAATTGTCTTCAAATATAACTTAAAACATTAAATTATTAGAACCACTAAAACTCAAAAAACCTATAAACTACAAGTAACATGGGTGTATAAAGAATTTTGAATTTACTATGAAAACATATCCTTTACTTTCTCAAAAAACGATTTATCAGAACTTTCTGGTTTTGGGGAAAAATGGTCATCTTCTAGCATGTCTTCAAAAAATTGTTTTTGCTGTTTATTAAGCGTCTTTGGTGTCCATACATTAACATGAACTAGTAAATCTCCTTTACCATAGCCATTAATACTTGGAATTCCTTTTCCGCGTAAGCGTAAAATTTTACCAGATTGCACACCAGCTTCTACTTTAATACGTACTTTGCCTGTTACCGTATCAATTTCCTTAGATGTTCCTAATACTGCCTCAGGAAAACTTACATACAAATCGTAGTGTAAATTATCACCTTCACGCTGTAAATGATTATGGTCTATTTCTTCTATAGCAACTAATAAATCTCCTGAAATACCATTTCCTGGAGCATCATTTCCTTTTCCTGAAACTTTAAGTTGCATACCATCTACTACACCTGCAGGTATTTTGATGGACACTGTTTCTTCTGCTATTTTTAAGCCTTGTGCATCAGCGTCAGCAGGCTTTTTATCGATAGTTTGTCCAGCACCACCACAAACATTACAAGGTGCAGAGGTTTGCATTCTTCCTAAAATAGTATTGGTAATTCTGAGAACTTGTCCTGTTCCTTGGCAAGTTGCACACGTTCTGTAAGTTGTCCCTGGTGCTTGAATTTTACGTTTTACTTTAATTTTCTTTTCTACGCCATTAGCTATTTCTTCTAAAGTTAGTTTTACTCTAATACGAAGGTTGCTCCCTTTAACACGACGTTGGCCTCCGCCACCACCAAAACCTGAGAAACCACCGCCGAAACCGCCGCCACCAAAAATATCTCCAAACTGACTGAAAATATCGTCCATGTTCATACCGCCGCCGCCAAAGCCACCGCCACCATCAAAGGCTTGATGTCCAAACTGATCATAACGTGCTTTTTTATCAGCATCACTTAAAACCTCATAAGCTTCCGCTGCTTCTTTAAAATTAGCTTCTGCCTCTTTATTGTCAGGGTTTTTATCAGGATGAAACTCAATAGCTTTTTTTCTGTAAGCCTTTTTTATTTCACTGGCACTTGCTCCTTTGCTAATCCCTAAAATTTCGTAATAATCTCTTTTTGCCATGATTTTATTTTATTGACCTACAACTACTTTTGGAAAACGAATAATAGTATCTCCCAATTTATAACCCTTTTCTACTACATCAACCACTTTACCTTTTAAATCATCGTTGGGTGCGGGTATTTGTGTTATAGCTGTATGTATTTCAGCATCAAATGTATCACCTTGAGATACTTCAGCTACAGAAAGCCCTTTTTTCTCTAACGTAGATAATAATTTTTGATAAATTAGTAATACGCCTTTACGTAATTCTTCCGCTTCCTTATCGTCTTCAATATGTGTTAAAGCACGCTCAAAATCATCAAGAACTGGTAATATTTCTACCATTACCTCTTTTCCAGCGGTTTTAAATAATTCTATACGTTCTCTAGATGTACGTTTTTTATAATTTTCAAACTCTGCAAACAAACGTAAAAATTTATCCTTTTCGTTCTGGAGCTCCTCTTTTAATTTATCTTCTACAGATAATTCTTCAACAACCTCTTGCTCTTGCTGTTCTTCAACCGCTACAGGTTCTTTTTCTACGCCACTGTCTTGTGTGTCTTTTATATCTTTTACTTTGCTTTTTTTGCTCATTTTTGTATATAATTGATACTACTGTATTTCGGTTGGCAAAAGTACTGCCATTATTATTAAAATGCCATATTGTCATTTAAATTTTTAACAAAACTTTTGTTTAACAATTAATTCGTTTTGCGAAACAAATTATTACTTTTGGAACTTAATATTAAATTCAAAACAATGATGACAATGAAATTTAAAGCTATATTATTTATATGTGCGTTTACTGTAGCACTTGTAGGGTGTAAAGACAAAGCTAAAGAAGCTGAAACATCTGCTGCCGAGGCAGCTGCAAAAGCAGAAGCTGCAGCGGTAAAATATGTTGCAGATACTAATGCATCAACAATTGAGTGGAAAGGATTTAAACCTACTGGGTCTCACAATGGTATTATAAAATTAGAATCTGGCGTAGTTAAAGTTAACAATGGATCAATTGAAAGCGGTTCGTTTTTAGTTAATATGGCATCAATTAACGTTCTGGATATTCCAGCTGAAGATGAAGGCAATGGTAAATTGTTAGGGCATTTAAAAAGCCCTGACTTTTTTGATGTTGAAAATCACCCTAGTGCTGCATTTGAAATTACAGGAATTACTGAAGTTGATGGTAAAACTATGTTATCTGGAAATTTGACACTAAAAGAAGTTAAAAATAATATTACATTTCCTGTTACTGTTTCTCAAAACGGAGATGTAATGAGCTTGATTAGTGAAACCTTTACAATAGATCGTTCTAAATGGAATGTGAAATACGGATCAAAGTCATTTTTTGATAATTTAGGTGATAAATTTATAAATGATGATATGGAACTTAAGGTTAATTTAACCGCTAAAAAATCTTAATAGCAGTTACATTTAATCTCCTGAAAATTAAAAACCATCTTATAAAATAAGATGGTTTTTTTTGTAATTTTTATTCAAGGTTTAGTTTGTAAACTCTTGTAGTTAATCGTTTTTAAATTTAATTTTAAAAACTAATTGAAATCTATGGGTTTAGTAAATTAGTTAGAGCTGACTCTAAATAATTATACTCAAAATTAAACCCTTTATCTGTAATGTATTTTGAACTTACACGTTGACTTTCAAATAGAATAATATGCATCTCACCTAAAGCTAATTTCATCGCAAATTTTGGGATATTAGGTAAAATTAAAGGCTTACGAAGCACTTTTGCAGCAGATTTTGTAAGTTCTGTATTAGTAACGGGGTTTGGAGCAACACCATTGTATACGCCTTCAAATCCGTTTTCTAAAACAAACAAAAATACTCTGGCTAAATCGTTTATATGAATCCACGACTGCCATTGTTTACCATTACCAAAAGCTGCACCAGCACCAAATTTAATAGGCTTTACTATTTCTTTAAGAGCGCCACCTTTATTTGATAATACCAAGCCTATTCTAACCTTAGAAATTTTTATATTTAGTTTTGAAAAACCATCCACAGCGAGTTCCCATGCATCCACTACTTTACCTAAAAAAGAATCACTAACCGCTTTATGAGTTTGATCGTAGTAATTGGTTAATGAGTCTGGATAAATCCCGATAGCACTTGCCGATACAATTTGTTTAATAGTATGGGAGGTTTTTTCCAATGTTTTAATTAGTAATTGGGTACTTTCTACTCTACTGTTAATAATTTCTTTTTTATAGCTATCTGTCCATCTGTTTGATATAGAAGCACCTGCTAAATGTATAATAGTATCTACACCTATAAAACATTTTGCATCTATTTGGTTGTCATCAATATTCCAAAAGAACCCCTTATAGTTATCGTCTTGAGAAATTTTAGATTTTCGAGTAGTAAGGTAGTTTACTTTAATTTGTTTTGAATGGCACAATTTTACAATTTCCTGCCCTACCAATCCTGTAGCTCCTGTAATTAATACGCGCATTTAATTTTTTTTATAAATTTACGAAATGGATAAGCCTAAGCGTTAAAGTTTAAGTTAGGTTTAACAGAAAAAGCTAAAAGAAAAAAATTATAAAACACAATTAATTTATAATATCATGATTTACAATAAACGTAAAGAAGTTTTTATGTACACAATAATTCAAAAAAATTATTTAGTAGCCCGTAACATTTCCCTTTTACCTGGTGGCCCAGGAAGTCTTTCTACAGTAAACCCGACGGATTGCATTGCACGACGCACGCTACCTTTTGCTGCATAAGTAACCAGTACGCCATTTTCCTTTAAAGCATTATACATATTTTTAAATACAGGTTCTGTCCATAATTCTGGTTGTACTCTAGCGCCAAATGCATCAAAATATATGAGGTTGAATTCGTTTTGGACATTAATATCTTTAAACATTTTTTGCTGTTTAGTTAGTACAAAGTTTGTATTTAATTGGTGTTTTTCTTCCCAAGTTGTATTATGTATTTTTTCAAATATTTGTTGTTTTTTTTTCGCATTTAATTGGGTTACATAATTAAGATGTGAGATTTCTTCTGACTTAACAGGGTAACCTTCTACTCCTACATAGTTAATATTTAGTTTAAGTTTTTCGGCCTCTAAACAAGTTATAAAAGCATTTAAGCCTGTACCTAAACCTATCTCCAGTATAGCTATTGAATTGTTATGTTTTAATTTAAGTTGAGAATGAGAAAGATGGTGTAACCCGTGTTTTATAAACACGTGATAGGCTTCTTGTATGGCACCATGTTTGGAATGGTATTGTTCGTTCCACTCAGGAATGTGTATGGTTGATGACCCATCGTCAGTTATTATAATTTCACGTTTCATGTATGTGTTACTTAAAGTTGAAAAGTTGATTTGCATTAAGGATTGAAACAGCATCCTTTTTTTTATATAGATGTTAATTACTCATTAACGTTTTAGATAGTTAAATTATATATTTCTACTTTCACAGGAATATCAAAAAACAAAAATACATTGGAAAGCAAACCCCGCGTGGGTAACCTCACTGTAATACTGCAGGTAGGTAGGCGCCCAAAATTGAAATAATATTTATTTTGTGATTAAAACACCGTCTGCCTCAAAAGAATAGGTGCGTTTTGGTGTTGTAATTGCGGCAATGTCTTTATTAGATTTTCCAGCATCTTCTGCATAATGGCGCTGCTCATCTACAGAGATTTCATTAACATAGGCTTTACCATTTATAACTACTTCTTTACCTGCAATATCTTTTGGTACAAAAAAACCGTAATCTTTAAATTTTACCATAACCTCTTTTTTATCACCCAAATCTAGAGTCATCCAACAGCCTTTTGCTTGACATACATTAATAACTTTTGCCCTTATTTTAGAGTTAATACTATCGCCTTGTTGCATGGTCTCATAATGTGCTGCCATAGATTTTGCATTTATAGCATCATTTGGCACTATTTCTTTACCAAAATTTGTGTATTTTTCTTTGCATGACATTACGGCTAAACTACAGAGTAACATAAGTATTACGAATCTCATTATTTAAAAATTTTAATTTTAATGCTTTTATGTAAATATACCGCTTTTTTGAAAATGAATTTTATAAATTTGTAAGCTAAATGAATATGATATGAGTACTATAATCAACGACATTGAGATTATAAAAACAACATCCAGCAAAATTAATGAGGTGGATTTTGATGATCTGAAGTTTGGTAGCGTATTTTCAGACCACATGTTGGTTTGTGATTATAAGGATGGTAAATGGCATACGCCAAAAATTATGCCTTACGCACCAGTTACTTTAGATCCGTCAGCTAAGATTTTCCACTACGGACAATCTATTTTTGAAGGTATGAAAGCCTACAAAGATGTTGATGAGAATGTCTGGTTATTTAGACCTGAAGATAACTGTAAACGTTTAAATATTTCGGCAGAACGTATGGCAATTCCAGAATTACCAGAAGCCTATTTTATGGAAGGTTTGGTTGCATTATTAAAATTAGATAAAAATTGGATTCCTACCACAAAAGGAAGTTCGCTATACATACGTCCATTTATATTTGCATCAGGACAAGGGTTTCACGCTTCTCCTGCAGATGAGTACAAATTTATTATTTGCACAGCACCTTCTGGCTCTTACTTTTCTGGAGAGGTAAAAGTGTTAATTGAAGAAAAATACTCTAGATCTGCTGATGGTGGCGTTGGTTTTGCAAAAGCTGGTGGTAACTATGCGGGACAATTTTACCCAACGCAATTAGCTAAAGCTAAGGGGTATCAGCAAGTAATTTGGACAGACGATCATAAACACGAATATATTGAAGAAGCTGGTGCCATGAATATTTTTGTACGTATTGGTGACACTTTAATTACAGGACCAACTAGTGATAGGATATTAGATGGTATTACACGTAAAAGTATTATTCAATTAGCTGAAAGTGAAAACATTAAAGTAGAAGTTAGAAAACTTACGGTTACTGAGGTAGTTGAAGCTGCTAAAAATGGTACTTTAAAAGAAATGTTTGGTGCAGGAACTGCGGCGGTTATTTCACCAATTTCTGGTTTTGGTTATAAAGGTGAAGATTATGAGTTACCTAAACTTGAAAGTACGTATGCTGATTATTTAAAAACACGTATTACAGATATACAAACCAATAAAGGTGAGGATCCTTTTGGATGGCGTTATAAGGTTTAAAAAACCTCTCCTATTCGCTCACAAATGGGAAGCGATACTTAAATAACTAAAAAAGAGAAGCAAATTGCTTCTCTTTTTGTTTTTAGATTTTTTAAGAATAATTGACTAAGACATCATATATAATATTAACAAATTATAGGTTTTAAAATTTTTTGAAGTCGCATAAAATAGTATAAAATCTAATCTACTTTTTATCTAAAATAGCTTTAATATTAGGCTTAAAGTAGTTTGGCCCTTTTAATACCTTACCATCTCCTCTGTAAATGGGTTGTCCATCTTCTCCTAGTTTACTCATGTTACTACGTTGTATTTCTTCAAACACCTCCTCTATTTTATGTTGCATACCGTGCTCTATAATTGTACCGCATAAAATATAAAGCATATCGCCTAATGCATCGGCTACTTCTACTAGGTCATTATTAGCTGCAGCTTCAAAATACTCTTCGTTTTCTTCTTTCATTAAATTAAAACGCAACGTATTTTTATCGTTTCCTAAATCTGCTTTAGGAGTTTCTCTATGACCTATTTTAAATGCTGTGTGAAATTGTTTTACGGCTTCAATTTTATCTTTCATAAATAGTTATTTTGTAGTTCTCAATAAAGTGAGAATCTCATCATTATTAATTAAATTTGCATAAAAATAACAATTATGTTCAGTAAAGGTCAAATGATTTTCGGAATTATATTTTTTGTGGTTTTTGCTATAATTATTGGATATACTTACCGAAGAGATTTAAAACTACACCAAAAGTTTTATAAGGGTAGTATTTGGATGCTCGTTGCCTTTGTTGGTTTTATAGCGTTTATTGCAGCTATTAAGTTTTTATTGTAATTAAACGGATGTTTGTTTTGAATCTATCTAGCTTTTTTATCATTAAAAATAAATTCTTAAACACCTGTTTAATAATCAAATATACTTTGATGAATAAGATTCTAAATTCATGTAACTAACTACAAGTATCTAATAATAAGGTTTTTAATCCGTTGTGCATTTTGAGTTGAAATAAACAGTGTAATGTCAATTCGAGTGATTTTTTTGATAAAAAAATCGTATCGAGAAATAAATCATATTAAAAATTCTTATTCTCGATACAAATTTCACTCATTTCAATCGTTAAATTCACTCGAATTGACAGAATTTTTTCAAAATTCACAACGGGTGGTTTTTAATTTATTTGATCTAAAAAAGTCTGTGAATAAATCATAGAAATTGTCAATTATTATAAAAACAAAAGTTTTTTACGCAACCTTTCATAAAGTATTGCATCTATTTATTAGTATCAATATCAAACAATATGAAGATATTACTAATAATTAGCTTGCTCATTATTGTAAATATTATATTATTAGTTTTTAGTGTTAATAATAAAACAGAACCTTAACTAAGGTTCTGTTTTTGTTTTTATAAGTAATGACAAGTCCGCAATCTGCATCAATTACTATAACAGGTCCTACAAAACTACAAGCAGGACATATGTAAACTATCTATTTTAAATCAGTAGATTAATCTATAGTCATACAGTAAATTTTAAAAAAAATAACATTAATTTTTTACAAACATCAAATTATCTAACTTATAAATTGAAGTAAAATAATGCTAGTATGTTTTTAGTTATTATAACTTTATTAAACTTTAATTTGTAAAATATTTAAAACCTCTAATAATTTGAAATTAATACTACTTCAAAAGAAATTTCAATATTTAGTTATTTAATTTTTTTAGTAATAGATATATACAATAATTCATTAATTCAAATTTTTAAAATACTTATATTTGTTTGTATCTAATCAAACCATTAAAAATGAAAGCTTTAAAGTATATTTTCTTTTTATTGCTAATTGCTATAATTGGTTTAGCAATTTACATTGCTGTTCAACCTAACTCTTTTGAAGTAACTCGAACTAAAACTATTAATGCTCCAGCTTCTGTAGTTTATAATAATGTAATTGATTATAAAAACTGGGAATCTTGGTCGTCTTGGGCTGAAGCTGATCCTGAGATGAAAATGATATTACCAGAAAAAACCTCTGGTGTTGGAGGCTCTTACTCATGGGAAGATAAAGATGGTGTTGGCACATTAAAAACTATCAGAGCTACACCAAATACATCTATAAAACAGCAAATGCAATTTGCTGATTTCCCTCCTTCTGACGTCACTTGGACTTTTACTCCAAATACAGATGGTACTACGGAAACATCGTGGACTATTTCTGGAAAGGACTTACCATTCGATTTCAAGTTTTTTTCTGTTTTAATGGGTGGCATGGAAAAGCAAATTGGTCCGCATTACGAGCGTAGTTTAGAAAAGTTAGATAGTATTTTAGTAGCAAGCATGAAAAAGTACAGTATTACTATTAATGGAGAAACTGAGCATGGTGGTGGTTTTTATATTTACAATACAGTGTCATGTAAAATCCCAGACATGCCAAAACATATTCAACAAATGATGCCTAAATTAGGGGATTACGCCATGAAAAATAATATACAAATGGCAGGTGCACCATTTAATTATTATCACAAATGGGACATAGCGAATAATACAGTAATGTTTTCTTGTTGCATTCCTACAACTTCAAAAATTATCTCTAATGAAGCAGATATACTCACTGGGCAGTTACAACCTTTTAAAGCTATAAAAACAACATTGCAAGGTAATTATGTTAATTTACGAGAAGCTTGGGAAACTACGATGACCTATATAGAAAAAAACGGATTAGTTGTTGACGAAAATGGACCTTCATTAGAATCTTATATTAACGATCCGATGCAAACGCCCAATCCTGCAAATTGGCTAACCGAAATATATGTAGCTATAAAATAATGCACGAAATAAATTATATTTTTAAATTATGCTATTATACATTCAATAATTCTCTAATCGTATCAAATTTTTTTAATAAGTGTAATTATTATAAATGAAACAAGCATTATTAGTTTTTTTAGGTGGCGGCTTAGGCAGTGTACTACGCTATATTATTGGCAAGTTTTTAAATACTGCTAGCAATGGTATACCTTATGGAACTTTTGTAGTAAACATAATAGGTAGCTTGTTAATTGGTATTATTTTAGGATTAGCAGCTAAAAGCGATGCTCTTACACAAAACCATACCTTGTTATTAGCTACTGGATTTTGTGGTGGTTTTACAACCTTCTCTACTTTTGCTTATGAGAACAACATATTTTTAAAAAACGGAGATTTTGTAAGTTTTGCACTATATACTGTAGGTAGTTTTGCCATCGGTTTTATTGCTGTTTTTGCTGGACTATATTTGGTAAAATGGTATTAATTTTGAATGACTTAAATAGTTAAAATTAACAGTAGTATTGTTATAAACTTGTAGGGATTTTTATTGTTTCTGATTTTTACAATACCTCCATTATTATAAGATTCAACATACGATTAAGATTGTGAAACATAAAATTTATCGATAATTTGAAGTTTTTTCTGGTTTAAATTCATTTTTTTAAGTATTATCTTTCTTTAATTGTAAGAATTATGTATATTTATTTTGTCAACCAAAATAAATATTATCATGAAATCTCTAATTTTAATTGTATTTGCATTGCTAAGTAATGTTAGTTATTGTCAAGAAAAAAAATGTTCTGATTATAAAGTTGGAGTTTTTGAATATACTAATAGCAACTATTCCGATTGGCAAATTAAAAGAACTGATAACGAACAGATTGAAAAAAACATAAAAACTGGACTTGTAATACACAATTCAATAACGTGGTTATCCGATTGTGAATTTATACTTACATGTACAAAAGTATCCAAGCCATCATTAGAATATGCTATTGGTAAGATATTTAGAATTAGAATTACAGAAACGTCAAATATTGGCTATACTTGCATCATGATGCGTAATGAAATTCAAAAAAAAGATATGGTTTTTGAAATAAAACCTTTAACAACTAAAACTTTTAGCCAAAAGCTATAATAAATGAAAATATCTAGATAATAGATAATATAAATATAGGAAGCTTATTAATTATTTTTAATACGTTTCAAGAAAAGAGCTTCTGTTTCCCAAATTTCACTTGAATATTGTGAATTAGTATAATATTCAAATTCTATAATAACTCCACTTGGTAAAGTATCATTTCCAATTAAATAATATGTGTCTCCAACATGCATATTACTAAATTTAAGTGCTTTATTAAAAACTATAAAATCACCTATTTTATATTTTTTTACAGATTTTATGTCTTCTAATTCAAAATTTGAATCTTCGTTAGCTTGCAACGAATAGTTACAAAATCTCAACTTGTTTTTATTCCATCGTAGTGTGCTTTTAGATTTTATTTCAATTGGTTTTTCTAGATATTTAGAAAATTTTGGATTTTCAGAAACATCTGTTTTAGATTCATAAAAAATATAAAAAAAGACACCAGTTAAAAACAAAATAAGGCCAATAACTAAAACTATTACTAATTTTATAATTAACCTCACAGCCTCTAATTTAATAAATTATCAATAATATGTTTGGTAGGTAAAATGGCTTTTGTGTGTTCTATACTTGGACCTGCCACCCAAACCGTTTTATAAGTTGCCTTTGTGGCTGCATTTTTTGTAGCATTCATACCAATAGAAAAGCGAATCATTTTTACCCATTTTTTGAGCGTTCGATTTTTATTTAAAATAGATTCTAACCATGTTTGTTTTGTTCCAATTTTTTGAACATAAGGTGTATTTATTACTGTGCACGGTGTTCCAGATATACGCTCTGTCATCACAATATCTTTTGCTCCGTAATCCACACAGGCTTGTTTATAATCTTGGGTAACATTAGCTTCTGTAGAGGCAATAAAAGGGCTACCAACAGAAACACCAGCAGCACCGTAACTTAGCATTTTATCTATATCTGCTTTTGTACCAACACCTCCTGCAGAAATTATCGGAATATTACAATTAGCGCTTAACTGTTCAATTAATGCCTTTGGTGATATATTACCACGATGTCCACCGGCTTCATTATTTACCGCTATAATTGCATCGGCATTTAAGCCTTCTACTTTTTTTGCAAATTTTAAATCTGTTACGTCACAAATCACTTTTATTCCAACCTTATGCGCTTCTTTGATGGTTTCTTCAGGACTTCCTAGAGATGTAATTATAAAATCACATCCTTCTTCACAAATCACCGCCAGTTGTCCTTTGTATTTCACATTCGATTTATTTACAATCAAATTAAAACCAAAAGAACCGCCTTCTACTTTGTTTCGCTTTAATTCTTTTAATGCTTCTCGTAATTCATCTAGTGTTCGGTAGTTTAAAGCTGGAATACAACCAGCTATTCCTCCTTTCATCGCTTCAGTAACCATAGCTACATTTGATACTAAAAACATAGGAGCTTGAATAATAGGGTGTTTAATTTTGAGTAAATCTGTCAATATTGTAGCCATCAAAAAAAGTTTTTTCAAATATACAAAATATTATGCACGCATAGTAACTGACTATCAATAGGTTATAGATTTTAAAAATAAAGTATCATATAATTCACTGATAACATGATATTTATCATTTTTTTATTATGCATGCATAGTTAATTTTGAAAAATGTTATCTATAAAACTACAATCATGAGAGCTTTATTATTTTTTCTATTCGGCCTAAGTTTTACTTTATTTGGTTATTCCCAAAATGTAGAACTTCCTGTAACAGTAATTTCTATTAACGCAAACTATCTAAATATGATAGATTTTGAGAATACTTGAAATTACGTTAAAAAATTAGAAAAAACCTTGCTTAACTACGATCATTCTGAATTGTCCGATTTATATGATTCTGAAGATGACATCTACAAAGTAACTTTTGAAATAAATGGAGGTACAATTATAGCTTCTTTCAATAAAGATGGAAAAATTGTAAAGACATTTGAAAAATATAATAATATTAAATTACCTCAACTTGTAATGCAAGCTATCTCGAAGAAATATCCTAACTGTAGTATTCTAGAAGATGTTTATGTTGTTAAATATCATTGCGATGATGACTTATTAAACCAAGAATACCGCGTTAAAATTAAAAGTAAGGATACGGTAATTACGGTAAATACTGACACAAAGGGTACGTTTATTTAGAATTTACTAAACTTTAAAAAAGTAATACCCCGTTTTTAAATAAGCTCCTTCTGGAAACCCAATAGGATGGTCTATATCGTGTTGGGTTTTTAGTTTGATACTATAAGCTCTACCTGTTGCCGACAATACTTGAGAATTGATATCAAAAAAAGTTTGAGCCAACACTCTAGAGGAGCAGGAAGCCAAAACCAATAATCCGTTTTTAGCGGTTAATTTCTCACCAAGTTCAGCTAATTGCGCATATTTCTTTTTAGCTAATTCTATTTCAGAAGCTTGTTTTGCAAAACTTGGTGGGTCTATTACTACTACGTCAAAAGTAATTCTTTGTTTAATAAGTTGCTTCAATTCAACAAATGCGTCTCCAGCTATTGTTGTATGCCTTCCAGAAAAGGCGTTTAATTTTCCATTTTCTACTGCTATTTCTAAAGCTTGTTTGCTAATATCTAAACTTGTTACTTCTTTAGCGCCATTAGACAAAGCATGAACTGAAAATCCACCAGCATATGAAAACACATCCAACACAGTTTTTCCATTACTCCACTCGCCTACTTGCTTTCTGTTGGCTCGATGGTCTAAAAAATAACCTGTTTTATGTCCTTTAACCACATTTGCAGAAAAATTAACACCATGCTCGACAAATCTAACCACTTCATTTTCTAAAACACCATATACCACTTCTCCATTTTTGAATTGATGTGCTTTAGAATGTTCTAAACTTCTACTTAAACGAATAACGACAGTTTCTGCTTTTGAAGTTTGTTGTAAATTTGTAATAATAGTTTCTAAATAAGGTAACCATATTTCAGAATAAAGCTTAACAACCAAAACGGTATTATAAACATCTGCGATTAATCCAGGAAAACCATCATTCTCACCAAATAATATGCGGTAACTATTTGTGTTGGTCTTTAATAAAGGTTTTCGTATTTTAAACGCTTTTTGTATTTTATTTTTAAAAAAATCTGCATTAATTTCAACCTTATCATAACCCGAATGCAACATTTTAATACGGATTGGAGAATTAGCATCATACAATCCCAAACCAATAACTCGATTTTTATTCTTACTAAAAATAACAGCTAAATCTCCTGTTTTAGCATCATTACTAATTTTTATGATATTATTAGAGAATACCCAAGGATGTTTATTTATAACAAATTTTTCTCCTTTAGAGTTTAGTTTAACAGCTAATCGTTTTGGCTTGTAGGAAGTGTTTGTTGATTTTAAAGAAGTCAATACCATCAAGATTTTAATAAAAATTATCTTAATTTTTATTTAATTTACAAACTTAGATGTATTAATTTTAATTAAGGGTATTTAAAAAAAAAAGGTTAGTAAAATTACTAACCTTTTTGTGAGAGACAATTATTAAGAATATTTATTCCTTAATAAATTTAAATGAAGAACCACTGTCTAATACTAGAAAATACATTCCTGGAGATAATCTAGATACATCAACAGAATTAAAATCCCCCGTAATGTTTTTTGTTGCTAATAATTTACCGCTTACATTATAAATATGAGCTTTCTTATCAGTTATATTTGCTCTAATGTTAACTGCTAAACGTGCTGGGTTTGGGTATATTGATGCATTGGTTTTATTAAATTCATTACTAGATAATGTAGTAACAGAACTTATAGTTAAATCATCAATAAAAAATGAATAAGCACCATTAGTTGGTTCAGCTGGATTAAATTGTAAAGTTGGGTATACACCACTTCCACCGTTAGATGTTGTTAAAGTGGTCTCAACCAACTGCCAGTCACCATTCCCAGTGTATGTTACATCTCCACCATGGAAAGGTTCAGCATTCGGATCGCTATTAGCAGCTTGAATATTTATATTAGTATTATTTTGATCAGATCTCATAAGAAATGAGAAAAACGATTCTGCATTGAGGTCAAAATTATTTCTAAATATAATTCTATAAGAACCAAATCCATCGTTAGTAACCGCAACATTCACTTCCCTTACTCTTGCTGAACCATTTGTAGCATCTACAGATGGGTTAGCTTCATAAGGAGGATTATTGAATCTATTGTTTCCTGTTGTTACTCTACCAAAACTAAAATCGTTTGATACTTCTCCAGTATCTGGATCAAAAGATTGGTTTTCAAAATCTATAAGCAGTGTTTGCCCAAAAGAAAAACAACTGATTAAGGTAAATAAAAATAAAAAAGTAATTTTTTTCATACTAGTTAAGTTTTAAATGAATTAATTCCAATCTGATTTTAATGTAAAGATTGGCTTATGCTAATATAGGATTAGATTTGATTATTCTTTATAACAAATAAAGCATTCTTTATAGAATATGTTGCAATAAAGAATAATTGGGAGCTTTTAAACATGTGTTGAAGTAAATAGATAATGTTTTGTTTGTAATTTAAGATTCTGGGTTATCACAAAATCTTTAGGGCTTTATTTTAAAAACAAAATTTCATTTTGTTTCCTAGAAATATAAATCCTAAATTATTTCACACTTGTATGTAAGACGCTACTTTATTAATTTAACCTGTTGTGTATTTTGAAAAAATACTATCAATTCGGATGAATTTCACGATTGAGATGAGTGAAATTTGTATCGATAATAAGAATTTTAATAGGAATTGGTTCTGGATACGATTTTTTTATCAAAAAAATCACTCGAACTGACATTACATTGTTTATTTCAACTCAAAATGCAAAACGGGTTAATTTAGTTTTTAACAAATCTATTAGTCAAAATAGCTTTATCAATACGTTTCAACTTTAAAACATACACCCCTTTTGATAGAAAAGATATATCTAATGTCTTTGGTATATTCCCATTTTTAATCAAAACTAACCTTCCTTTGGTATCGTACATTTCTATACGCTCTAAATCTGAATGCTTTTGAATATTAAGGATAGTATTTGCTGGGTTTGGATAAACTTCAACTTCATTTGGATCTAAAACAACATTAGAACTTAAAACAACATTTGTAAACACTCTACTTGATCCATCAAAATTGTTAAATAATACTAATTCATCCCAAATAAAATCAATAGTACTTTGAAAATGAGTCTGCACTACTACACTAACCGTATTTGGAATCATAAAACTTACGGGTGCTTTTTGTTCGTATATGGCCATATATGTTATTAAACCAGCTAAAAAGTATAACGTTGGCCTACCATGTGGAGCATTATCTTCGTATAATTCTAAAAAGGGAATAGTGTTTAAGGGTGTTTGTGTTAATAGTTTAGCAATTATTGGTCCTACAGGAATCATTCTCACTTTTTCTGAAGGACGTGCTGTCTGAATAAAATCATGATATTCTATCCACCAATCATGAAAATCATCAATTACATAATCGTTATAATTTTGAAATTCGCTTTCAGAAGCTGGGAAAAGTTCTCCTTCAACAAAACCTGCCATATCTGGCCAATTTTCATATATATAAGTTACTGCTGTAGATTCATTAGTTTCTAACCAATCGATTATAGTTAAAGTTGCAGATAATGGCGTAGTGTTTGGATCATCATAATATGGCGCACTCGAGCTTTGATCTTGAATAAAGTTTCCAGCTGTTAGTAAAATTGTATCAAAATTTGCACTGGAAAATGAGTTTGCATCAGAATCCCATGCTGGTAACACACTATCAAAACCCCATTGAGAAATCGGAGGTAGATTATCATGCTGTCTTAAAAACCCATATTGCCCACTTACCGCTATAGAATTACCTGCTTCTTGAGCTAAAAAATGTAACCAATGCGGAACAGTAGTTTCATTGCTTGGTGTTGCTATTGCAGGAGGATCATGCACAATTAGGCTATGCCCAAAAACATACATTGTCTTGTCTTCCTGTGCATTTAAAATACAAAAGCTTGCTAGAAATATAAAAGCATAAAAAATAATACTAGGTTTTAAGTTCATCGTTTTTGGTTTAAGCGTGTTACTTATATAACAGCTTCACAATTGAAATACCTACCCTTTATCTTATTTATTAAAAAACGCAACCATAAATGATTGCGTTTTTTACTTCTAGCTTCAGTCTACAGACTTCATACTTATGTAATAGGTTCCAATATTGTTTGGAATAAGCTGTAAAGATAATCTTGATTGAATTCAATATTGGTTCTCTGCTTTAAAAAATCCCGTTTTTCAACGGGATAAATGCAATCACGTATTTTGTTAATTCAAAATACTATTTTATTTACTTTACCTCTTCAAAATCTACATCTTCAACATCATTACCTTCGCTTTGTGCTTGCTCACCTGCTCCAGCATCTGGACCTGGTTGAGCGCCACCTTGTGCTTCGGCTTGTGCTTTGTACATTTCTTCAGAAGCTACTTTCCAAGCTTCGTTTATTTTATCTAAAGCAGGTGTAATTACCTCTAAATCTTTAGTTTCATAAGCTTTCTTAAGCTCTTCTAAAGCGTCAACAATAGGTTGTTTTTTATCATCAGATAATTTATCCCCAAACTCTTCTAGTTGTTTTTCCGTTTGGAAAATCATAGAATCTGCTTCGTTTAATTTCTGAGCACTTTCAGCTGCAGCTTTATCTGCATCAGCATTTGCTTCAGCATCAGCTTTCATTTTCGCGATTTCTTCCTCAGTTAATCCAGAAGATGCTTCAATTCTAATATCTTGTTTCTTACCAGTAGCTTTATCTTCAGCAGATACTTTAATAATACCATTAGCATCAATATCAAAAGTTACTTCAATTTGCGGTGTACCACGTCTTGCTGGTGGAATATCACTTAAATGAAAACGTCCGATAGTTTTGTTATCCGCTGCCATAGCACGTTCACCTTGTAATACGTGAATCTCTACCGATGGTTGGTTATCAGCCGCTGTTGAGAATACTTGCGATTTCTTGGTTGGAATGGTAGTATTCGCTTCAATAAGCTTTGTAAATACATTACCCATAGTTTCGATACCAAGAGATAATGGTGTTACATCTAAAAGTAATACATCTTTAACATCACCAGTTAATACACCACCTTGTATACCAGCTCCTAGAGATACAACTTCATCAGGATTTACACCTTTACTTGGTGCTTTTCCAAAGAATTTCTCAACCGCTGCTTGTACCGCAGGAATACGTGTAGAACCACCTACTAAAATCACTTCATCAATATCGCTTTTACTTAAACCAGCAGCTTTAAGTGCTGATTCACATGGCTCAATCGTACGTTTTACTAAATCATCAATTAATTGCTCAAATTTACTACGTGTTAAAGTACGCACCAAGTGTTTTGGTCCGCTAGCCGTAGCTGTAATATAAGGTAAGTTAATTTCGGTTTGAGAAGACGATGATAATTCTATTTTGGCTTTTTCAGCAGCTTCTTTTAAACGTTGTAAAGACATTGGATCTTTACGTAAATCCATATTCTCTTCAGCATTAAACTCATCTGCTAACCAGTTGATAATTTTCTCATCAACATCATCACCTCCTAAATGCGTATCACCATCAGTAGATAATACTTCAAATACACCATCACCTAACTCAAGGATAGATACATCATGCGTACCACCACCAAAGTCAAAAACTACAATCTTCTGGTCTGTCCCTTTTTTATCCATACCATAAGCCAATGCCGCAGCAGTAGGCTCATTAATAATACGCTCTACCTTTAAACCAGCAATTTCACCGGCTTCTTTAGTAGCTTGACGCTGACTGTCATTAAAATAAGCAGGTACTGTAATTACAGCTCTACTTACATCAGTTCCTAAATAATCTTCAGCGGTTTTCTTCATTTTTTGAAGAATCATTGCTGACAATTCTTGTGGTGTGTATAAACGCCCATCAATATCAACTCTAGGTGTATCATTATCACCCTTTACTACTTTATATGGTACACGTTCTGCTTCTTTTTTAGATTCAGAATATTTATTACCCATAAAACGCTTAATAGAATAAACCGTTTTTGTTGGGTTTGTTACCGCTTGTCTTTTTGCAGGATCTCCAACTTTAATCTCGCCGCCTTCTACAAATGCAATCACTGATGGCGTAGTACGCTTACCCTCTGCATTTGGGATTACAACAGGATCGTTACCCTCCATTACCGAAACGCAAGAGTTGGTTGTTCCTAAATCGATTCCAATAATTTTACTCATAATATATTTTTTATTGTGTTATATATTCCGTTTTAACGGAAATGTTGTGTTTTTTTTTATTCGATTAGTTTAAGTCAATGATTATGCCATGACAAAAAATATGACATGATGTCATAAATTTAATTTTAAACATTATTAAAAAAGTAACTAGTTTGGTATACCCTTTGCACTATGACTACAAAACCCAATAATTATGAAACATATTATATCTTGTATTGCAGTATTAGCCCTATTATTTACATCTTGTACAGGACCCCAAGGCCCTCCTGGTTTTGATGGTTTTGATGGAATTAATGGTGAAGATGGCGGCCTTATTGTAGCTTCTGCATTTGAAATTGAAGTTAATTTTAATGCGGATAACAATTTTGAGTTTGTAGAATCTTATGGATTTGAGGTTTTTCCTTCTGATGTAACTTTAGTTTACATTGAATGGGAAACCGATGAAGGCGAACCTATTTGGAGACTATTAACACAAACTGAATATTTTAACGACGGTGTTTTAGTTTACAATTTCGATTTTACCCAACAGAACGTTAGGTTCTTTTTAGATGGTACAGTAGATTTTAATACCTTAGATAACGTTTGGACGCAAAATCAAGCATTTAGAGTAGTAGTTATTCCTGCAGATGATGTTGATGGTCTTGATACTTCAAATTTTGATGTAGTAATGGATGCTAGTACAGTTAAATCCTTTGATATAAGATAAATCTAGGTGATATAAATCAAATATCTAAACAAATAATCAAAGCACTTTCATTAATTTGAAAGTGCTTTTTTTTTGATAAAACTATAACTAATATCACATTATACCGAAAATTTTACAATTTTATATTCATACAAACGGTAATAAAAACACAAAGAAGCCTCAAAAAGCGTATTACCTATTTGTATTACTTTAGAAAACTAATATTACTGATTTACAACAACTTATACATTTTAGCGTTTTAAATGTCATAAATAAGCAATACCTTGTCATTCAGCCTACTATATTCTAAATTAAAGTGTTAAAAAAATGTAATTCATCGAAAAAATAATTCATTAACCCTATAATTACCTATATTTGAACGTATTAAGAAGTAAAAAGACTACATTTTTTGATTACTTCAACTAAAACTCATGAAAAAATATTTACGCTACACACTAGTTTGTTTAATTTTTAATATTTATGCACAAGATTATAGAGATTATTTAGGTGCAGGCCATAGTAAAGGTATTACGGTAACCTCTAGCAGTCAACACACTAAAGACGATTGGAGAGAACGAGCAGATGCTATAAATACTATAAATGGTAAAGGTTTAGATAGTAAATTATTAGAAACGTCTCGTTTTTTAGCACAAACTACGTTTGGTACAGATTTAGAATATATAAAAACGGTTTCTGAATTACCTTTTGAGGATTGGATAGACAATCAGTTTTCCATAACATCAAAACCCTTGCAACAACTATCTCAAGACATTTTTGAAGAAGCGCGCCAAATACATATCTCTAACGGTGGAAATGCTAGCGATTTTGAAACACCAAATTGGCTCTATTTTATGTACGCTTGGTGGCAAAGTAATATAAATAATGAAGATTTATTACGCCAACGAATTGCTTTAGCATTAAGCGAAATTCTGGTTATTTCTAAAGAATCTAATCTATCTGGTTATGGCATTGGTCTAGCAGATTATTATGACATATTAAAAGATAATGCCTTTGGGAATTTTAAAGATATATTAAAAGAGGTCACGCTACATCCTATGATGGGTATTTACTTAAGTCATTATAACAACCCAAAAAGTATTCCAGACAGAAATATTCATCCTGATGAAAACTACGCAAGAGAAATCATGCAGTTATTTACCATTGGGCTTTACGAACTAAATCAAAATGGTACTTATGTTTTAGACGGACAAGGCAATCGTATTCCAACATATAATAATGATGATATAAAAGAATTTGCCAAAGTATTTACAGGATTAGGACCTGCTGAGGTAGAAGACTTTTCAGATAGAACACCTAGATTTGGATTGGGCCACTACCAAGCTAGAAAAGATGTACCAATGATAATGTATGATGAGTGGCACGAACCTGGAGCTAAACAATTACTAAATGGTTACACAATACCAAGCGGACAATCAGGAATGCAAGATATAGATGCAGCAATCAATCATTTATTTAATCATAATAACACAGCACCTTTTATTGCAAAACGCTTAATTCAACAATTAATAACATCAAATCCTTCACCTGGATATGTATCTCGTGTAAGTAGCGCTTTTAATAATACAAAAGGGGTTAGAGGTAATATGAAAGCAGTTATAAAAGCCATACTTTTAGATGAAGAAGCCAGAAGCTGTAGTTGGATAGAAAACCCAACGAGTGGCAAGATGATTGAACCAATGATGCGTTATTTTAATGTGGTACGCCAAATAGATTTAGAAAATAATGACGGACGTTTTTGGAATAACGGCTACGATTTTTATAGAAGTACAGAACAAGCACCACTATCTGCACCTAGTGTATTTAACTTTTTTCTACCAGAATATGTGCCTAATAGTGAATTTGCAAATGCTAATCTAGTAGCTCCAGAATTTCAAATTCATAACTCAGCTACAAGTATCAATTATTTAAATCAAGTTGATGCATGGACAAATGTACGATGGTACGACGTATTGCGAACTTGGGGTCTTGAGCTTGATGGCACACCATTAGATTTTGAAGGTCTAAAATATTATGCAAGAGATAGTGAAGTTTTAGTAAATCAATTAGATAAACTATTTACACGTGGTCAATTATCTGATGCTACCAAAAAAATTATTGTGGATGCCGTTGAAGGCATAACAAGAGGTTGGAATGATGACGTTACCCAAACAGACTTAAGAGTAAAAATGGCACTATATCTTTTAATGATTAGTCCAGATTATGTCATACTTAAATAACACCTATGGCGAAGAAAAAAAACACAATGTCTAGAAGAAAATTTATAGGAAACTCATGCGCTGCATTGGGCTATACTACGCTTTTTTCTTCATTAATAAATTTGAAAGCAATGGCAGCAGCTGCTACCGATAATTCGGCTATAATACCCTATGGTGGTGATTATAAAGCGCTTGTTTGCTTAATGCTTAGCGGTGGAAACGATTCCTTTAATATGTTAATTCCAAAAGGAAACAATGAGTATAGCGAATACGCAACTACCAGATCAAATTTAGCAATTCCGCAAAACGATATATTACAAATAAACCCAAATACTAGTGATGGTAGGGTTTTTGGTTTACATCCGCAACTTGCTGATATGCAACAACTATTTGAAGGTGGTAATTTAGCCTTTCTTTCAAACGTCGGTACATTGGTTGAACCGTCAACAAAAAGCGATATTAGAAATAATTTAGTAAAAACACCACTTGGGTTGTTTTCACATTCAGACCAATCTCAACAATGGCAAACAGGAAATCCTGGAGAACGCTCAAATATTGGTTGGGGTGGTAAAATTGCAGATTTAGTGCAATCAATGAATTCTAGCGAAAATATATCCATGAATATTTCGCTACGCGGTACTAATATATTTCAGCGTGGTGATCAAATAACGCCTTACACTATTAAAAACTCAGGTAGCGTAGGGATAAATGGATATGGTGGTAATGGTTTTTTTAATGAATTAAAAACTGATGCCCTAAACTCTATGCTAGAAAAAGACTATCAAGATATTTATAAAAACACCTATAAAAATACAGTTAAAGCTTCAAACGATGCCAATTTAGCATTTCAAAGCGCTGTAGATGGCGTGCAAGATTTTATAACGCCTCTACCAGAAGACAATAATTTAGCTGAACAATTACGTATGGTTGCTAAAACTATTGGCGCTAGAGATACGCTTGGTTTTTCTAGGCAAATATTTTTTGTTGAAATTGGTGGGTTTGATAATCACGACGAGTTATTACTTAGTCATGGCGACAATTTAAAAGAAGTTAATGACGCTTTAAGTTATTTTAATAGTTTAATGTTTGAATTAAATACAAATGATTGTGTAACGACTTTTAGTGTTTCAGACTTTTCTAGAACATTAACATCTAATGGTAATGGAACCGACCACGCTTGGGGCGGTAACGCTTTTATGATGGGAGGCGCTGTAAACGGTAAAGAAATTTATGGAGACTACCCTACTCTTGCCCTAGATAGCGATTTAGATTTACGAAATGGTATACTTGTACCTACTACTGCTGCAGATTTATATATGGCAGAATTAGCCTTATGGTTTGGTGTATCACGGTCAGACTTAAATATGGTATTACCAAATCTATCTAACTTTTATGATACAAATAGTGGTACAGCACCATTAGGCTTTATGAATATTACATGATGAAACATTTATATATATACATAATAGTACTTTTTATTTCTGGGTTGCAAAACACAGAAGCACAATGTTTTCCAGATAGGCACAGTACCAGTTGGTTTGACGGATGGGTATCTTGTGAGCCGTCACAAAACCCAATTTCGTCTTATGGAGAAACACATTGGATTATGTACGATTTAGGATATGATTACGTACTTAACAAGACACAATTTTGGAATACCAACGAACCCAAACATCTCGATTATGGTATAAATGAATTTAATATAGATTATTCTTTAGATGGTGTTACATGGAAAAACTTAGGCGCTTTTAATATGGAACAAGCTCCTGGTTCATCAACATATCAGGGTGTTGAAGGTCCAGATTTTAATGCAACCAAAGCACGATATGTATTGATAACACCTACATCTAATTTTGGTGGTGCATGTTTTGGTTTAAGTGAACTAAAAATTTCAATTACAGATCCTTTTACTGTAGTAGAGGAAGAAGATATTTATAATGCATCTGTTTATCCAAACCCGTTTGTAGATACAATTAATCTTCGAGTAGTAAGTCTTTCTCAGTCTGAGCCTTTTGTTTATGAACTATACGATATTATGGGGCGTGCTATTACCTCTGGAACCATTACCATTTCAGAAGATAATCAAAACTATAAATTACCCATAAATGGATACAATTTATCTATCGGTATTTATATTTTAAAAACAAATCAAAACGGTAGTGAAAAATCATTTAAGATTATTAAAAGAAAATAGGCTAAATATCTTTATATATTCCTGTGTTCTATTCTAAACAAACTTAGTTTTATTCAAAATAAAAAAGTCAAGAACAATTAATCGTTCTCGACTTTTTTATAGGTATGAAACGCTATTTGCGTTATAATACTATACTACTAGTTTCTTGGTGAACCTATTTGTGTTCCAATAACACTTTCTTCTGGTTGTGTAATAACTGGACAATTAATTATTGCTCCTGTTGCAGTTAACATATCAGATAATGAGTTTGCTAAAGGAGAAGGATTCGCATTACCTCTAAAAGGAATTAAAATACCTTGCTCTAAAAGCTCATTAATTTGATCGAAACTTGTTAAAATTGGACGCTCAGCTTCTGGTACTGTAAACTCAGTGATATGTGCATCCCACATTGGAGAATATCTTGTATCACTTGGGTCTATTGGGAATGTGTTTGTAGGATCTTGTACTTGACGGTCACTTAAAGAAGCAGTATTTAAACCTTGTACTCCAAGTCCATCACCGTTATCAAACGTTCGTCCGTTAGCTGTTGGGCTAAAAGGTAACATAGAACCTCCTGGAAACACTCCAAATGTTGGTAGATTAGCTAATTTTGGTGCAAAAACGCCTAACTCAATTGCTGCTGGTGCAGGATCAGATGTATCTGTTACAATATGAAAGTAATACGGTTTATCATCATGCCATCCGTCTAAAAGTTGCATTACAACAGAGGCTTGGTCTGGTGCAAAATTTGGATTATTAAGATCATCTTCTTGAGCTTGACTATTACCATCTGGATGAGGGATTCTATCGTGTATACCTGTACTGTTAGCTACTAATTGTGCATTAATCACTATATTAGAATTTGGTAGTACAACATAAGACGACCAATTATCATCTGCAATAGCACCAGGATTTACTTCTGCTGGAGGAAATCCAACTAATAAACCATCTTCTGATGCGCCTCCTGCTACTAAAGATCGTTTTGGAGAAAAATCTACAGTACCTTCAAATACAAGTCTACCATCGTCAGACCATTGAGAGTTTTGCTCACCGCCACTACCTATTGCATTTGCCATTCTTGGAGCGAATATTACCCCTAATTCTCTAGCTAATTCACTATCAGATGCTTCTGTAATTACATAATAAGCTTCTCTAGGTCCATTAGATGTAACTTCCCACCCTTGAAACATTGGGAATCTTGCTGTAGGTCCTGCAGGAACCACGCTTCTATCTATTCTAAAATCGATACCTAATATACTTGGTAAAAATACATTTTCAGCATTTGTAAATGATAATGCAGGATTACTAGCATCATATGGTGTGCCGCCATCTCTTTCAATACTGCTTAACAAAAGCGCTGCAGCCGTTGGAGTTTCTTCTACTATTATTGTATCACCATCATCATTTATATCACACGAAGTTAGGCCTAAAACTGCCATCATAATGGCTATTGTACTGTTTCTTAAATTTTTCATTTTATTTTTTGTTTTAAATTATTTTGATGAATTATAATTTTTTGGTTTGTTTTTTATATAATTCTATCTTTTAAAAAAATCACTTTGTTTTGGCCAAAACTGAGTAATAAGATGTTAAAAAGTATATTTTATTTTTTTTCAAATTCTTAACACAGAGTTAGTAGAAAGCTAACCGTTTACTTACAAAATTACATGGAGCGCAAATAAAAAATCAGAAGGAATTAAATATTAAGACATTGCATATCAGTAATTTAAGTTTTTATGAAAAAATAACTTTAACAAAATTTTATGAAACATGCTGATATCTCAAAAGTTTATGAATAGTGGTTTATGTTAGATAGCTAACATAAACCACATCAATTTAAAAAAGCGTAAAATTCTATTAATCCATAATTGCTATCTATTTATGTTGGCATGAAATAGTAAATTCCATTAGCATTTAAATTTTTTTAAAAATAAATGACTAAAGAAGTAAATAGATTTAAATGATGTACAATAGCATTATTTAGTATTTTTACCTGCAATAAAAAAAATATCATATTATGTCTACAGCGAAAAAAGAATATAAGCGCGTTACCGTAAAATCACTTGTTGATATGAAATCTACTGGTGAAAAAATTTCTATGCTTACAGCCTACGATTATACTATGGCAAAAATTGTAGATAGCGCTGGAGTAGACGTTATACTTGTTGGAGACTCTGCTAGTAATGTTATGGCAGGTCATGAAACAACACTTCCTATTACTTTAGATCAAATGATTTATCATGCCTCATCTGTAGTTCGTGCCATTCATCGTGCACTTATAGTGGTAGATTTACCCTTTGGTAGTTACCAAAGTGATCCTAAAGAAGCTTTACGTTCTGCTATTAGAATCATGAAGGAAAGTGGTGCACATTCTGTAAAATTAGAGGGTGGTAAAGAAATTAAAGAATCCATTAAACGGATTTTAAATGCCGGAATTCCTGTAATGGGGCATTTAGGTTTAACACCGCAATCTATTTATAAATTCGGAACATATACAGTTAGAGCAAAAGAAGAGCAAGAAGCAGATCGATTAATTGAAGATGCAAAAATGCTTGAAAAAGTAGGCTGTTTTGCTATTGTTTTAGAAAAAATACCTGCAAAATTAGCACAACAAGTAGCCGAAAGTGTTAGCATTCCTATTATTGGTATTGGTGCTGGCCCTGGTGTAGACGGACAAGTTTTGGTACTCCATGACATGATTGGTATGACGCATGAATTTAATCCTAGATTTTTAAGACGTTATTTAAATTTATACGAAGACATGTCTAACGCCATATCTCAATATGTAGATGATGTGAAAACTCAGGATTTCCCAAATGAGAGTGAATCTTATTAAGTTTTCAGTCGCAGTCGCAATATCCAGTTCCACTCAATCATGATAATCTTTGCGTCTTAACGAAAAAAAAAGAAAAATCTGTGTCAACAAAAATCCTTTCAAATAAAGATAATCTTCAAGTACTTTATGAAGACAATCACATTATCATCATAAATAAACGCGCAGGCGATATTGTTCAAGGTGATAAAACGGGTGATACACCGCTTAGTGATGTAGTAAAGCAATATATTAAACATAAATACAATAAACCTGGAAATGTATATTTAGGTACTGTGCATCGTTTAGATAGACCAACTTCTGGCATTGTTATGTTTGCAAAAACTAGTAAAGCATTGCCCAGGCTTAATAAATTATTTCTTTCTAAAGCGATTAAAAAAACCTATTGGGCAGTTGTAAAGCAAGCACCACCAAAACCGCAAGACACGCTTGTGCATTGGCTTAAAAAAAATCCTAAAAACAATAAATCCTACGCACATTCTAAAGAAATTAAAGAAAGTAAACAAGCCATTTTACATTATAAAACCATTGAAACATTAGATAATTATTTACTATTAGAAGTAAATTTAGAAACTGGGAGGCATCACCAAATTAGAACACAATTAGCTACTGTAGGAAGCCCAATTAAAGGCGATCTCAAGTATGGTTTTAGCAGAAGTAATAAAGACGCAAGCATACATTTACATGCAAGACATATTGCTTTTATACATCCGGTTAAAAAAGAAGAAATTACTGTTACTGCACCTCCTCCAGATGATCCTATTTGGAATGCATGTGTATAATACTGTATCTTTAACAGAAAAACCCTTTGCAGTCCATTCCAGAAATACTAAAAGCTCAAAATAGTTGCTTTAAAAGTCAGAAAACTAAAGCTATTAGCTTTAGATTATCGTTATTAAAGGCGTTAAAAGCCGAAATTATAAACCAAGAACCAGCTATTCTAGAGGCTTTACATAGTGATTTTAAAAAATCGGCGTTTGAAGCGTATATGAGTGAATTTGCATTGGTTATTTCAGAACTGAACTTAGCGATTAAAAACCTTAGAAAGTGGACAAAGCCCAAACGTGTTACCGCTTCCCTATTAACATTCCCGTCTAAAGATTATATTTATAAAGCACCCTATGGTACAGTTTTAATTATTGCACCTTGGAATTATCCGTTTCTTTTAGCATTAGAACCACTAATTATGGCTATTGCAGCAGGTAATACAGTTGTACTTAAACCTAGTGAACTCACTCAAAATACCTCTAATATAATTACTGAAATTATTCAAAAAGTATTTACAAATGATATATGTTGTTCTGTTGAAGGTGGTGTGGAAACCTCTACAAAACTACTAGCACAACATTGGGATTATATATTTTTTACAGGCAGTACACGCGTTGGTAAAATTGTAGCTAAAGCTGCTGCACAACACTTAACGCCTGTAACTTTAGAACTGGGTGGAAAATCGCCATGTATTATTGATGATAGCAATAACTTAAAATTGGTGGCCCGACGATTAATTTGGGGGAAATTATTTAATGGTGGGCAAACTTGTATTGCTCCTGATTATATTATTGTTTCATCGGGTATTAAAAATGAATTGATACAATGCCTTATCAAAGAGATAGAGAAACAATATGGAAATACCCCAAAAAACACTGCAGATTTTCCTAGAATAGTTAATAGAAAAAATACTGAACGTCTAAAACGTTTACTGGCTAACGAAACACTTTTATTTGGTGGTAATGTTGATAGTAATGAACATTATGTGGCACCTACTCTAGTAGATAATCCCAAATTAGATAGTGCACTTATGACAGAAGAGATTTTTGGGCCCATACTTCCTATTCTAACTTACGATTCTGAAAAAGATATTGAGGATATTATTTACAGCTTAAACAAACCGCTTTCATTTTACATATTTTCAAAAGACAAAACATTTACTAAATCATTGATTCTTAAATTTAATTTTGGCGGCGGTGTTGTTAATGATACATTGGTGCATTTTGGAAACCCCAAACTTCCCTTTGGTGGTGTTGGTGCTAGTGGTATGGGTAAATACCATGGTAAACACGGATTTGATACTTTTTCGCACGACAAAGCAATAATGAAACGTGGCACTTGGTTAGACCCTTCCTTTAGATATGCGCCATACAAGGGCAAAATGACGCTGTTACGAAACGTTTTTAAATACTTAGGATAATTAGTTTAGCTGAAAAAATAAAATAATTTCTTGAAACGAACTATCCTCGAGGCAGAGTCATAGTGGTATTTCGCTTGTTTAATTTTTGACTTTTTGGTCAGAAAACCGAAATTATGTTATTTAGATCCCGAAACAAGTTCGGGATGACAATTTCAACGGAAACCCCCGACGCAGAGCGTCGAGGAATTCTTTTCGATTAAAGTTTAAGCATTTTATTGGGTTCTCGATACAATTTTTCGTGCTTCAAAAATCACTCGAATTGACATTTAGGTATATTTTTTCATAAATAAGAATACCTAAAGCGTAATACTTTAACTTAAAGGATACTGTAAAACCAATACAACACCTTTATTGGGTTGAGATGTAAGCTCTAAATTTGCACCTATAAGTTCTGCTCTACTTTTCATATTAATTAAACCAGAACCTTTTACTACCTTGTCCATATTAAAGCCTTTACCATCATCTTTAGCAGTAATAATAATGGTTTTGGGTGTGTATTCTAAAATAATATTTAAATTTTTAGCTTTTGAGTATTTTACAGAATTAGACAAAAATTCTTGAAGTATCCTAAATACTATTATTTCATGGTTTTTATCATTAAAGTCTACTTTATCACCTGTAATTTTAAGTTCAGCAGATGTGAATTTCATACGCTTTAAGCGTTCCAATTCATTAGTAATAGATTTTTCAAAACCAATATTTAAAATTACATCATTATTAAGTGTTTTTGATAACGCGCGCACCTCTTTTAATCCATTACTTAGCGCCTCTGTAGTATCCTTAAACTTATCTTTTACATCACTAGAAACTTGCATTTTTAAAATACTTAACTGCATGCTAGCAAACGATAATAGTTGCCCTACATTATCATGCAACTCCCAACCAATATTTTTTAACGTTTGTTCTTGTGCTTCGGTTTGTGCTTTAACTATTTCTTCTTCAAAAGCACGCTGTTGTTCTATTTTATCTAAAAGCAATTTATTTTTTCGCTTTTGAAACATCACAAAAAACACAATAACAAGCGCTGTTATAATTACCAAAACGGCAATCATATACACTAACATATAGCGCTCTGAAGCGCTGCTTACAATTCGTTCTCCGGTTTGCACCATATTAAAGCAAAAGTATAGGTTAAATACATGAACATATTAGCAAATAAGATAATTAGATGTCTTAAATTTACAAATGCCTTATCGTAAACACCCACACCAATTTCATATTCATAATAAATATCATAAAACGTTAATGGCGTAATTATAAGCCACCAAATAAATATTACAGCACTTATATAAAAACTTAGAGACCTGTAAAACACTAAAATTTTTTCACTCTGCAAGATTTCATAAAAATAAAAGGTTGTACAAAGAAATATGATTAGAGCACCTAGTATATCTATAACAATAAAAAACTGATTAAAGAAAGCATCCCAATTGTTAATTATATGTAAAATTGAAAAAAGTAAAAAACTATAACTAGCAATTTTGATTACTTTTCTAAAAATATCAGTTTTAAATATTTGTCTGTAATAAAAAGAAAAAAACATAATAGCACCAATTGCCCAATATATCGTACCCCACCAATGATTTCTTTCAAATTTAGTACCAATTAGAAAATCTAAAAACTCATCTAGTCTTACATATCGAACGTAATAACTAAGTAAGTCAGAAATTGCTATAAAAAACAAAAACCAAACAAAATATTTAGCAGCTGTAGTTTTGTATTTACTATACA
This sequence comes from Hyunsoonleella sp. 2307UL5-6, assembly GCF_047345485.1. Classification (NCBI taxonomy): domain Bacteria; kingdom Pseudomonadati; phylum Bacteroidota; class Flavobacteriia; order Flavobacteriales; family Flavobacteriaceae; genus Hyunsoonleella; species Hyunsoonleella sp. 2307UL5-6. The sequence goes on along the minus strand of NZ_JBLFEN010000001.1, from coordinate 264,532 downwards.
GTAAAATACCGGTTACAGCTGCTAAAAATTCTAATGAATATGTAAACAGATAATAATTATCTAATAAAAATTTACTCATTTAATAATATCAAGGAAATCCTCCATTTCCATGTCCGCCTTTATTCAGTGGAGAAATAGGTAAATTTCCATCGAGTTGAATTGAAAAATTCACCACACTTGCTTTAGATAATTTTTTACCGCCTGTAGGTACAATAAAAAGTGTATTTCTATTCTTTAATGCTGGATTAGAGTTTTTTCCATAGTTAGCCTCATACACTCTAATACCTGTCATTGTAAATCCTAAAGAGTCTGCTCTTGCTTCTGCAAAGTCTAAATAAGCTCTAACATCTTTTAAAGACCAAGCTACGTTGGTGGTTTTCTTTCTAGAGCCTTCCACTTCTACAGATGGGTCTATCTCTGTTTTATTATTTCTTTGCCAATTTTTAAATAGTTGTGTGGCTTCTTTAACAGAAATTGTGTCTTTGGGTGCTTTTACTTCTGGCTTTTCTTCTGCAACAATTGTTGGCATTCCGTCTGTATCTGCTGCTCTAGGGCAAAAGAAATACGTTAATAATGCACCGATAATAACGCCTATGATAATAGGTCCTAAATTTTTCATGATTAAAAATGTGTTGGTTAATAATAGCTTGCCTAAAAATAGTAAAAAGTTTTAATTATCTAAGTTTTTATGTAAATATTTAATTGGGGAACCCAAGCATTTCTCCCATACCAACAGTAAATAACCAACAGCCATACACCGCATGCTCTACAGATACTAAAAGTGTAGATTTAGTGTTTTTATAGGTTAACGCAAATAAAATACCACCTAAACCTGTTAACACTAAAACTATGGTGTTTTTAAAAAAAATATGTGCTAATGCAAATACTATGGCATTAACAAACAACAATAAAGCATTAGAATTGAATAACTTAGAATAACGTTTGAAAAAAAATGTACGATATATAAGTTCTTGCGGATACACTGAAAATAAGCTATAAATAAACAACAAAACTAACCATTGTAAGGGTTTATTAATTAGTACAGAAAATAAAGCTGCCTTATTTGTGTACCAAACAAAAACCGTTGTGATAATAGCGATGATTATTAACTTGATAATGGTAGATTTCCAAAATGATTTCCAGTGTATGTTGCTGTTTCTCTTAAATTTTAAGTGTTCTACTTTAAGTAATACATAAATAATGTAGGTAAAACCTATTAACCCAATGGCTAGTTTTATAAATATATTGTAGTTTAAAGCGAAACTTACAGGTACTACTATAAAAATGATAAAAAATTCTGAGAGTTTATAGGTTACGGATGTCATTAAAAACGAATGCTATTGGTGTGTTTAACTTTGGTGATATCAAACATACTGGATGAATTTTAAATATAAATAAATTTGATGCATTTTAATAAGATTACTTAATGTAAATTTAATTTAAGTGAGGTTTTATAGTTTAGTTTTGTTGCCAATATCTTGTTCGAGTGATTTTGAGTCACGAAAAATTGTATTGAGAACCTTAGTTTTTTAAAAGTGTATTATTAGTTTAATGACAAAAACTATCAATACTAGTTTAAAGTTTGATATTCAATAATATAACTCTGTTGGTTTATGTATAGCTAATATTGCTTATCGATACAATTTCGACAAAAAAAGTCGAAATCACTCGAAGTGACATTTTTAGATTATAATTAAAAATTAAATTCCTTTAATACGCTGCCAAAGCGATGTAAAAACTTCCCCCAAACTATCAAATTTAGGTTGAAATGGTTTCATGTTTAAACGTTTGTTTTCCTTGTATAAAGTAAGACTAAAAACAGAGGTATTTGGGTTATCTAAATCTAATAACGGGTAGCGCAAATCGTTGTATTGATATTCATTAGCAGTTATTTTATACACACTGTAATACTGGTTACTAAACCATGCTAAGGCTTCAATATCTTTATATTCTGAAGGTTTTAAATCCCGTTGTTTGGGTATTTCTCTAAAATTTATAAACCGGTTTTTTGTATCAAATAAAGAATAATCGGTAACGTAATAAGCAGATTCTGTTTCTGCAATAGCGTACCACAATATGTTATTTAATATAGCAGGTTGTGTGCTAAACCTAAGGGCATTAATTTTGGCTTCTTTAAGAGATGTTCTAAAAATAGCATCTACATATAATTTGTTACCTAATGTAAACAGTAAGTATACAGAACTTATCCCTATGCCTAATTTTAACCATAAACGACGTTTGTGAGATGTTCTTTTAAAACACATTAAAACAATACTACACACTAAAAACGGCAAGGTATACGCAGGATCTGCTACGGCAATGTTATTAAATGCTACACGATAATTACTAAAAGGTGCAAATAGCTGCGTGCCATAGGGTGTAAAACAGTCTAAAATAGGATGTGTAAATAGTGACCAAAAAAATAGCAAAATCCACTCTTTATGGGTTGTAGTATCTTTTCTTTTTCCAGTATTATAAAGCTTATGTGTTAGCCAACCCAATAGAAAAGCAGCAAAAACTGAAAATAGAATAGAGTGCATAAACCCACGATGGAACAACATGGCATCTATTTCGTTACCATAAAGCCACCCGCCAACTAATACATCTAAATCTGGAATAGTACCACCAATAGCCCCAAATAGTAAGGCTTTGTTTCCTATTTTTTTTCCCAGTACAGCTTCTCCGCATGCAGCACCTAATACGATTTGAGTAAGTGAATCCATTTAAGTGAGCAAAGTTACTAACTTTTTAAATAGGCATGTTGCACTTATTACATGAACTTATTCATAAATTTTTCCATAAATTATAACTTTCATTACTTCAAATTCGATTATAATTCTTGATATATCAAATATCATGACTCATTTTGAAAACTTTTAATAAAATCGTAACATTACGAGACTAAAAAGTGACTATGAAAGACGATAAAAACATCTCTGAGTTTAAAGCTAATGATCAGCATATTATTGAAAACTCTAAACTTAATTTTTTTGAAGCACTTATCCCTGTAATTATCCTGATGTTATTACTTGCGTATAATATCTTTTATGCAGAAGGCGAAATGATGGGAGAATATTCAAACCAATATATTTTATTAATTGGCGGCTTAATAGCAGCAGTAGTTGGTGTTTATAACAAAGTTTCAATTACTAGAATGTTATCAGAAATTTGGGAAAACTTAAAAAGTGTTTTTGTACCAATTATGATACTTTTTTTGGTTGGCGCACTTGCTGGCACTTGGTTAGTTAGTGGCGTTATTCCAGCTATGGTGTATTATGGATTACAAGTACTAAACCCCTCAATATTTTTACCAGCTTCGGTTATTATTGCTGCTGTAATTTCTATTGCTACTGGAAGTTCATGGACAACATCGGCCACCGTAGGTATCGCTTTGGTTGGCATAGGTACCGCTTTAGGAATTAACCCAGGTATGATTGCTGGCGCCGTAATTTCTGGAGCTTATTTTGGTGATAAAATGTCGCCATTAAGTGATACTACCAATCTTGCACCAGCTATGGCAGGTACAAATTTATTTACACATATAAGCTATATGGCTTTTACTACCGTTCCTACAATTGTAATAACTCTAATCATTTTTGGTATTATAAGTTTTAATATAGATACTTCTGGTAGTGCAGATGTAAGTAACCTATTAAATACTATTGCTGCCAAATTTAATATTACACCTTGGTTGTTTTTAGTTCCTGTAACGGTGGTCGCCTTAATTTTATTAAAAACTAAACCTCTCGTTGCTTTAGGTACAGGCGTTATTCTTGCAGCCATATTTGCGTTTCTATTTCAAGCAGAAGTTTTAAACCAACTTGGAGCATCAAAACTATCAGCCGTAATAACCTCAATTTTTACTGATACGCAAATTACAACTACTAATGAAAAGCTTAATGATTTATTTTCTTCAGGAGGCATGAAAGGTATGCTCTGGACGATATTACTTATTATTTGTGCGATGGTGTTTGGTGGTATTATGGATGGCATTGGTGCGCTATCTAAAATTACAGCAGCATTACTTTCAGTAGCATCATCTGTGTTTGGTTTATTTGCCAGTACGGTTATTAGTTGTTTAGGCTTAAATGCTATAGCTTCCGATCAATATTTAGCTATCGTTATCCCTGGTAAAATGTTTAAAAAAGCTTATGAAGACAAAAAATTAGCTCTAGAAAATTTAAGTAGAACACTTGAAGATTCAGGAACTGTTACATCAGTACTTATCCCTTGGAATACCTGTGGTGCATACCAATCTGGGGTTCTGGGAGTTGGCGTGGGCGAATACTTTTTATACGCCATATTTAATTGGTTAAGCCCTTTTACAACCTTACTTTTTGCTGCACTGAACATAAAAATTAGACAACTTTCTAATTCGAAATAAAAAATCTAAAGCGTTTTGTAGATATTTATCAACTCTATAATTCTGTGTATGTTTATTTGCATAATCCTCAAAAATTAGCACTCCTTTTTGTGCCGATATTTAAATGCTATTCATCAATAAACTTTAATAATTACATTCTATTTCTACAGGTTTTTATTAGTATTAATTTTGACTGAAATTAAAAATAATAATCAAACAATAAATAAAAAATTATGGCATTTGTAGGAAAAAAATTTCCAGATTTAAACGTAGACGCAATGAACGATATGGGTGATACTTTTAAATTAAACGTTTTAGAAGAGGCGGTAAATAATAAGAAAAAAGTCGTGTTATTTTGGTATCCAAAGGATTTTACCTTTGTATGTCCAACAGAATTACATGCGTTTCAAGCTGCCATAGCAGAGTTTGAAAAGCGTAATACTATAATTATTGGAGCGTCTTGTGATACACCCGAAGTACATTTTGCGTGGTTAAGTACAGATAAGGATAATGGTGGTATTGAAGGTGTAACCTATCCAATTTTAGCAGATTCTAACAGAAATCTAGCATCTACTTTAGGTATTTTAGACATTACTAATGAAACCTTCAATGAAGAAACTGGTATTGTAACTGTTGAAGGTGACAATGTAACTTACAGAGCTACTTATATTTTAGACGAAGATGGTATTGTACAACACGAAAGTATTAATAACATGCCTTTAGGTAGAAATGTAAATGAATATTTACGCTTAATTGATGCCTTAACCCATGTGCAAGAAAAAGGAGAAGTTTGTCCTGCAAACTGGGAAGATGGAAAAGATGCCATGAGTGCCAACAGAACAGGAGTAGCTGAGTATTTAACAGCAAACGTAAATTAATAAAACTAAGTTATTGCGAGTGAAACGAAGCAATCTCCTCGTAAAAAAGATGGATTCACTTTGTTAGTAACAACTTTAAAATTAAAGTAATATGGTACAAGAATTAGAACAAGATAATTTACAAGAACTCGTTTCTGGAAATACAACTGTAGTAGTACAATATTCTGCAACATGGTGTGGTAACTGTCGTATTATGAAACCTAAAGTAAAAAAGCTAGCTTCTGAGTTAGAAGATGTAACATTTATTATTGCAGATGCTGAAAAATTTCCAGAATCTAGAACACTAGCAACTGTAGATAATTTACCAACCTTTGCTACATTTAAAAATGGCGCTTTTGTAAACCAAGTACAGACCAATAAGTTTGATGTTTTAAAAGAACTTGTTGCAGAAGTAGTTTAATAGTTTCGCTTTCGCGGAAATATCGCTGAAAATGATATAATAATAGATATTTATGAAGTTACCCGTAATTAAACATTTAACTAATTTTATTGAAGAAAACGACGAAGATTTTGTTGTTGAAACTATAGAAACTTTAGAAGCTTTAACAGAAGTTTCTTCCTTAAAAGATGAAGAATTAGATGTTATTGGAGAGTTAATATCCAACATGTATGGCGCTATTGAAGTTAATAAAATGACTAAGGATGGCACACCAAAAAAAGAAGCTCTAAATTCTTTTATGGGGCGCGTTATGGGCGCTATTGATGCATAAACAATACATAAAAAAACCACCTCAATCGAGGTGGTTTTTTTATTTTAAACTTAGCTATTTAATGAGAAATCTCGAACAGAGATTATTTAACAAAACATAACTAGAAAAATCATTTTATTAAGCTTATAATATCATGAAATGCTTTTTCTTCAGCATACTGTAAAGCAGTATTTCCTTCCTTGTCTTTAATAGAAGCATCTGCTTTGTGGCTTAAAAGTAATTCTACCATCTTAGTTTGATTGTACATACTTGCAAAAATTAATGGCGTATAGCCTAAATTATTTTGAGCATTAATAGCTGCACGTTTAGAAATCAATGTTTTAGCTATGGCAAGATTACCCTTAAAAGCAACACCTAACAATGCAGTATTTCCAGAGGCATCAGTAGCATCAACGTCTGCATTATACTTTAGTAATACATCAACTATATCTTTTTTATCAAAATAAGCAGCAAAAATTAATGGCGTAAACCCTCTAGAATCTTTTATTGAAACTAATTCTGGTTGTTGTTTTAACTTAGCTTCTACGGTTTCTACAAAACCAGTTTTTATGATGCTAAAAAAATTATCAATTTCATTCATGATGTTTCTGTAATAAAAAGGGATAGATATAATACATACCTATCCCTATTAAATTATTGAGTTACTTATTTTAAATCAAATCTATCAGCATCCATTACCTTAGCCCAAGCAGCAACAAAATCATTAACAAATTTTTCTTCGCCATCATTTGCGCCGTAAACTTCAGCTATAGCTCTTAGTTCTGTATTAGAACCAAAAATTAAATCTGCACGCGTACCTGTAAATTTAACAATACCTGTTCTTCTATCTTTACCTTCAAAAATTCTATCATCAGATGATGTAGCACTCCAAGTAAACGTAAAGTCTAGAAGATTTGTAAAGAAATCGTTTGTTAAGTGTCCTACATTATCAGTAAACACACCATGGTTTGAACCGTCATAATTAGCACCTAATACTCGCAATCCACCAACTAAAGCTGTTGTTTCAGGAATAGATAAAGACATTAAATTAGCCTTATCTACTAATAAATCTTCTGCAGCAACTTTTAAATCATCGTTAATATAATTTCTAAATCCGTCAGCCAATGGCTCTAAATACCCAAAAGACTCTAAATCTGTTTGTTCTTGAGACGCATCTCCTCTACCTTGAGAAAAAGGGACTTCAACAGTATGTCCTGCATTTTTTGCAGCCTCTTCTACTCCAGCGTTTCCAGCTAAAACAATTACATCTGCCAAAGACACTTCACCTTTAAAATCTTTTTGAATACCTTCAAGAACTTGTATTACCTTCTGTAATTCTTTTGGGTTATTTACTTCCCAATTACGTTGTGGTTCTAAACGTATACGTGCACCATTGGCACCACCACGTTTATCTGAATCTCTATATGTTGATGCAGATGCCCACGCTGTAGTTACCATTTGAGAAACGGTTAAACCAGAAGCTAAAACCATTTTTTTCAACAGCGTAATATCATCAGTACTTAATGTGTAATTTACTTTTGGAATTGGGTCTTGCCAAATTAATTCCTCTTGTGGTACTTCTGGACCTAAGTAACGGTCTACAGGTCCCATATCACGGTGTGTTAATTTATACCAAGCACGAGCAAAGGCATCTTCAAAAGCTTTATGGTCTTTATGAAAACGCTTAGAAATCTCTAAATACTTAGGATCTACTTTTAAAGCCATATCTGCAGTAGACATCATTATAGCCTGCGTACCATTTCCACCAGCAGCTGGCGCTTGTTTAGCATCAGCATTTTTTGGTGTCCATTGGTGCGCACCTGCTGGACTTTTAGTTAATTCCCAATCGTAATTTAATAATACATCAAAATATTCATCATCCCATCGGGTTGGGTTTGGTGTCCATGCACCTTCTAGTCCACTAGTAATAGTATCATCTAAAACACCCGATTTAAAGTTGTTTTTCCAACCAGTACTCATTTCTTCAATAGAAGCTCCGTGAGGTTCAGGACCAACATAATCATCAGGATTTGCTGCGCCATGTGCTTTACCAAATGTATGACCACCGGCTACTAAAGCTACAGTTTCCTCATCATTCATCGCCATTCTTCCAAAGGTAATTCTAATGTCATGAGCAGATTTCATAGGGTTAGGGTCTCCATTTGGACCTTCAGGATTTACATAGATTAATCCCATGTGTACAGCGCCTAAATGCCCTTCTAAATCACCATCACTCGTATCATAACGCTCATCATTATCTAACCAACCAGTTTCGCTTCCCCAATACACATCTTGTTCTGGCTCCCAAATATCTTCACGACCACCAGCAAATCCAAAAGTTTTAAAACCCATAGACTCTAAAGCACAGTTACCAGCTAAAATCATTAAGTCTGACCATGATAATTTCTTACCATATTTCTTTTTTATAGGCCATAATAATAAGCGTGCTTTATCTAAATTTCCATTATCTGGCCAACTATTTAAAGGCGCAAAACGCTGTGATCCTGATGACGCTCCTCCTCTACCATCTCCAACTCTGTACGTTCCAGCACTATGCCATGCCATACGTATCATAAAAGGTCCGTAATGTCCATAGTCTGCTGGCCACCAATCTTGAGAATCTGTCATTAAATCAATAACCTCTTGTTTTAAAGTAGCGTAGTCTATACTTTTAAACGCCTCAGCATAATCAAAATCTGCATCAAAAGGATTTGATCCCTTACCGTGTTGACGTAAAATATTTAACTTAATTTCATTTGGCCACCAGTCGCGATTATTAGTTCCGCCCCCAGCAGTCTGTTTTTGTGTGCCACTTAAAAAGGGACACTGGCCTGCATCAGAATTATTGATATCCCATGCTTCGCCGTGTGGATCATTATTACTCATAAATTTATAGCTTTAATATGTTAGAATTTATTTTTAACGCTAGTAAAGTTACACATTAAAACATAGCGCCGATAATTTGACGCATTTTTATAAATTATATTTAAATTGATAAAACTTATTGTACTTATAAAAGCTATAGTTTTTGAATATGATTACTAAATCTACTACACTAAAAATATTTTGTAAAGATTTTTAATAATCGTGTTTTAACATTCTAAATATGCTTAATTTAGATGCTCTAATTATAAAAATAATAAAATGGCTAATATCACATTAGGTGGAACACCTGTAAAAACTTCTGGAGAACTACCTTCAGTTGGTTCTCAAGTTTCAGATTTTCAATTGGTAGCAATAGATTTATCTACTAAAACACTATCTGATTTTAAAGGAAAAAAGTTAGTATTTAATATTTTTCCAAGTGTTAACACTGGTGTATGCGCTACATCAGTAAGACAATTTAATACAGAAGCAAGCGAACTTGATAATACCAATGTACTTTGTATTTCTAGAGATTTACCTTTTGCTCAAGATCAATTTTGTGCTGCCGAAGGGTTAGAAAATGTTGTAATGCTTTCTGACTTTAAAACTGGGCAATTTGGTAAAGATTTTGGGGTAACATTTACAACCGGCGGATTTGATGGTTTATTATCTCGTGCTGTTGTTGTTACTGACGCTACAGGAAAAGTATTGCATACAGAACAAGTTTCTGAAACTGGTGAAGAACCAAATTATAAAGCAGCACTAGAGGCTTTACAAGATGCCTAAAAAAGAATCTTTCTTAGTAAATCGTATTAAAAGTGTAGGTTATGCTTTTAAAGGCGCAATGCTACTTATTACTAAGGAACCTAGTATTAAAATCCAGCTATGTATTGCTATTTTAGTTACTGTAGCTGGATTTTATTTTGAAATATCTAAAACCGAATGGCTTATCCAAATTCTTGCTATTGCACTAGTAATGGGACTGGAAGGTGCTAACACAGCTATTGAAGAAATAGCCAATTTTATTCACCCAGAATATCATAAAAAAATAGGCTATATAAAAGATGTTGCTGCTGGCGCCGTTTTTATTGCTGCCATTTGTGCTGCCGTTATAGGATTTATTATTTATCTACCCAAGCTATTTTAAAGTAATAATCTACCTAGAATAAACGTTAGTAATTTGTATTTTTGCTTAAACTAAACGCGCACAATGGCGAAGCGAACCAAAACTAAAAAACCTACTAAACCCAAATTGAAAAAACCAAGCTTTAAGTTGAGTAGTCAACAAAAGCTTGTATTTGGAAGCTTTTTGGTAATTTTTGGTATCATCCTATGTGTTTCCTTTATCTCCTTTTTCTTTACGGGTAAAGCAGACCAAAGCACACTTGCCGATTTTGCTTCTAGAGACGTTGAAACTCAAAATTGGTTAAGTAAAATTGGAGCTTGGTTAAGCGATCTTTTTATACAACGCGGTTTTGGTATATCTGCTTTTATTATCTCTGGTTTGGTATTTTTATCTGGTATTTATGTATTAATGGATATTAAAAGATCTAAGTTACGAAAGCATTGGTTTTGGGGTGTCATTATAATGATTTGGTTATCAATACTGCTCGGGTTTTTTGCATCAAAAAATGATATTTTAGGCGGTACAATCGGTTTTGAAGTTAATAGCTTTTTACAGGACTATATTGGTAAAATTGGAACTATTTTAGTGTTGTTATTTGGATTAATCACTTATTTAGCACTACGTTTTAAAATTACGTTTGAAAGCATCAAAAACTTATTTTATTCGGCTAAAAAAGATATTAAAAATGAGTTTTCTGATTTAAAAGAAGGCACTTTTGTAGTTGACAATAATCTATCGGATGAAGCCGAAGCTATAAAAGCTGCGTTTGATATTCCTGTTGAAGAAACCGTAAAACCAAAGCCTATAAAAACTACTGCACCTGTTGTAGAAGTTGCTCCTATGGAGGTAAAAGTGTCTGAAACTGAACCTGAAGAAGAGCTAGAAATAAAAGTTGAAGCCGTAAAAGAAGAAGTTTCTGAAACTGATAATCTAGCCAATAAATTGGTTGAAGATTTTGGACTATTTGATCCTACCTTAGAATTGGGTAACTACAAATTCCCGCATCTTGATTTGTTAAAGAAATATGATACTGAAGGCATAAAAATTAATCAAGAAGAACTAGAAGAAAATAAAAATAGGATTGTTGAAACTTTAAGCAATTATAAAATTGGTATTTCTAGCATTAAAGCAACAATAGGGCCAACAGTAACACTTTATGAAATTGTACCTGAAGCAGGTATACGTATTTCAAAAATAAAAAACCTTGAAGATGATATTGCTTTATCACTGTCTGCTTTAGGTATTCGTATTATTGCACCTATCCCAGGAAAAGGAACTATAGGTATTGAAGTACCAAATAAAAATTCTACTATAGTTTCTATGCGTTCTGTAATTGCTTCTAAGAAATTTCAAACTTCAGAAATGCAATTACCTATTGCTATTGGTAAAACTATTAGTAATGAAACCTTGGTAGTAGATTTAGCAAAAATGCCACATCTACTTATGGCTGGTGCTACAGGTCAAGGTAAATCGGTTGGTTTAAATGCAGTTTTAACCTCGTTATTATACAAAAAGCACCCGGCTGAAGTAAAGTTTATATTAGTTGATCCTAAAAAGGTTGAACTTACACTTTTTAATAAAATAGAACGCCACTATCTTGCTAAATTACCCGATAGTGAAGAAGCTATAATTACAGATAATACTAAGGTTATCAATACATTAAATTCATTATGTATTGAAATGGATAACCGTTACGAACTTCTTAAAAATGCATTTTGTAGAAACATTGCAGAATACAATAAAAAATTTAAAGCGCGTAAATTAAATCCAAACGACGGTCATCAATTTTTACCATACATAGTTTTGGTTGTGGATGAGTTTGCAGATTTAATTATGACTGCCGGTAAAGAAGTAGAAACTCCCATTGCACGATTAGCTCAATTAGCACGTGCCATTGGTATTCATTTAATTATTGCAACGCAACGGCCGTCGGTAAACGTAATTACAGGTATTATAAAAGCTAATTTTCCTGCACGTATAGCGTTTAGAGTAACCTCTAAAATAGATTCAAGAACCATTTTAGACGGCTCTGGTGCAGACCAATTAATAGGTCGTGGTGATATGTTGTATACACAAGGCAACGATTTAATTAGAGTACAATGCGCGTTTGTAGACACCCCAGAAGTTGAAAAAATTACTGATTATATTGGGGCACAAAAAGCATATCCTGATGCCTACTTATTACCTGAGTATGTAGGTGAAGAAAGTGGCACAAGTCTTGATATAGATATATCTGATAGGGATAAGTTGTTTAAAGATGCAGCAATTGTGCTGGTAACTGCCCAACAAGGCTCAGCATCTCTACTACAACGAAAGTTAAAATTAGGATATAACAGAGCAGGACGCTTAATTGATCAGTTAGAAGCTGCTGGAATTGTAGGCCCTTTTGAGGGTAGTAAAGCACGCCAAGTTTTAGTTCCAGATTTAACATCTCTTGATGAGTTATTAGAAAATGAAAATATTTAATTTTGTATTAAATTATTAAAAATGAAAAAGTTAAGCATATTATTATTCGCAATACTTATTAGTAGTACTGCATTTGCACAAAACAAAGGGAAAACCTTACTAAATGAAGTGTCAGAAAAAGTAAAAAACTATGATAATATCTCTATAGATTTTAAATACATTTTAGAAAATACGGTTGAAGATATTAAACAAGAAACCAGAGGTGATGTAGTATTAGATGGCGAAAAATACAAACTTAATATACTAGGTATTACGAGACTTTATGATGGTACTACACTTTACAGTATAAGTCCTGAAGACGAAGAGGTAACAATTACCACCCAAACCGAAGATGATGACGCTATTACACCTAGTAAAATGTTATCGTTTTATGAGGATGGCTATACTTATGCCCTAGATATTGTTCAAAATATACAAGGTAGAAAAATTCAGTATGTAAAACTTACACCTATAGATTCTAACTCTGAAATAAATTATATTCTTTTAGGTGTTGATGCTGCTACAAAGCATATTTACAACCTTATTCAAATTGGGAAAAATGGCACTAAAACAACATTAATAGTTAATTCTTTCAAAACTAACGAACCTTTATCAAAATCCTTATTTACATTTGATGCGGATAAATATCAAGAGTATTACATCAACAAAATTGACTAGGTAATAACTTTCTGTGAAAATACTAGACCGCTACATATTAACCACATACCTTAAAACTTTTTTAAGCGTATTCTCAATTTTGTTATTGATTTTTGTTTTGCAAATGATATGGCTATACATTAAAGAATTAGCTGGTAAAGATTTAGATTTAAGTACAATTATGAAGTTTATCATTTATGGACTTCCTAAATTAATGCCTCTTGTACTTCCGCTTACTATTCTACTTACATCAATAATGGTTTTTGGTAATTTTGCTGAAAATTATGAGTTTGCAGCTATGAAATCTACTGGGATTTCCCTGCAACGTGCCATGGCTAGTTTAAGTGTGTTTATAGTTGTATTAGCGTTTATTTCATTTTGGTTTTCTAACAGCGTTATCCCTTGGGGAGAATATAATTTTTTTAATCTTCGAAAAAATTTGGCTAAAGTAAAACCATCAATGGCTATTGCCGAGGGGCAATTCAACCAAATAGAATCTACACCTTATAACATAAAGGTTGATAAGAAAACTGGTGACCGAGGACAGTTTTTAGAAAAAGTAATAATTCATCAAAAATCGCCTAACGGAAGAAAAAATGCTACTATAATTACTGCTAATAATGGTGAATTAATAAGTAGAGAAGATTCTAACACCTTAAAATTAGTGTTATATGATGGCTTTTATTATAAAGACATAACACCAAAAAAATTTAAAGAAAGAAAAAAATATCCGTTTGCCAAAAGTAGTTTTGACACCTATACAATGAATATAGATTTATCAAACTTAAAAAAAGTTGATATTGATGATAAATCCTATTCTAACAAATACAGCATGCTTAATGTTTCAGAGCTCGATTACACAATAGATTCATTAGCTGTAAAACATGATAATAATATTAGTAATTTTAGTGAAACAATGTTTCAAAGATCTGGAATTACAAATGTTATTACTCCAGTTAAAACTATTATTTCTAAAACTGATTTGGACTATATTGATGATCAGGAGATAGAATTTAAAGAACCTATACAAAAACAAAGAGTGATACCGATAGACTCGGTTTATACAGGAGAAATAACAGCATTATTCAACAATACTAAGAATTCGCAGTTTTTAAATAGTGCTATAAGCGCCATAAATAGTATTGATCAACTTGTAAAAAACAAGAAACAACCTCAAGAAAGAGAGTTGAAGTGGTTTAATAGGCATATTATATCCTTTCACGAAAAATTAGCTTTACCCTTTGCGTGCATCATACTATTTTTTGTTGGTGCACCACTTGGTGCTTTAATTAGAAAAGGTGGTTTAGGTTTACCTATGGTTATTGCTATATTATTATTTTTAACATACCACTTTATAGGTATTTTTGCTATGAACAGTGCAAAAAACGGGAGTTTTAATCCTATTTTGGCAAGTTGGTTTTCTACATTAATAATGTTGCCTTTAAGTATTTTTCTAACTAGACGCGCTACGGCAGATAAAGGGCTTTTCGATTTTGATAGTATTACTGAACCTTTAAAAAAGTTCTTTAAAATTAAGCAAAATGATAAAGAAAGTTTTAAATTTCTACATTCATTTACAAATGATGAGCTTTATAATGCCATACAAAATTATGACACATTAGAATACTCTGAAGCTTCACGATTCGAGGCAGTTAAATTACTCAACTCTAGAGGTATTACTACTGATACTCTAATTGAGAATGATATATTTAAAACAGATACCTATAAAACATCTGAATATATCTCAAAAAACTATAAAGATCATTCTATATTTGCAATAACGCTTTATGTAATTGGTATTGTATTACTCGTGTTATACTTCGTTTTTAAAAACAATAAACTACCATCGTTAGAGTTGGCTTCTATTCAGCTTAGTATCATTGCGTTAATAGTATTTGTTATCTACTATATAAAAACGCTACTAAATCTCAATTCGTTTTACAAACATATTAATGCGCCTAAACGTAAACCAAATGTTATTTTGTTAAGTATTGGATTACCATTATACTTTATAATATTTATCTTTTTGAAATTCAAGATTAAGGAAGACTTGAAACAAAATTGCTTAGATAATTTAAAATAAGCAATATCTTTGCAGCATGATAGTAGAAGATTATATGACAGGTAAAAATACATTACAATTTCAATTAAATTCAATTCATGATGCTATAGAAGACATCAGAAATGGAAAAATAATAATTGTAGTAGATGATCAAAACCGTGAGAATGAAGGTGATTTTTTGGCTGCTGCTGAAAAAGTAACTCCAGAAATGATAAACTTTATGGCGACACATGGTAGAGGTCTTATTTGTGCGCCATTAACTGAAAATAGGTGTAAAGATCTGGAACTACATATGATGGTAAATAACAATACCGACCCTATGGAAACTGCTTTTACAGTTTCGGTAGATTTACGTGGTAAAGGTGTTACTACTGGTATTTCCGCAGGTGATAGATCTAAAACTATTAAAGCTTTAATTGATAACAACACCAAGCCATTTGAACTGGCAAGACCAGGGCATGTTTTTCCTTTAGTTGCTAAAGAAGGTGGTGTTTTACGACGTACTGGACACACTGAGGCTGCCATAGACTTTGCAAGACTAGCAGGTTTAAAACCTGCTGGAGTTATTGTTGAGATTATGAATGAAGATGGTACTATGGCGCGAATACCGCAACTAGTTGACGTTGCTAAAAAGTTTGATTTAAAGATTGTATCTATTGAGGATTTAGTAGCATATAGAATGCAACACGATTCCTTAATCGAGAAAAAGGAAGACTTTGAAATTCATACGCGTTTTGGTAATTTTAGGCTACGTGCATACAAACAAACTACCAATAATCAAATTCATATAGCACTTACTAAAGGGCAATGGAAAAATGATGAACCTGTTTTAACACGTATTAATTCTACTTTAATTAATAATGATATACTTGGCACACTAACAAATGCTATAGATGAACAGCTAAACGCCATGTTTAAAACCATAAATAATAATGGAAAAGGCGCTATTATTTTTATTAACCAGGAGATACAAGCTACTAATATTTTAAACCGATTATCATTTTTAAAGGATAATCAAAAACAAGATAAAGTTTTAAAAGCTCCAAGGATAAATATGGACACTAGAGATTTTGGTATTGGTGCACAAATTCTTCATGATTTGGATATTCACAAATTAAAATTAATTTCTAATAGTGAAAAAACAAAACGTGTGGGGATGATTGGTTATGGGTTAGAGATTGTGGAATATGTAAGTTACTAAAAAAGGGAACATAAAAATAAATTTAGAATTCCCTTTTTAGGTTGATTAGTAGTTGTCTTTAACGTAGTGTTACAACTAATTAAATGCCACCAATACGATATTCTTTTTTAATATATTAGTATCCTATCTAAGATACAACTTATTTATTCAATAACAACTTTTTTAATGATATAGCCAAAGTTATTAGTGAATTTCACAAAATATATACCTCTATTTAATTTTGATACGTTTATACTCTTTTTTGGCGATTCTACTTTTAAAATACGTTTGCCTAAACCATTAAAAAATTCAACATTAGTTATGTTTTTATCATAGTTAGCAACAAGCTGAAAAAAAATAAAATATTACCATTTTGGTAACTTTTTATTATATTTGCGACAAACAAGTATAATGTGCGAGTAATAGCAAAAAGAACTTTACGTGATTTTTGGCAAAAACACGCTGATTGTGAGGAACAATTAAAGTCGTGGTACAGAGAAACAGAAAAATCCGAATGGAACAATATCAATGAATTAAAAAATGATTATCCAAGCGCAAGTATTTTAAATGATAATAGAATTGTATATAACATTAAGGGAAACAATTATCGGTTGATTGTAAAATTCAACTTTGAATACCAAATATGCTGGATAAGATTCATTGGAACTCACGCAGAATACGATAAAATAGACGCAAATAACATCTGATTATGAAAATATCACCGATAAGAAACGAAAAAGACTATCAAAAAGCTCTCGACAGACTTGAGGAAATTTTTGATGCAAAAAAAGGAACGGACGAGGGAGATGAATTGGAAATCCTATCAATCTTGATTGACAGACATGAAAACGAAAAATTCCCAATCGGAATGCCTGACCCAATTGAGGCAATCAAATTCCGAATGGAACAAATGGGAATGAAACAAAAGGATTTGGCAGAAGTCGTCGGATTCAAAAGTAGAGTCAGTGAAATCTTAAGCAAAAAACGTAAACTAACTTTAGGAATGATAAGGAAATTGAATTCAACACTTCATATTCCGACTGAAGTTTTAGTTCAAGATTATTAATAAAATGCTAACTTAAGACGTGTATAATTAATTGCTTTGGTCGTTGCTTATTTGGAAAATTCCTTGGGATTTTATCGCGTTCGCTTTTGTTTTCTAAATTAGTTGCTAAAACTAACTTAAGATACACAAAACCGCTAATAAATAATGTGACCCCGTCCTGAATAAAGGCTACATAATTTTAAACATTATGTACAAAAATGACAAAGTAATAAAACTATAGATTTTCCTTAATAATTTTTACCATTTTAAATGCTCGCTCCTTTACATCATCTTCTGTCCAAGACAGTTTTATTAAACAGGAAATATTTCTACCAATATGATAATCGGATTTTGAAAAGTCTCTCTCATGAAGTGTAGACAATTCTTTTTTAACCTCTTCAGAAATAGGATACAAGGATTTTACATCTTTAAGATGATGCCATTTTCTAATATAATGCCAATTATTATTATAATAATTCCAACAGACATCTACACCGTTTTCTTTAAATGCTTTTGATACTCTAGTGGCTATTTCTAAATTTGGTAATGAGAAATTTAAAAAGGCACAACTTTCCTCACCGCCCTTTGGAACTCTTCTAAAGGTGACTTCTGGAATTTGAGATAAAGCATCTCTAATAATATTGAAATTTTTATTTTGAATTTGTAAAAATTCAGGTAAACGCTTTACTTGTGCTAAACCAACTGCGGCATGCAACTCTGAAATACGAAAATTATAGCCTAAAAACGGATGTGTTTCTGCACCCCTATCATTACCAACATGATCGTGACCATGATCGCTGAAATGGTCGGCGTTTGTATAATAAGTGTGGTTGTTTGTAACAACAGCACCACCCTCTCCACAAGTTATCGTTTTTACAAAATCGAAAGAAAAACAACCTAAATCGCCAATACTGCCTAAGGGTTTTCCTTTGTAGGTGCCTCCAATAGCTTGACATGCATCTTCTACCAATAATACCTTATGTGCATTTGCTACTTTACGTAAAGCATCCATATCGCCCATACTGCCACACATTTGCACTACCATTATGGCTTTTGTTTTTGGTGTAATAGCTTTTTCTACAGCTTGCGGGTCTAAACATAATGTATCATCTATATCTACCAAAACGGGTATAGCACCAAGCATCATAATAGCCTCAAAACTGGCTACAAAAGTAAATGTTGGCATAATAACCTCGTCTCCCGCTCCTACGCCTGCTGCAGCTAAGGCTACAGATACTGCGGCAGTACCGCTTGATACGAGTTGTACATGTTTAGATTGAAAGGTGTTTTTAAGTTCAGTTTCAAGTGCTTTAGCTTTCCAATGGCCTTTGCGCATACCATCAAAACCGTAGCGCATAAGCACGCCATTGTCTAACACGTCATTTACTTCTTCTCTTTCTAAATCTCCGAATAATTCAAATCCTGGCATAACTTTAGTTTAATTTATCCTAACCGCGTTAGGGATTGAGGCATTTGTTGAAGCTCCTCGACGCAGGAGAGAGCGACTGCCGAAAGCGCGACCCCTTGTGGGTAACCTGCCTGCGATTCCACAGGTAGGCAGGCGCCCAAATGATTTACAGTTCTATTACTATTTCTTCTAAAGGTTGACGCACTTTTTTTAATTCTGAAAACATATCGTCTTCTGCTCTATAACCTACTGGTAATAAAAGTACTGATTTTAAACCTTTTGGTGCTAGCTCTAATACTTCGTCGTATTTTGAAGGGACAAAACCTTCCATAGGGCAGGCGTCTATACCTTCTACGGCACATACCGTCATTAAATTACCTAATGCGATGTATGCTTGGTTTGTAGACCATTGTTGACGTTCGGCAACCGACATTTTAGCCATCATACTTAGCAACCCATCACGATACGGTTTTAATACTGTATCTGGGGTTTCTCGTATAGTTTTAATAGAATCATAATACTCGTTTACATCTGCATTTAGTATATTATCTTGTATGCAAATTACCAGTAAATGCGAGGCGTCTAATACTTGTTTTTGTTTGTATGAATGGTCTACCAGCTTGGTTCTTAACGCTATATCTTTAATAACGAGCAACTTAATGGTTTGCAGGCCATAAGAGGTTGCTGTTAAATTAAATGCGTGTTTAAGTATAGTAAGTTTGTGATCTGGAAGCGTTTTACTACCATCAAACTTTTTGGTAGCATACCGCCATTGTAACTGCTTAATTGTATTTGACATTTACCATTTGTTTTATGCAAAAATACGGTTTGTAGTGGTTTTTTTGGTATTATGAGAGATAAAATACTGAGATGGAGACCAAGACATTATTTAAATGAAAAAAATGACGTTTTATTTGAAAGAAATAAAAAAGGGTTCTATATTTGCACCCGCATTCAAGCAAATAGCTTGATGTGGCACTCAAGGAGAAATGGCAGAGTGGTCGAATGCGGCAGTCTTGAAAACTGTTGAGGGTCACACCTCCGGGGGTTCGAATCCCTCTTTCTCCGCAAAAAGAAGCCAAGTGCAATAGCACTTGGTTTTTTTATTGGAACAAACTGTAGTTCACTTCATGTTTGTGGAAATAAAAATTAAATATTTCTGAAAGAAATTTGGCTTCTATGCTTGTCAAGGATTCCCTTATTGGGATATGTAATCCCTCTTTCTCCGCCAAGATTTATTCAAAATCGACGAAAGTCCTGTAAACTCAATGTTTATGGGACTTTTTATTTTACCCAAAACATCAAAATATGTATTAAAAACCATTCTGTTGGTGACCTATTAGGTGACCTTTTTTAAACCTTAATTAGGTCACCTAATTGTTTATAACTGTTTATAAATCAGTAATATAAATCAATTAAAAGACCTCGATATTTTGTAAATTAATGTATAATTAAAGGTCACCAGAATGAACAAAACATTTGGATTATTATTCTACTTAAAAAAGAGTAAAGTAGATGCACAGGGCAAATGCCCTATTTACCTACGTATTACCATTGATGGTAAGCGTACAGAGATTAGTACAAAACGTACCATTGAGATTGAGAAATGGAGCGTTGAAGCCAATAAAGCTATTGGAAGAACAGAAGATATACGAGAACTAAATGCCTATTTAGATTCACTTACTACAAAAGTATATCAAAGCCAAAGAGACTTAATTCAAGATAACAAAGAGGTTACAACTGAAACCCTTAAAAATAAGTTTTTAGGCGTTGAGGAAAAACAAAGAACACTTATAACCATCTTTAAAAATCACAACAAGCAAGTTGAAAAATTAGTTGGTAGAGAGTTTTCGGCAGGAACTTTAGAGCGTTATAAAACCGTATGTAAACATCTACAAGAGTTTATGCAACATCAATACAATGTAAGTGATATACCTGTAAACAGAATAGACCACAAGTATATTACAGATTTTGAGTTCTATTTAAAAACCGTTAGAAATTGCGGACATAATAGTACAATTAAGTATATCAAGAATTTTAAAAAGATAGTACGTATTGCAATAGCAAACGATTGGATTAAAAAAGACCCATTTTTAAATTATAAAGTGCGTTTAAAAGAAGTTGAACGCCAATATCTTTCAGAAGAAGAAATACAAACAATGCTCGAAAAAGAATTACACACCAATAGATTAGAGCAAGTAAGAGACATTTTTATATTCTGTTGCTTTACAGGTTTAGCATATAGCGACGTTAAGAAGCTCTCAAAAGACAATTTGGTATTTGGTATTGATGGCGATAAGTGGATAAAGACAAAGCGTACTAAAACCGATACACGCAGTAACATTCCACTACTTCCAACCGCATTAGAGATTATAAAAAAATACGAGAACCATCCAGAAGCAGTAACAAAGGGCGTTTTGCTTCCTGTATTAAGCAATCAAAAGTCTAATGCCTATTTAAAAGAGATAGTAGACTTGTGTGGTATCAATAAAAACTTAACCATCCATTTAGCTCGTCATACGTTTGCAACTACTGTAACATTGTCTAATGGTGTGCCAATGGAATCTGTAAGCAAAATGTTAGGTCATAAATCACTAAAAACGACACAACATTATGCCAAAATATTGGATAGAAAAGTTAGTGATGATATGGCAATTTTGAAACAAAAGTTTGCTGATAAAAATACTCGACCAAACACCAATAAGATAGCCCAATAACAATTTAATCTAAAAATAGAGATTTATACGTGAAACTACCTGTAATACAGGTAGTTTCTTGTTAAAAAGTTCACCTATTTCGTTAATAACTGTCAATAACTTTTCATTTAAAAAAGGTGATTTTGGCGTATATTGTATGTTAGAAATCAGGTAGTTAATACCTATTAATATTTTTTATATAGAATGACATTTGAAGTAATTACAAAGGATGATTTAAAGACTCTAAAACAAGAAATCATTACAGAACTAAAGACAATTTTAGGAAGCCAAAACGAGCAAAAAAAGTGGTTAAAATCAGCAGACGTACGTGAGCTATTAAATATTTCAGCAGGCACGTTGCAGAACTTACGAATCAACGGAACATTACCTTACACCAAAATGGGTAAAACGATGTACTATGAGTATGATGATGTAATCGGAATTTTAATCCAAAACAAAAGTGCATAATGAGATTATACATACCAGAGAATTTGGATGTCGACCAATTGATGTATGATAATCCACCGAATTTTAAAAAATACGGATGCAAAAGAGATAAGCTACTTTATATTATTCACTTAATAAATGCGCTACCTCTTTATAACAAAGACTTAATGTTTGATGGCTTTGTTCCATTAAACTCTAAAATCTTACAAGATAAAATATCCAATTATAAGGAGTACATAGATTATCTATTGTATGACTTAAAAATAATTGAGACTGATGGGCAATATATACCAGGTTTTAAATCCAAAGGGTATCGATTAGTAGATGAATACAATACAGCAATTACTTCCACAGCAGTAACAGATTTTACGTTTTACAGAAAACTAAAAGTAGAACGAAACAATAGAGAAGCATCTGTTAAGCATCTTGACTATTTAACAAAGTGGTTTAATGACAAGTTAGAAATTGATATTGATTACGTCAATGAATTTTTAGCACAAGAATTTGAGTTAAAAAACAATAACGAACAGTTAAAGGATTATGACCGAAGTCGTAAAAAATTCAAAGAACCTATATCACAATTAAACCACGCAAAAATTAGCGTAGAAAAAATTAGTCGTGAAGAATACTATTTGTTGCACGATGATAATGTATATCGTTTTCATTCTAACCTTACCAATATGCGAAGCGTTATCAGAAATGCAGTAACGTATGATGGCCAAAAATTAATTTCGATTGATATTAAAAATAGTCAACCATATTTAAGTACCATATTGTTGAGTCGCTCGTTTTGGATTGAGCAAAAAAATGAGCCAAATGCACCGAAAGAGTTATCAATCACCTTCGATAAGCCCAAAAAGTCGCTATTTTCTTCTTTTAATAATATAAATGAGAATATTTATAAGGTTGATGGTAGGATTGATGATAGATTGAATATATCATATATTAAAATCCACGATACTGATTCTTACATTATGTTAGGAGATATTGATAAAGCACTTATGAGTAGTGAGTTTAGTCAGTATATAAATCTTGTGGTGAGTGGTACGCTTTATGAGTTTTTAGAACACCGTTTTGGTGTGGAATTGGGTGAAACATTTGCTAACCGTAAAGAGGTTAAAACAGCAGTATTTCAAGTGCTATTTACAGATAATAGATTCTTAGGTCAAGAAGATGCAAAACCAAAGAAAATGTTTAAGGAGATGTTCCCATACGTGTATGAGGTGTTTAGACAGCTTAAAAGCAAAGACAAAACTTTACTTCCAAGATTATTACAGAGTATTGAGAGTTACTTAATGATAAATGTTATAGCAAAGCGTATATCTGAAGAGTATCCAGATGCACCAATATTTACAATCCACGATAGTATTTCAACAACAGAAGAATATGTGGATGTAGTCGAAGCTATAATGAAAGAGGAATTATCTAAAGCGATTGGACACGAACCTAAATTAGCTCGTGAGGATTGGTGTAAAAGCAATATGGTAAAGCATCTTGCAAGTTTAGAGGAGAAAGCAAAGGTTGTCGCTTAACACATAATCACCTACATTCATATTTATTATAAAAATATAACGTAATACGATGTATTAATACAAAGTATATGCTATATTTAACATTCAAAATAATTCCCTATGAACCGTATTAAAGAAGTCCTTGAAGAACGTGGAGTCAAACAGGTATGGCTTGCTGAGCGATTAGGTAAGAGTTTCAATACTGTTAATGGTTATGTGCAAAATCGTACCCAACCAAGTTTAGAAACCCTTTACGAGATTGCTTCAATACTTAAAATAGATGTAAAAGAATTATTAAAAACAACTTTATAGTTAATCAATCAATGGCAAAAACTAAAACCAAAAAAGAAGAACCTTTAGAAAAAGTACTGTGGGCAACAGCAAATAAGTTACGAAAAAATATAGATGCAGCAGAATATAAACACGTAGTATTGGGTTTGATTTTCTTGCGCTATATCTCAGAAGCTTTTGAAAACCTATATGCAAAATTGGAAGAAGGAAAAGGAGAATTTGAGGGTGCAGACCCAGAAGATAAAGATGAGTATAAGGGAGAAAATGTATTCTTTGTGCCTACTAAAGCTCGTTGGAGTTTCCTGCAAGACAATGCTAAAAATGCAGAAATAGGAAAGTATATTGATGCAGCAATGGATGCTATCGAAAAAGAAAATCCAAGACTAAAAGGCGTACTACCAAAAGTATATGCAAAAGAAAACCTTGATACTACCAATTTAGGAACATTAGTAGATATGATTGGTAATATTGCATTTGGTGATGTAAAAGATAGAAGTGCAGATGTATTAGGTCACGTATTCGAGTATTTCTTAGGAGAATTTGCATTAGCAGAAGGTAAAAAAGGTGGTCAGTTCTATACACCAAGAAGTGTGGTAGAGTTATTAGTAAATATGTTAGAACCATATAAAGGTCGAGTTATGGACCCTTGTTGTGGTAGTGGAGGTATGTTTGTACAGAGTGAAAAATTTGTTGTAGAACATCAAGGTAATGTAAGTGATATTTCTATTTACGGACAAGAAAGTAATCAAACCACGTGGCGTTTAGCAAAAATGAATTTAGCCATTCGTGGTATAGATAGTTCACAAGTAAAATGGAATAACGAAGGTTCATTTTTAAAAAACGAACATAAAGACATAAAAGTAGATTACATAATAGCAAATCCACCTTTTAATGATGATGATTGGAGTGGTAATCTATTGCGTAAAGATGGAAGATGGCAATACGGAGTTCCACCAGAAGGTAATGCAAACTATGGATGGATTCAACATTTCTTATATCATTTAAAACCAAACGGGCAAGCAGGTTTTGTATTGTCCAAGGGTGCATTAACAACTAAAACTTCTGGAGAAGATGTCATACGCAAAAACTTAGTAGAAGCTGGCTTAATAGATTGTATCGTAAACCTACCTGCAAAACTCTTTTTAAATACGCAGATACCTGCGTGTTTATGGTTTATGAGTCGTAATCGTACCAATGGTAAATTTAGAAATCGAAAAAATGAAATATTATTTATAGATGCTCGCAATTTAGGACATTTAATAAACCGTAGAACAAGAGAACTATCTCAAGATGATATTAGCCTTATTGCAGACACCTATCATAATTGGCGTAATACAGATGGTAATTATGAAGACGTTGCAGGCTTTTGTAAAGCAGAAAGCATAGACCGTGTAAAAGAACTCGATTGTGTATTAACACCTGGTCGTTATGTAGGTTTACCAGATGAAGAAGATGATTTTGATTTTGCTGAACGTTTTACAAGTTTAAAGGCAACTTTTGAAGCACAGTTAAAAGAAGAAGAAACTTTAAATAAAGCGATACAGAATAATCTTTCTAATATTCAAATTGTAAAATAGATGGAAGGGGTAGATAATAATACTTCTGAAAAAGTAGTAACAACGAATGATATTAACAACTCTGATAGAAAAAAAACAGAGTTGGGTAAAATTCCATCCCATTGGCAAATAAAGTCTATCGGTGAAATAGGTGATGTTACAAAACTTTCTGGTTTTGAATATACTAAGCATATTAAATACAACCAAACAGGAGAAATAATTGCTTTAAGGGCACTAAACGTGAGGGAAGGTGTTCTTGACCTTTCAGATGTTAAGAGAATTAATAAATCTACTTCGGACAGTTTAGAGCGTTCAAAATTGTATAAAGGGGATTTGTTATTCACATATGTTGGTGCAAATATTGGGCAATTTGCTTTAATACCTGAAAGTGATAAATTTCATTTAGCACCAAATATTTGCAGAATAAGAGCGAATGAAAATTATTCATCAGATTTTTTATATTCTTATTTCAGGTCGAATAGATTTCAAGATTCACTTGAGGGTTATTACCACGGTAGTTCACAACCTACAATGCCAATGGGTACAATTAGGCAGATTCTTGTACCTGTGCCACCTAAA
The DNA here is from genome assembly GCF_047345485.1 of Hyunsoonleella sp. 2307UL5-6. Classification (NCBI taxonomy): domain Bacteria; kingdom Pseudomonadati; phylum Bacteroidota; class Flavobacteriia; order Flavobacteriales; family Flavobacteriaceae; genus Hyunsoonleella; species Hyunsoonleella sp. 2307UL5-6. The sequence goes on along the minus strand of NZ_JBLFEN010000001.1, from coordinate 238,734 downwards.
AATGAGCAGGTCAGCATTGCAAAGGTATTACATAGTTTGACCGATAAGATAGAGTTGTTAAATAGACAAAATAAAACTTTAGAAGAATTAGCAAAAACGTTGTTTAGGCAACATTTTATTGAAGTAGTTAATGAAGAATGGGATGAAGAACCGTTGAGTTCAATAGCAACCTTTTTAAATGGTTTAGCGTGTCAAAAATACCCGCCTAAAAACGAAATAGATAAGTTGCCTGTATTAAAGATTAAAGAATTAAAAGCAGGGTTTACAGATAATAGTGATTACGTTAGTACAGAAGTAGATGAAAAGTATTTTGTACAAAATGGTGATGTTATTTTTTCTTGGTCGGCTTCCTTAGTTGTTAAAATTTGGGATGGAGAAGATTGTATTTTAAATCAGCATTTGTTTAAAGTAACCTCTGAGCGTTTTCCTAAATGGTTTTTTTATTTATGGAGCAAATATCATTTAGATATGTTTATAGCAATAGCAAGGGCACACGCTACTACAATGGGGCATATTAAAAGAGGGGATTTAGACGATGCAACGGTGATAATTCCACCACCTGCAGAATTAACACGAATGAATAAAATATTCACGCCTATAATAGATAAAATCATAGCAAACAACAAGCAGATAAAACAAGTTGAAAAATTAAGAGATACACTATTACCTAAACTAATGAGTGGGGAAGTAAGAGTGAAACAATAAAACATTTAGAATGGAACAACCGTTTAAGCCCTTAAGTTTATCAATAAAAGAACTGTTTACTAATGCAGATTCTAAGTATAAAATACCACAATATCAAAGACCTTATAAATGGGAAGGTGACCAAGTATTTCAGTTGTGGGATGATATTTATGAAGCTTATGAAAACAAAGAGAAAAATTATTTTTTAGGTTCTATTATTACTGCCAAACCAAGAGATAATGAAAATTCTTCTTATGTAGATGTGGTAGATGGCCAACAGCGTTTAACAACGCTTACAATTATGTTATGTGTTGTCAGAGATTTGTTTCCGAATCTTAATGCAAATAATGAAAAAGATAATGCTGTTAAGCCTATGATGATTCAACACTCTATTTCAGAGTTTGGTCAAAACGAGCGTTTAAAGCTTAATACACACGCACAACATCAGAGCGATTTTGAAAAATTAATACTCAAAGGAGATACTAAAGAGCTTACCAAACCTTATAAATACCAAATAAGAACGGACGAAGAACCTAAGTTTAAGTTTGTAAATACAGCATCCATATTTAAAGAAAAACTTCAAGAGATAGGAGAAGAAGAAGCTGGAGAGTTTATTAATTTCTTATTCAATCAAGTACAAATTATTCGTATTGATTGCACAGATAGACAGTTCGCAATAAAATTGTTTCAAGTCCTCAATGATAGAGGTATGGATTTGTCTGCTGCCGATTTAATTAAAAGTTTCCTGTTAGAAAAGCTATATAAAAAGTACAAAGAAGACCCAGATAATTCAAAACTTAAAGAAGAACGCTTTATTGCAGATTGGCGTGAAATGGAACAAACAGTTAAAAAATGTGATATTAATATGAATGACCTTTTTATCATTTATGAATATTATTTACTTGCTGCAAATCCTAAAAAATCGCTTTACGATGAATTACAAGACATTTTCGAAGATAAAGACCCTAATGAGGTTATAGAAGATATTAAGGCATTTGTAAATACCTATCTAAGTGAAATATTAGAACAGGAAGATAAAATACTATATTCTTTTAGATACATAAGATGGAGTATGTATTGGAAATGTATTGCAATGACAGCTATTCATTCTAACTATTCTCACAAAATAGAAGTTATGTCACAATTAAGAAGATTTTACTATCTGTATTGGATTGGAGGTAAAACACTTTCGCAAATAAAACAAACGTCTTTCAACATTATCAAATGGATTAAAGAAAAAAAGAGTATAACTTTTATTAAAGAAGAGCTTGATAAAAAATTAGATACTGACAAGATATTAGACCTTGTTGTTAGAAATTTAACATCAGAACGCATAGCTACAGAACCTTGGATAAAACCACTATTATTAATGATGGAATATAATGTAACAGACGATAGTAAACTATCTTTTATTCCTTTAAGTAAAGACGTTCATTTAGAACATATATTACCAGTAAAGTTTGAGAAATTTGAAGAATGGAATCATTTCACAACCGAGGATGCTTATCAATGGCTTAACTCAGCTGGTAATTTAACGCTTTTAGGTGGTTCAAAAAACATAGAAGCAAGTAACAATCCTTTTAATATCAAAATGGGTGTTTATAAAGGAAAAGGTAAATACGAATCTAAGAATGATAAAATTACAGCATTTTTAATAACACAATCTATCGTTCAAGATTACGAAAAGGAAACCTACAACAAAAAATGGAATATAGATGCTATTCATAACCGTTGGAAATGGTTTTTTACTGAAACAGAAGAATTGTTAGATATTGATTTATCTAATGAAAAAGAAGCATTAAAACCTAAGTTGGTATGACAAAATTATTTGAAGACGATATAGAGCAATTACTAATAGAAGAGTTAGAAAATTTAGGGTATTATTATGTATATGGTCCAGAAATAGCACACGATGGGGAATTTCCTGAAAGAGATAGTTATGCAGACGTAGTATTGCATAATCGCTTAAAAGAGGCAATTTTACAACTCAATCCATCTATTCCAGAGGAAGCAAGAGAAGATGCTTTTAAACAAGTATTACGAATTAGTTCACCAGACCTTTTAGTAAATAATGAAGCATTCCATAAAATGCTTACAGAAGGTGTAAAAGTATCTTATAGAAAAGATGGTGTTTCTCGTGGTGATTTAGTTTGGTTAGTAGATTTTGACAATGCAGAAAAGAACGAATTTGTTGTTGCAAATCAATTTACAGTAATAGAAGATAATCATACCAAAAGGCCAGATGTTGTTCTGTTTATTAATGGTTTGCCTTTAGTGGTTATCGAATTAAAAAATGCAGTAGATGAAAATGCAACAGTAAAATCAGCTTTCAAACAATTACAAACTTACAAAGCAACAATACCAAGTCTATTTACTTATAATAGTTTGTGTGTTATTTCAGATGGTTTGGAAGCTAAATCAGGTTCATTATCTGCAGGTTTTTCACGTTTTATGAGTTGGAAAACAAAAGACGGTGAAATATTGGCTTCTCATTTAGATTCAGAAATCGATGTTTTAGCACAAGGTCAACTAAACAAAAAAACATTAATTGATTTAATTAGATATTTTACAGTATTTGAAAAATCAAAAAAAGTAGATTTAAAAACAGGTATTACAACTATCGACACAGTAAAGAAAGTTGCAGCTTATCATCAATATTATGCAGTAAACAAAGCTGTGGAGAGCAGTAAAATAGCAGCAGCAGCAGATGGTGATAGAAAAGGTGGTGTAGTTTGGCATACTCAAGGTTCTGGAAAATCCTTATCAATGGTTTTTTATACAGGTAAAATTGTTCAAGAACTTAATAACCCAACGGTATTAGTAATTACTGATAGAAATGATTTAGACGACCAATTGTTTGGCACATTTGCTTCTGCAACAGAACTATTAAGACAGACACCTGTACAAGCTACAGATAGACAACATATTAAAGAATTATTAAAAGTAGCATCCGGTGGTGTCATATTTACAACCATACAAAAGTTTCAGCCAGAAGAAGGTAATGTATATGAAACACTAACAGATAGAAAGAATGTAATAGTTATTGCTGATGAAGCGCATAGAACACAATATGGTTTTAAGGCAAAAACTGTTGATGATAAAGACAATAATGGTAATGTAATTGGTAAACGTATTGTTTATGGTTTTGCTAAATATATGCGTGATGCATTACCGAACGCAACCTATTTAGGTTTTACAGGAACACCAATAGAAGGTACAGATGTTAATACACCTGCAGTTTTTGGTAGTTATGTTGACATTTATGATATAGCGCAGGCAGTAGACGATGGTGCTACAGTTCGTATTTATTATGAAAGTAGATTAGCTAAAGTAAACCTAAGTGAAGAAGGTAAAAAGTTAGTAGAGCAATTAGATGAAGATTTAGCAAACGAAGAACTTACAGAAACCCAAAAAGCTAAAGCAAAGTGGACACAATTAGAAGCCTTAATTGGTAGTGAAAATAGAGTTAGTAATATTGCACAGGATATTGTAAATCATTTTACTGAAAGGCAAAATGTTTTTGAGGGTAAAGGAATGATTGTAAGTATGTCTCGTAGAATTGCTGCTGAATTATATAATGAGATTATAAGTTTAAGACCTGATTGGCATCACAAAGATTTAGATAAAGGAGTCATAAAGGTAATTATGACTGCTGCATCTTCTGATGGTCCTAAAATGGCGAAGCATCATACAACTAAAGGACAAAGGAGAGCTTTGGCAGAACGTATGAAAGACCCTAACGACGAACTAAAATTAGTTATTGTTCGTGATATGTGGTTAACAGGTTTTGATGCACCTTCAATGCATACATTGTATATAGACAAACCAATGAAAGGTCACAACCTAATGCAAGCAATAGCGAGAGTAAATAGAGTTTACAAAGACAAACCAGGTGGTTTAGTTGTAGATTATTTGGGCATAGCATCAGACCTTAAAAAAGCATTGGCATTTTATAGTGATAGTGGCGGCAAGGGTGACCCAACAATTGCACAAGAGCAAGCTGTAAATTTAATGTTGGAAAAAATAGAAGTAGTATCTCAAATGTTTTTAGAAAAACCAGAAAGAGGTTATTCTGCAGCATTACAAAATTTAGTAAATGAACCTTCAGCACCATACATTGGTAAGGATAGAGGTTTGCTTTATGAGGAGTATTTTACGGCTGATACTAAAACAAAATTGAAAATAATTCTTATTGCAGAAGAACATATTCTAAGTTTAGAGGATGGTAAAAAAAGATTTGTTAATGAAGTAGCAGCCTTATCTAAGGCGTTTGCTATAGCAGTACCGCACGATGAAGCAATGGATGTAAAGGAAGAAGTGTCTTTTTTCCAAGCAGTAAAAGCAAGATTATCTAAGTTTGATACCACAGGCATAGGTCGAACAGATGAAGATTTAGAGACAGCTATACGCCAAGTAATAGATGAAGCATTAGTATCAGATAAAGTAATTGATGTATTTGATGCAGCAGGTATTAAAAGACCTGATATATCTATACTTTCAGAAGAGTTTTTAATGGAAATAAAAGGAATGCAACATCAAAATGTAGCATTAGAAACCTTAAAGAAATTGCTTAATGAAGAAATAAAATCAAGAAGCAAAACAAACTTGATACAAAGCAAATCACTTATGGAAATGCTTGAAAATTCTATAAAAAAATATCAAAATAAAGTACTTACTGCGGCTGAGGTGATTCAAGAGCTTATAGAGTTAGCGAAACAAATAAAAGATGCTGATAAGCGTGGAGATAGTTTAGGTTTGTCCGAATATGAATTAGCATTTTATGATGCTATTTCTCAAAACCAAAGTGCAAAAGAGGTATTAGGTGATGAAGTTTTAAGAGAGCTTGCTGTTTATTTAGTAGAAACGGTTAAAAATAATGCAACTATAGATTGGACAATAAAAGAAAGCGTAAAAGCTAAATTAAAAGTAATGGTAAAACGTGCGCTAAGGAAATTCGGTTATCCACCAGACCAGCAAAAATTAGCAACAGATACAGTTTTAAAGCAAGCTGAACTTTTAGCAGATTTCTGGAATTAATACTATAGAATTATTTTGGCACACTTCCCTATTATAATAGATTTCAGAAAAATATCTGGTCATAGTCAAATTGTCGATGCACTATCTAAGTCATTTGATGCTATTCCAAACGATACTGTTCATTTTACGATTAACTTAAATACTTATTCTATGCTGTATTCCGACCATTTAGTGTTAATCGGTAGTACAGTTAATCATTTAAGGAATCTGGGAGTTACTGTTACAGGTAATTTTCAAGATTTTAGAGATGATTCAGCACAGGTGCAATATGCGAGTAGAGTAAACTTTTTTGAACAAATAGGCTTTACTTATCAGGAAAGCTTTAGAAGACAAAATACATCTGGGAGATTTACTGAAATAAAACGTTTTGATAATTGTAATTCAATAGATATTCATAAAGAAATTATGAAAATATTGATAAAAGATGCAATTAATGAGGATATGTTAATTGTGTTAGATTATTGTTTATGGGAGGTAATAGATAATACTATCCGTCATTCTCAATCTGACGGTACACTTAATAATGGAAGTGGTTATGTTAGTTGTCAATACTTTCCAACAAACAAACAAATAAGAATAATTATTGCAGATAATGGGCAAGGGATTCATAAAGCTTTAACTACTCATCCAAATAGTGCTTACAAACATTTTAATGAAGCTCAATCAGTAGAACATTGCATTGATAGAGGTGTTACAAATAGTACAGGTATGGGTTTTGGTTTATGGGCAACATCAACGTTAATAAAAGAAAACGGAGGTAAATTAATCATTCATTCTGGCAATAACTCGTTAGAAATAGATAGTAGTAAATCAGTTTTAAGTGCGTCCAAATGGCAAGGTGCATATACCTATATTCGTGTAAATACAGACGTTGCGGTAACCTATGATAAAATCTTTACAGATGACGGACAAAGAAACGCTTTTGAAGAACGATACGAAGATTTATTAGGAAATCTCGATGAACTTTGGTAATTTTGGCACAGTTTTTAGAACTAAATACATAGTGGAAATTAAGTTTGGACATATCGGAAACAGCTTAGGAACGAGAGTTTTAGGTAAAAAATTGCGTTTAGAGATAGAACAGTCTTTAAAATCGGAACAGTTCGTTACGTTCAATTTTGAAGGTGTAAAACTAATATCGCACTCTTTTGCAGATGAATGTTTTGCAAAACTTCTTGAAGTTGTCGAGTTAGAAGAATTGAAAAGGAAATCTACCTTTATCAATACAAATGATATTATCAAAAAGACTGTAGCTTTTACAATAAAAGAAAGAGCTATGAAGTTAGTTTCTGCTTAAAATTTCCCCACAACCCAAAACCCAGTTTTTTCGTACCTCAAAATCCTCTGTCTTTTGTGTTGTTCCGCTCACCTTACAAGTTTAGCGTTTTTTTGTCTTTAAGGTAATAGCATATTACAGCTTTGGTTTTCATAAAATCAAACCAAACTGCAATAAGCTATTCTGTTATTATTGTATCATAAAACCCTAAACTCACCCAAGCTATGTTACATAATACAAGTTATAGTAGCAAAAATCCTTTCAAGGGTTTGCTAACGCAGTATTCTTATATTTTCGTAGCTATAACTGGTATTATGTAAAATATCCGCTTATCCCACGCTCACATTGGAACTTGAAACAAAATGGCGTTACCTCATTCAACTGCACAAAACCATCGTTAAGTCCAAGTATTCCTTACCTCAAGTCTTTGTTTGTTTCATTTCGTTAACCAAGTAAATTAGGATGCTTCTAACACAGTCATTAATCTGTGATTGAGATATAGTTTTTCTTTACCAACTTTTTCAGAAATTAGAAAACCAGCTTCTTCTAATTCCATTAAATAATTACCAACTGTTTTTGGTGTACCTAATTTGGCATCTATTAAAAACTGTCGTTTCGTATAAGGTAATCTAAATAGTATTTCAACCAATTCTTTAGTATATACTTTAGGTAAAGTTTCTCTAATTTCTTCGGTCATTTGTTCCATTAAATCGGTAACATCTTTTAAACGTTGCAATCCTTTGTTTGCAGTATATTCTACCATTTCAAGCATATACAGTATCCAGCCTTCCCAATCGTTATTTTCGGTTACTTCACGTAATTTAGTATAGTAATCAGCCTTATTTTTAATGATATATTCACTTAAATAGATAGCTGGAGTATCTAATAATTTTTCAAGTTTTAAATAGAGTAATAACAAAATACGTCCTGTTCTACCATTACCATCACTAAAAGGATGTATCGCTTCAAATTGATAGTGCATTAATGCCATTTTAATTAATGGGTCTACAGTATCTTCACCATTTATAAAGGTTTCAAGGTTAGCCATCTTTTCTCTTATCACAGCTTCACCTGTTGGTGGTGTGTAAATCGTTTCGCCATTAGCATTTTTTAAAGCAGTTCCAGGCGTTGTTCTGATACCTGCGGTATTTTTTTTAATGCTTTGTACAATTTCAACGCATAGGTTTGTACTTATAAATGGACGTGTTTCAATTTCCTGTAAGCCATTCCAAAGGGCTTCCTTATAACTTATAACTTCTTTTGTTGCTGGGTTATCAAATTTTTTGTCTGCCACTAAAGATTTATACAAATCGTCGTTAGTAGTTATTATATTCTCTATTTCAGAACTTGCTTTAGCTTCCTGCAAATGAATAGTGTCCAAAAACAACGTTGGGTTTGGCAAATTGGTAAGCATACCATTAAGTTGTGCTAATGCTCTACTGGCATCAATAGTCTTGCGTAACACTTTAGTGGTTTCTAAAGTTGTTTTAGGTGGTAATAACGGTAGGCTATTATAAGGTGTGTTTCTATTAAATTTTGCCATTTTAAACAAGGGTAAATATTACTTGTGTTGTCTTAACGAGGGTAAATATACTAAAAATTTACCTTTGTTTAAGTAATGAGGGTAATTATTACTCTCGTTAAATAGATAAGAATAAAATAAAAAAGAAAGCAAATATAGGTAGCTTCCATCAGCCAACGCTCAATACTGTAAAGGTCAAGCCCTATGGGTTTTGAATAAAACTTTTTTTAAGAAGCAATAGTAAAAGGTTTCAAGATTTTAGAGTAAAAAACTTTTACCCAAAAACCTTGACAGCATCATCCACGCTACCTTTAACATTGGCTGTCTTTTTTCTTTTCTTCAAAAAAATTATGGCAAAAGAAAAAGCCCTACAATAAAAATTATAGGACTCTTTCAGCTTCAAAGGTCAGAATGAAACTATGCTACTTCTACGATATTTAAAACGTTATATGCACCATTTTTAAGCGGATACTGAACACCGTTAATCTCTTGGAAGAACTCAACTAATAAAACGAATATATCGTTTCCTGTACCTGTTGGCACACCTGCAGGTGTTAGTGTTTGCGTTGCAGAAGTTGAATCAATCGGAATATTTACAGTTGGACTGTATTCGATTGCGTTATCTGTTGTATCAAAGTCAACTTTTAGAAATGCTGAACTTAAACTTACGTGTGTTGCGCCACTTGGATATGCAATATCATTTGCAGGCGTTAAATTTGGGATAGTAATTTCGCCAGTAGCACCATCGACAGTAAACGGAGCGAATAAAACAGCACTTAAAATGGCTCTATTATTGAAATCCAAGCCTTTTAATGTGGCTTTACCTTCTGGTGTTGCTAATCCTGTAGCTACGTTTCTTTGTCCTCTTACAGAGGTTGTATCAAAGTTTTTAATTTGTGTCATTTTTTGAGTAACACGGCTTGAAACTCGATTGTCTTTAGCTCTAATCATTAAGTTTCTTACTGATGTTCTCAATAATTTACCAGATGATGCAGAACTTCCAAATTCTGAACCATTTTCACGAGTACGCTCAAACGCTGGGTCATTTTGAATACGCTCTTTAGAAACACCGCCTTTAGTTTTTACTAAATAACCCTCTTTTGCTTTGTAAAAAGTTAGATTGTCTAACGTTCCTTCTAACTTAATAATACCTTTCAATTTTGCCATAACTAATACATTTTTTGATGATGAATATCAAATATACGAGCTATTGACTATCAATGCATTAGAGTGCTTCCGTAGTGTTTATAAGTTGCCAAAACTTCCGTTTTAGTTAGTTTTTTCAATGGGATATTAGTCGTATATTGTATATAAGTGCTTTATAGCTACGGTATAGATAAAGTATAGTTAGAGTATTAATTTTAAATTTAAAGTGAATGAGTAGAATCTGTATTTACCCTAAAGACGTGCAAGTGGTAACAGGAAAGAGTGAGCGTTATGGCAGAACAATAATCAAAGCGATTAAAGAACGCCTTAACAAAGAAGCTCATCAGTTAGTTACTATCGATGAATTTTGCGACTTTATGGGCTTTGAAATCAGTAAAGTACAAGGATTAATCAAGTAAATTCCTTATCTTTATTACAAGGTATAAAGGTGACCTATTAGGTGACCCAACAATGGTACAGGACTGAAACAGTAATAAATAAAGGCACTACGAAAGAGGTTCACTTACCTCTTTCTCCGCAAAAAGAAGCCAAGTGCAATAGCACTTGGTTTTTTTATTGGAACAAACTGTAGTTCACTTCATGTTTGTGGAAATGAAAAATTAAATATTTCTGAAAGAAATTTGGCTTGTATACTTGTCAAGGATTCCCTTATTGGGATATGTAATCCCTCTTTCTCCGCAATCAAGCGTAAAAACTTGAACATTAAAAAAACCGCATCTTTCGTTGCGGGTTTTGTGTTTCTAAAAGGTAGAGTTTTTTAAGTGAATAAAAAGTAAAAGTCTATTGACCACAGTAGTAAAAAACTTTATTAAAAAGTTGTATTGATGATAAGCGTATATACTCCTTCTTTTCCCGACAAGAAAAACGTGCAACATAAGTTATAATTTATTTGTTTTACACATCTAAAGTTCTCATTATTTTAAATCTGTTTAATAAATAATTCATAACAGTATTTAACTCAAAATCAAGTGTTATCATAAATTCATCTTACTTGATACTTCTAATTACAGACTGTAATGGCGATAATAGCTATTAGAATTGATAAACAAGTATTATTATCCATGTTTAGAGTAATTTCTTTAATATTATAGGCTTAGCTTTTGTATAATTTTACTCATCCAATTAAATCTAAATAAAATTCATGCTATGAAAAAAAAGATTAAAAAAATTATAGGTGTTACTTGTGTTGCAGCTACATTAATTTTGGTGCTTTTAAATAAAACTATATTTAATAGTGGTGACACCTATAAAAGTGAGTATTACCACGAAGACTACGGAGAAGGTTATGAAGAAGAATCTGCTGAAGAGATAGCCTACGAAATGGCTATGGACGGAGAAGCACTTCCAAAGCCATTTACATTCTCAACTTTAAAAGGTGAAGAATTAGCAGCCTATGATACTTGGGTAGCAAAACTAAAGGCATCTAATTTTAAATTCAGTACCAAAAAAGATTTTTTAGCCTATTCTAAGTCAGCTAAAAAAAACATGTCAATGCTTCCTCCAGAAAATTACTCGTATGCTAATAGTACGTTATCTGGAACTTGGGATCAAAAGTATTTACATATGACATCTACAACAAACCCTGGTTATAATGAAGGGGGATTTAGAACAGATGGATCGCTATTCGACCCTGTTAATGAAGATATTTATATAGTGTCTTTTGCTGGACATATATACAAGATTGATGAGGATGCTCCTGTAAAATGGTCTCTTAGAAACCAAACCAAAAGTTTTGAAGGTGATAAATTTAACGGTGTTAACTTGCCTGATGGCTCTTTTAGAATGTTGAATCAAAAGGCTAATGGTAGCATGGAATTCTCAGATGACGAAGGAAGAACATGGATGGATGCCAATGGTGCTTTTTTTGAAGGAGCAGCAAACTATACAACATTAGTTACAAAAAAAGATACAAGTAAACTTATAGTTGCACATGGTGCTAGTAGAAATGCTTCTGCAGGAAATGCTTGGTTTGATAATATATATTTTTCTAATGACTATGGTTTAAACTACACACAGTCTGCTTTAACTTTTCAGAGTAATGCGTTTGATGTTGAAATTTTGAAACCTCATTCCAGTAAAGCAGTTTACGCTTTAGCTAAAAGAAATAGCGATTCTAAACTGTTTATATATAAAATGGGAGAGAATGATACAGATTTTTCTTTACTACACGAACCTACAATTAACGTTGAAAAATTGGACGATGTTAAAGGTACAACTGTAAATGGCACTACTCATTTTTACATTAGTTATGATAATACCACTATTTTTTATTCTGGTGATGAAGGTGCTACCTGGACGCAAAGTATCACTTCAAGTAATACAGGTAGAAATATTACAGAAGTACACCCTACACAACCAAACATTGTTTTTAAAGGTTTTGTAGAACTATGGATATCAACTGATTATGGTGTAACTTGGACAAGAAATAATCACGTTTTAAGTAATAATGACATCTATGTATGGGATTTACAACACTTTAAAACGTTTGATAAAGAAGATGGTGGATTTTTTACTATATCTGGATACGATTTTGGAACCTACTACTCTACTACTCCAGAAGACTGGAATTCTTGGACTAGTGTAAGTAGAGGAAATCCAACTACCATGTGTTATGATGCTGAGACCAGCGAAAAATATAATTTGGTTTATACTGGAAATCAAGACAGAGGTGCTCAAAGTTTCTCTGGAGATAATGATTATGATAAAAGTTTACCTATCCCAACCGCAAGAGAAGCTAATACAGATGTTTTACGAGTTGCAGTAGCCAAAGGTGGTGAATCTGCTTGGTATTGGTATTATTTTGGTACTATAGGTAGAAGCTCTGTTACAGACGGTGGAAATTTTAGAACTGTAACAAGAACCGACTTTTATGGTAATTGGGCAGCTACAAGTATGACAGCCTCTCCAAACGAAACAGAAGATGCTGTTTATATTCCTTGGGGAACCGGGTTACATAAAATTATATATAATGGTAATGCAGTAGTAAGAGAAATACACCCTTTTGTATTTAATGGTCCTACTTCTAGTTTTGGGTATTCAAACATAAATAAAGACCGTTGGTATGTTGGTTTAAAAACTGGTCAGTTTATGTATTCAACAGACGGTGGTAATTCGTTTAGTCCCTCAAATTATAATGGAACGTGGCCACAACAAGATGATTCTCACAGAAAGCGAAGACAAGTAATAGCTACCAGCCCAATAGACGAAGCTACGGTATATTATGCAGGAAAAGGCAATACGTTTTTAATTTCTCAAGATGGAGGACAAACATTTACAAATCATAATTCTGGACTAACTGTTGATAGAATCTCTGAAATGGATGCATCTCCTAATGGTCAATTTATTTTTGCAGCTTGCGAATTTGATGGTGCTTGGGTATATTCTATACAACAAGACCAATGGTTTAAAATGTCTGGATTAGACGTACCTGACGCTGTAGGCTTTACAGATGTACAATTTATTGAATCTGAAAATGCAGCACGTTTTGCGACTTATGGTAGTGGAGTTTTAGATTTTAAATTAGATCAAGATTTTTCTCAAATTTTTGTAGCTGCAGATAACTTTCAAATACTAGTGACTGACGAAACTTGTCAAGGACGAAACGGAGCGTTAAAAATAGATACTAAGTTTAAACATGATTATAATATTACCGTTGCTGGTGTTGATTATAGTTTTACAAATACATTAAATATCTCTAATTTAGAACCAGGATCCTATGATGTTTGTATTGGGATAGACAATACATCATATTCACATTGTGTTACTCTAAATATTGAAGCATCAGATTTATTATCTGGTAAAACATCATCTGTAAAAGAGAATAAGGTTGAAGTTGATATTCAATCTGGTACTCCACCTTTTACAGTTTCTGTAAATAATATTAAAATTTTAGAGACGTATAATACTAATTTTAGTGTGCCTGCTAAGGAAGGTGATTTTATAGAAGTAAAATCTAAAGCTACTTGTGAAGGTAAATTAACTAAGGTTGTGGGATCATCAATTGAATTAAAAGCCTTCCCTAATCCTACAACTGATTATTTTGAGTTACGTATACCTACTAAATCAAAAGAAAATATAACGGTAGAATTATATTCTCAAACTACTGGATTAGTATCCTCAATACAATATCCTGTTATTGATAGTAAGGTTAAAGTTGATTTAACAAACAATCCTTCTGGGGTATATTATGCAAGAGTTAATTTAGATAGCCCAAAAACAATTAAAATCATAAAAAAATAAAGATGAAAAAGATATTATATATTTTAGTTTTTAGTGGTATTGTAGCATCCTGTTCATCAGGTTCAAGTGATGATGGAGATGGTGGCGGCAATCCAAACACTGACAGTACACCAACAGTACCTATGTTGGTGTTTCCTAGTCAAAACCAATTATGCATAGACAATACACTTAATTTTACTTGGAATGCATCAACAAATGAAGACGGTAGTTCTGTTATTTATACCTTTGAGATAGCTACGGATAATCAGTTTTCAAACATTGTTGTGTCTGAGGTGCAGACAGCATTATCAAAAATTGTTACTTTAGATAAAGGAATTGCCTATTACTGGAGAGTAAAGGCCAGAAGTACTAAAAATGTAGAGAGTCCTTTTTCTTCTGTTTCTCAATTTTATACTGAAGAAGTACCAAACACTAACAATTTACCATTTTCACCAGCTAATGTAAAACCATTTGTAGGTCAAAATTTTGATGGTGTTAGCACTATTAATTTAGAATTTACTGCTTCAGATGTAGATAACGATCCATTAACGTTTGATGTTTATTTCGGAAAAGATAAAAATGCACTTTCTTTAGTTTCTGAAGATACCGTAAACACATCATTAGATATTACTGTTGATACTGCAGACACTATCTACTACTGGAAGGTTATTTCAAAAGATGATAAAGGCGCTCAAACATCTAGCCCTATTTGGGATTTTAAAGTGAATGGTTTATGATCAAAACAAAATAATTTAATATAAAAAACATCCTTACTAAAACAGTAAGGATGTTTTTTTTGATTCTATTTCTCGCTATGTTTTAAATAAGCAGGACTCCAAATATCTTTATACTCTGCTTCTTTATTTTCCATAAGTTGCTTATGGATGTAGTGTGTTACATCCATCCAAGCTTTTTCTTCAAGCCATAGCGGATTTATTAATTGATGTTGCCATGTGTTGTAAACAGACATTATGGTATCAAATTGTTTTGGATTGCTTTTAGAGATATCTAAAGTTTCACCTAAATCATCATTTAAATTATACATTACTGAACCATAATCTTCAAGATTAATCATTTTATAATCTCCAATTCTAGCTGCTGATTCATCTAATTTTCTCCAGAAAAGTTTTTTATGCGGATTACCGTTTTCCATTCCTTTTAAATAAGGCATTAAATTAACACCATCTAATTGTAGATTTTTTGGTTTAGTGATGTTAGCAGCAGCTAAGGAAGTAGAGAATATATCCAACGAAGACGTTAATCCGTCAAACATGCTACCCGAAACAATTTCTTTTGGCCATGATACTATAAATGGTACACGGTGTCCGCCTTCAAACTTATTGCCTTTCCAACCTTTTAATGGTCCTGTAGAAGATTGATTGTTGTGCGCGCCACCATTATCACTTAAAAAATAAATTAAGGTATTGTCTCGTTTCCCAAGGGTCTCTAACTTTTTTAATAGCTTACCAATATTTTGGTCTAAACTCCACGTCATAGCAGCCAGTTTTTGTCTAGGATGATTCTCAAACTTATCTAAATCTTCTCGTTTGGCATGCATTGGGGTATGCACCGCGTTATAAGAAACATACATAAAAAAGGGTGTGTCATTAGATGTCTCTATAAATTTTACAGATTGATCTCCCAAAACATCCGTTATATAACCATCAAAAATAACTCGCTCTCCATTGTGCTGAAGCATTTTTTCTTTTGATGGGGCTTCTAAAGGAAAATAAGAGCGACTACCAGCTAAAAACCCATAAAATTCATCAAACCCTCTCTGATTAGGATGATCTGATTCATCTTCACCTAAATGCCACTTCCCTATTGCGTAAGTATTGTAACCATTATTTTTAAAAACATCTGCAATAGTAACAACATCATCACTTAAACCAATACCGCCTGTACCGTTAGCTTCAAAACCAAAACGCTGTTGGTATTTTCCTGTAATTAATCCAGCTCTAGATGGTGCACAAACCGTTGCACTTACGTGCGCATCAGTAAATTTTACACCACTTTTTGCTAATGCATCAATATGTGGTGTTTGCAAATCTTTACTGCCCATGAAACCAAAATCTACATAGCCAGCATCATCAACTAAAATGATAATTATGTTTGGTTGTCCAGTTAATTTTTTTTTAAATCCTTCGCTTTCAGATTTTGATTTGCATGAAAAAGCAGCAAGTACAAACAATACAAATACGGGTAAATATCTAGTCATTTTAGAATCTTCTAAAGATTAATATTTTGTTTTAAAGGCATGATTTTAAAAGTATAAGATTGATTTTTAGCAACTATTTGATATTGCTCTAAAGGTTTAGTCCACCAACTAGTATCTCCACCAACACCCATTTGTACATGGTCAATATTTATATTCACCAATTCGCGCTTAACAATGTCTGTTGTATGCCGTTGTTGTTTGGTATCTCCAGCATCAAAATCTGAATTGTATTGATGGTGCGCACTAAAACTTAATAATTCTGGGCCTGAAATTTTCAAGCCTTTTCCTTTACTATTTTTAAATATTATCCAACGTACATCAGTTTTATAACCATTTTCTTGAGGTCTTATATACGGAACATATAAATCTGCAATCGAAGCTTCATAATTACCTACAAATTGAGACGTTTTCCTGTCTTGGTAATTTTCTAATGGCCCTCGCCCGTACCAGTTTACTTTATTATATTCATTTTTTATAATAAAATTAGTACCAAAGCGTGGTATATTTGGCAAATCATCTTCAACATCAATTAATGCATTTGTAACTGTTAATTGTCCTGATGCATCAATTTTGTAAGACATCTTAACTTTAGCGATATCTTTGGGCAATCTATAAATTACATCAAGAGTAATAGAATTATTTTTAAAATTTGAGACTTGCGCTTTTGAAGATATGTCTAAAACCTTTTCTTCATCTTTTAAAGTTATAGATACTAAGTCTTGCTTTTCTGTAGCTTCTCTCCATATACCCATATGTTTTGGCATATTAAATCCATAATCATTATCTGTTGTCGCTCTCCAAAAATTTGGAGCTAACCCTTGAAGTATGATGTTTCCGCTACCATAATCTAATTTTGATAAGTGTCCTGAATTCTTGTTAAAAATTACTAGTACTGCTTCTGACTTAATACTAATTTCATTTTGATTTGTAGAAATATAAACTCTATCCTTTGTATTATCTAAAAAACTCTGAATGCATTTGCCCGCTATAAATTGTGCTTTAGCAACAGGAAATCCTTTTGATAACAAAGGCATATTAGCATTAGTTGAAGCTAAAAAATTAAGCGTGTACTCTTTATTTTTTAAATCTAATTTAGGCAAATTAACATCTAAAACTTTAGATTTATTTTCAGGTAAATCAATAACACCTAAACTTCCAGACTCTATTTTTTCTCCTTCTTTAAATAGCTCCCAATCAATTTTAAAATTATTTAGATTAGTAAAGAAATATTCGTTGGTTATTTTTACTCGTCCAGTCTTAAAATTAACGTCACTAAACTGAATGTTTTGATATACTTTTTTAAGTTCTTCCAGTCCGGGGTGCGGTGTACGGTCTGGATTAACAATACCATTTAAACAAAAATTAGCATCATGCTGAAGATGTGCAGCTCCAAAATCTCCCCCGTAGCCCCAATATTTTTCTCCATCCTTGGTTTCTGCAACAAGTCCTTGGTCTACCCAATCCCAAATAAAACCACCTTGAAGCACATCATATTTACGAATTACATCCCAATAATCTTTAAAATTTCCTAAACTATTTCCCATAGCATGCGAGTATTCACATAAAATCAACGGTCGTTTCGGATTATTTTCGGCATATTTAATTAATTGTGGAATACGGTCATACATTGGCGCCTGTATGTCAGTGTTTTCATAATGTGTAGCACCTTCATATTGTACAGGGCGTGTTGAATCGTGTTCCTTCAACCATTTGTAAGTCGCAAAAAAGTTATTGCCATTACCTGCCTCGTTACCCAAAGACCATGTTACAATTGATGGGTGATTTTTATCCCTTTCAAACATTCTAATAGTCCTATCTAAATGCGCAGCTTTCCAATCAGGCCTGTATGCAGGATGTACTTTTTTAAGTTCTGGTTTTTTATCTAAACCCTGGTTAGTAGTGCCCATACCATGAGTTTCAATATTAGCCTCATCTATAACATAAAACCCATAAGTATCACAAAGTGAATAGAAAAACGGGTTTTTGGGGTAATGACTACAGCGTATGGCATTAACGTTATTTTCTTTCATCAGCCTTAAATCTTTTAGAGTTAAAGCTTCGTCAATAACATGTCCTGTAGTTTCATTATGATCGTGAAGGTTTACTCCTTTAATTAAAATAGGTTTACCGTTGACCAGAAATTGATTATTTTCAACTTTTATAGTTCTAAAACCTACTTTTACAGAGGTTGCCTGTAAAATGTTATCTTCTAAATCGCTTAGAGTTATGATTGCTGTATAAAGATTTGGTGTTTCAGCAGTCCATGGTTTAACATCAGGAATGATATCATCAAATAGGATATTTGATTTTGATGATTGAATTTCTACTTGTTTAGCGTTACTATTTACCGAATTAGTATTTGCATCTAATAGTTCAACTTTTAATTTTATTTTCTCAGTTAGTTTTTTAGTATTTTTTATTTCAATATTTAAATTAAAGGCACCGTCTTTATATTTATTTATCAAATTGCTAACTACTGTAAAATCATTAATAGCAATTGGGTTATCTGCTCTTAAATATACATCGCGTTCTATACCACTTAATCTCCAAAAATCTTGATCTTCAATATAACTAGCGTCTGACCAACGTAACACTTGCACCGCTATTTGATTTTTGCCAGCTTTAATGTATTCAGTAATATTAAATTCTGCTGGGGTTTTACTGCCCTCATTATACCCAACTTTAATTCCATTTATATAAACATACATAGCACCACTAACCCCCGCAAAATGCAAGTAAACATCTTTACCTTCCCAATTAGATGGTATATTAAAATTACGTTTATAACTCCCTACATTATTTATATTATGAGGAATGAATGGTGGGTTTTTAGGAAAAACATAGACAATATTTGTGTAAACAGGAAGTCCAAACCCTTCCATTTCCCAGTTAGAAGGCACACTAATGGTATCCCATCCTTCTAGACTAAAATCGTCTTTATAAAAATCGGTAGGTCTTCCTTGAATACTATCTGTATAATAAAAATTCCAAGTACCATTTAGCAGTTTATAGCTAGAAGATGTTTTCCAATCTATACCCGAGATAGCAGCCTTACTATTGCTAAAATTATAAAACGTAGCTCTGGCTGGTTGTCTATTGAGTTGGAACACCTCAGGGTCTTCCCATTCAGGATTTTCCCATTTATCAGCTACATAAAGAGGTTTAGAAATAACCGCTTCTTCACATGAAATAAATACTATTAATATAGCAACTAGTTTAAAGTAAAGTCTCATTAAGTATAATGTTGGTTAAAAAATGGTTTAAACTAAAAAAAGAACAGATATAAAATATCTGCTCTTTTTTTAACAAAGTATATGTTATATGTAAGTTATTTAATTTTTAAGTAACTTTTTAGTAGCCATAACACCATTGGTATCAATCATTCTAACAACGTACATTCCAGAAGCTAAGCCACTGATATCATATTCGTTACTGTTAATTGCGTTAATATTATTTACTTGCTTACCTAACAGTGTATAAACTGATACATTTTTAATTACAACATTATTATTAGTTGTTACCTTAAATGAAGTTTGCGCAGGATTAGGAAATAAAGATATATTTTTATCTAATTCAAAACTATCAGTGCTAAGTGGATTATTTTGTAAAATTTGTACTTGGTCTATATAACCAAATGCATCTGTAGCATTGAGGATTTGACCTACAGGTTCATTTTCAAAACCCATGTCAGGATGGAACGTTAGTCTAAACAAAGTACCTAATGTAAAAGCGGTGGCATCTTGGTTGTCCTTAACCTCAAAAATAATTTCTTGCCATTGATTAAAGTCTGTATAAGAATTTAATGCTCTTACAATATTTGTTCCGTTTGAAGCATCATCTGGTGCATCAAAACGTATTCCTATATCACCCTGAGCTGGAAGATGAAGCATCATGCTAATAAAAAAACTTTCAGTAGAAGATATTGCTAAATCATTCACATCTAATCCTTGAAAAATCCACCATTGCGCACCAGTACGTTGAATTTCAAGGCAATTTGCAGTGGTATTTAAACCTGTTGGATTAGGGTTTGCAACTACACCAGTTGTAATCCCACCACCAACATTTAGTAGCCCAGTGGCTCCAGACTCAAAATCATTAACCATAGTTTGCCCAAAAATTAAACCTGAGCCAGTCATTAATAATAAAATTAAAAAAGTAATTTTTTGTTTCATAATATGTAGTTTAGTAGTTAATTATTGTACGAAATAAAATTAATCCATTTACTTAAAACATAAATGGACTAATTTTCGCTATACATAGACAAAAACACTTTTTTATACTAATTTGTTTTCCAAACTCTAATATAATCAACTTTAGCTTCTGTAAAATCTCCAATCTTTCGTTCTGAAAAATTAGAATTAGCAGCTCCCCCAAAACTAGCTCCTGTAGATAGCCATAAAAACTCTTCTACTTGAGGCACCCAAATACCTTGATAACGTGTCATAAATTCACCATCGTAATATATCTCTAATTTGTTCTCGTCCCACAATAATCCAAAAACATGGTATCCTGAATGAATTCCAGGAGCATCATACCTTCTAGTATTTGCTTTATGCGCATCACCATACCCATCTATATGAATTACGCTTTTTGTAAAATCTCCTATCCATGCAGATTCAAAAACATCTATTTCTGCACCATCGTTTCCTGTTCCATCAATATTAAACATATTATCGCCCTGTAACCAGAGTGCTGTGTGAGAGCCAAAATAAGTCTCTGCTATATCTATTCTTGCTTCAATATAACCATATTTAAATTCAAATAAATTATTAGAAAATATACCTCCACAGTGTAAAACGTCATTAGCCACTTTTTCACTTTTTAATATTAAATTACCATCTCTATAACTTACATTTTCTGGTCTCCAAAACCATTGGTTTATTCCAATTCCTGGTCTTGCATTTCTACTTCTGGTTGAATTATTTTTAGCCCATTTTGTTGGCTCAAATTTGTCAAAATTATCTTCTAACATCATAGACCAACCATTTGTATTTACTGAATTTAAAACTGGTTTAGCTATCTTTACGGGATTATCACCGTCATCAAATCTTTCATCATCTGGTGATGTACTATTATCTTCACTACAAGAAAAAGAGATAAAAGCTAATAATACATAACTTAAAAAAAATGTTTTAGTCTTAAAATAAGTGTTGTTTTTCATGGTTGCAATTTTAATTTATAGTATTTTGAATATATGATTACATATATAATAGTTTAACTTATGTAATTACTTATAGATGTCTTTAGCTGAAAACTCAGCTTGATTTCCTTTTAATTGTAAGGCCTCTATATTGTTAATTTGAATCGTATTTGAAGGTTTGAAATCTTCACTATTCATATAAGATAAAACACTATGTAGTAATTGTCTTGCTACAGGCCTCTTATCTAAATTTGTTGTTAAATCAATTGAAGAAAACACCAGTTGCCCATCTCCTATTTTGGCTTCAAATAAATTAGTTAAATGATGGTTGGTTACAAAATTATCTATAACTCTAACCAAGGGTTTTGCATTTACACCATCTACTATAACAGATTTTGAATTGATACATAAATCCCACCATTGCCAATTGGTATGAGAATCGGTTGGGAAGTTATTAAATACTGGATGTTTTTCATCTAACATAACACCCATTGTAGCTGGTTGATTAGGAAAATGTACTGGACTCCAAAACACAGGTACAAAACGCCCAGTAATACCTTTTAAAGTTTTTGGGTCTGGATTCAACAATACTTTTTTTCCAGCATTTAATGCTTTTGTTGCTTGAGCTATGGATGATGTAATAAATACATCATTTGATGTTGTAGAAACCGCTTTAGGATACACCCAGATATTCCAAGTGTTTTTATATTTTGTGTTGCTTAAACTTACAGTAACGGTCAGTTTTTTTGCTTTTTTAGCTTCAATAACATAATTAATCACTCCTAAATCTTTATTATTACCAATGGCTAAATTAATGTCATTTAAACTCCCTTTTTTAATTTCATTACCAGCATCATCGGTAATCGTCCAATCTAGAGTTTGATTGTTCAATTCTTTATAAAAGTTAGCTACTTCAATAGTGGCTTCAAAAGCTTCTCCAGTTTCGTAAACCGCTTTTTTATATCTAATTAAAGGTACTAACTCGCTATTAAATTGACTAAATTCTTCAGCAGAAATAACACCTTTAGATTCCCAAAAGGCATTAAGCAACCCAACTAGTGCTGTACCTTGTCCAGGGAAATCCTGTAATTGTAATAATTGAAAACCATCAAAACTAGGCGTTTTCATGGCGCGCTCTATTTCTTCTTTATATAATAGTGCTGCTAGTTTACCCGAGTTATAAGTAAAACTTGGAGCCAAATCTAAAAGTCCCTTTTTTTCTAAATCATTTTTAACAGCTATAAAATTTAAAGGCTTTAAAACACCTGTATACTTTTCAATTTCACTCATATCTGGATATACAGAGTATTGCCCTATTTCATGAGATACTAGTGGCATATTTATATGTGCACTTCCCGAGGTGTAATCTGCATCAAAATGTGGTGGCTTATCATTGAAGATACCCTGACCGCGAATCCATCCCTTATCAGTCCATTGTGCAATAAAAAATTCATCTTCTGCCTCTGGTCTTGTTCCCGTTGGTTGTTGAAACGAAAATGCTGTTGTAGCATATAAATGTCTGTTATCCTTAGGTTTCAATTCAGCAACCATATCATTTAAAACACTTATATCGCCTTGCAACTCATTACCCAAAGCCATAAATATAAATGAGGGATGATTACCATAATCTCTTATCATTTTATCAGCCTCAGCTTTTAAAAATGCTGTAGTTTTAACATCTTCTCCAACTTTTAAGCTCCAATGAGGTAATTCTACTTGAACATAAAACCCTGCTTCGTCTGCAGCTTCAAATGCTGCTTTTGGCGGACACCAAGAATGAAAACGCAAGTGATTTAAACCATAATCTTTTGCTTGTTTAATTAATATTGCCCATTCATTTTTATCCATTGGAGGATGACCAGTTAATGGAAAAATAACACACTCTAAATTTCCTCTTAAAAAAATACGCGTATCATTAAGCATTAAATCGCCATTATTACTGCTTACAAATTTATAACCAAAACGCGCATGTGCCTCTCCTGAATTAGTTGTGATTTTAACATCATAAAGGTTTGGGTTAAATTCATCCCATAGTTGTAAATCTTCGGGCTTATCAATTTCAATTACGTAAGTGTTGTTTATTTTGTTTGAAGTTTTGATAGCGCTATTATAAACCTCTACACCTTTAACAGAGGTAATTGATAAATTAACCGCACCTTCAACAGCATT
Organism: Hyunsoonleella sp. 2307UL5-6; assembly: GCF_047345485.1. Taxonomy (NCBI): domain Bacteria; kingdom Pseudomonadati; phylum Bacteroidota; class Flavobacteriia; order Flavobacteriales; family Flavobacteriaceae; genus Hyunsoonleella; species Hyunsoonleella sp. 2307UL5-6. The sequence continues at coordinate 215,303 of NZ_JBLFEN010000001.1, read as the reverse complement.
AGGTAGATCAAACGTAACTTTTAATTTATCTAGTTGTGCATTTGGATAAACTTGCACATTATTTGGTGCATTATTAGGAGAGACTGAAAGTTGAATATCTCCTAAAATTCCATTCCATTTTATTTGAGTATGATTGGTATAAGCATGAGCCATATCTTGGTTTACAACATCTGGATACATACTTCCTGCAACATTTATTAATGGAAATTTGTTTGAGTTATCGATACAAATAGTTAATATATGTTTACCTGGAGTTATAGTATTTAAATTGTAGCTATGTTGACCAACTAAACTATTTGCATTACCAATTAGATTTCCATCTATATAAACCGATGATTCCCAAATAATACGTTCTAATCCTAAAGTTATACTTTTATTTTTCCATGTATCTGGTATTTCTATTTCCCTTTGATACCAAGCTTTACCAATATACTGGTGTTTTCTTGTTAGGTTAGACATTACGTAATTATTAATTGCTGGCTCTAGAGTACTTGGAGTACCAATTTCTGCACCATCTAGAGTGTTTGGTAAAGCAATAGTTGCACCAGTAAACAAAGTATTTGCCCAATTATCATTAGCACCTACATTTGTAGAATCTAACTTAACGAACCATTCTCCGGATAAATCAATTTTATTAACTTTTGGTGACATACAACTGCTAAAAACAGAAAGTAGTATTAAAAGTAGTACTATATAATTATTATGTTTCATAAAAAATTTAAATAATATTTAAGAGTAATATATTGATATTAACCTTTTTGATTCATGATTTTAGCTAATTCACCTTCCATCTTTTTAACAATATCTGGATGGGATTTATAAATGTTTTTACTTTCTGAAGGATCAACTTCTAAATTGAATAATTGAACGTCTTCGTTAAACCCAGGATCTACAAATTTTTGAACAATCCAATTTGGTACTGGTTTGTTTTTAGGTTTTATGTACTTCCACTTGCCCATTCGTAAACCATATGTATAGGCTTCTTCAAGTAAAAATTCGCGTCCTTTTTTTGATTTTCCCAACCATGATTTTAAAAAATCTTTGCTATCAGGAGCAGCTCCATTTTCAACATCTTGACCTACCAAACATGCTAAAGATGTATATAAATCTACTTGAGATAATAATGCATTACTAGTACCTGGTTTAACTTTATTTGGCCAGTGAACAATAGTTGGCATACGCGTTCCTGCTTCATAGACAGAATACTTAGAACCACGATAAATACCTGCTGGTTTGTGATCTCCTAGAAGTTCTATTGCATAATCTAAATACCCATCATCTAGAATAGGACCGTTATCACTTGTAAAAATTATTAAAGTATTATCTAAAAGATTTGCCTTTTTTAATGATTCAGTAATTTGCCCCACGCACCAATCCATTTGTGCAATCACATCACCACGTGGTCCCATGCTACTACTTTCTACAAACTTAATATTAGCAATTCTTGGTTGATGAATATCATGCAAAGAGAAATACAAGAAAAAAGGATTTTCTTTTTCATTCTCAATAAAATCTTTTGCCTTATCAGATAGTACGAATGGAATTTTTTCATCTACCCAAAGTGCATTCTTACCGCCTTTCATGTATCCAATTCTACTTATACCGTTTATAATAGCTCCTTGATGATACGGGTCTGTATGTTGTTTTAATAATTCAGGATGCTGAAACCCCCAAGGGTAACCTTCTATTCTCGAGCCATAGCTTACAGTAATAGGATCATTTAAATCTAAACCTACAACTTCTTGATTTTCTAGAAACACACAAGGCACTCTATCTCCTGTAGCAGGAATCAAAAAACTATAATCGAAACCAACTTCTTTTGGTCCTAACGGAATTTTTTCGTTCCAGTTTATTTTACCTTTTCCTAATCCTAAATGCCATTTCCCAACTACACCCGTTTTATAACCTGCTTTTTGAAGCATTTTAGGTAAGGTTTCTACATTTGGATTTATAATTAAAGGCGCATCGCCTTCTAAAATAGCCGCATTATTTCTAAAGGCATAACTTCCTGTTAAAAGTGAATAACGGGAAGGTGTACAAGTTGAAGAACTGCAATGTGCATCAGTAAAGTTTAACCCATTTGTTGCAAGCGTATCAATATTAGGTGTTTTTACACCTATTGCGCCATTAACACCTATATCGCCAAACCCTAAATCGTCAACATAAATAATGACGATATTGGGTTTTTTATCTTGTGAAAAACCTAAGCTATTAATCACTAAAAAAAATGCAAAAATTAGGTTTCTAAAAGGACGATATGTTAAATTTATGTGCTTAAACATTATGATACACCTACTAATTGCGTATGAATATATGCTGGTATATGAGATAAATTAGTTGCTGTTACTTTACCAAATGCTTCTATAGCTTTAGAATCGTTACTCATACCTAGCTGGCCTAAGCCTATAAGATAATTACAATGAATTTTGTTTATTACATTTAAGTCTTCCTCCCATATCAATAAGTCTGGAAGTGATATTGCAAAATAATCGAGTTTTACGTTATCATTCATGTGCGTTTCGCCGTAGTTTAAAAGGTTTTCAAACCGTTTATTCGCTTCATCTTGCTTACCTAATTTTTGCAATGCCAATCCTTGATAAAAAATCTTATCTGGTTGTTGATCGTTATAAAATATTGCAGGACTAGGATCACTCAATCCTTCCGAAGCTAACTCAAAAAATGCTTTAGATTTGTCGGAATTCCCTAAGCCTTCATGTGCGCAACCTAGCCAATAATCAATATCATTTTCTACAGTACCATGCAATTTACCTTCACCTAAATTATGAGGATATGTTTTAGCTGCTTCTAACAATGTTACAGCATCATCAAATTTCTTTAAGTTGATATATTTTTTAGCTAACTCTGTATAACAAGTTAAATATTGAAACGGTACTTTACCTTCGCCTCCTTCCCAGGGATGGAATTGACGATTCTCTATAAGCTCTTTAGCTTTTTCAAAATTACCTTTCAGATTATATAGTGCAATACGCTCTAAATATAAATCGTCTCTAGAATTCGTTAAATCTATATACTCCTCAAGTAGCGCTAAACGTTTTCCTACGGATACGTTGATTTTTTTATACAACTGGTCTAGCTCCATAAGCAAACGTGCATCTGTATTGTCTAATTCAAATGCCTTTTCTAAATGCTTTTGAGCCAACTCTTTTTGATTGGTTTTATTATAATACAATAATGCCAAATTACGATGTGTTATTGCAAAACTATCATCTAGTTTTACTGAAGATTCCCAGCATTCTTGTGTTTCCTTATATTGCCTGTTGGCATACCAAAAGTTACCTAAATAATAAAATGCTTTAGCATCAGATGGGTTTGCTTTACAAGCTGCTTGCAATGCTAATACGTCTTCAATTTTATTAGGAAAACAGTATGTATCTGGCATTTGAGATGCTTTTTTGTAAGCATCCAATGCACTACTTGCATCTCCTTTTTGGTCAAAATACCAACCCATAAAATAGTATACCATTGGATATACTTTGCTATTTGTATCGGTATGCACTTTTAACAAAGCAATAGCCTCATCAAACTGTCCTGCCATAGTATAATCTAAAGAAAACTCAATGTAATTATGAGCATAGTTTCTTAGAATATGCTTAAACGCCTGTAAGTCTTCTTGCTTATTTGATAAGATATAACGCTCGTATAATATGCCAAAGTTGAATTTATCAATAGCCAGCGACTCTTCTATAAGTTTAGTAGCAGCTTCAATTTTACCCTGTTTTCTTAAAATGATAATTTTTAAGTGTCGCGCTTTATGATTGTGCCAGTTTTTAATTAAGGCTCTATCTACAAGATCCAAAGCTTTTTCTAAATCGCCTCTAAAACAATCAATTTGGGCTAAATTGAAATAGCCCGCATCTTGCCATTGGGCGTTCCAACACGCTTTAAAGAAACTCGCATAGGCTTCATCTTTCTTTCCTAAGAAATTTAAAGCTAGTCCTTTATTAAAATAAGGTTCACCATCATAAGGATTTGGATTGTGACTTGTAAGTGTTTCAATGGCTGTATCGAAATAACCAATTGCTGTCTCTAACTGCCCTTTTCGCATATACCAAAGTCCCATGGCATTATTACAACGCACATCTTTTGGAGACCTTCTTAACGCTTCTTCATAATAATCTGTAGCGTTAAATGTGGCATGTCTGTATTGCTCTAAATGCAAGCCTCTTAAATACAAGCCTTCAACAGTATCAATATCTTCTGGTGCTTTTGCAGCCTTTGCTGGTTCTGGAATTTCTTCAGTTAAATCTTTATCTGGCTCCCAAGCTACCAATACGTTGCCTTGACTATCATTTACTGAAATTTGTAAATCATCAAAAGTATTAGCGCCTATTTCAATTGATTTTTCAAAACCAACTTCAGGAGAAAGATTTAAAACTTCTTCGTGTAATACTTTTCCATCTGCTTTTAATGTAATCACACAGTTATTATAAGTTGACGTAACATACACCTTAACTAAAGCTTTGCCATCAACCATTTCAAGGTTTACTAAAGCTTCTTTGGTAGCATTTTTAACCACACCTACGTTGTAGTAAGGCATAAAATACTGCTTAAAGCTTTTTTCTTCATACGGATGCATCCACGAAAAATCGGGTTGATTATCGGTATAAACACCACACATTAACTCGATGTATGGCCCATCTTTATCCGTTAAATTTCTATCCCATGCTTTACCGAATTCCCCATTACCCCAAGTCCATTGTTTTTTTCCAGGTGAGACATTATGATCTGCAACATGCAGCAATCCGCCTTTAGAATCATTCTCATAACCACCTACAAAATCGTATTTTGAAGTAATCGCCATATAACTTGTTGGCACAGGAATGTTCTTATATCTAGAAATATCTGTTCCAGGAGAATAATCTACTTTGTAATATTCGCCTTTTGCGATTGGGAATTCTGAAACATCACGTTTACCATGATCAAAAACAGCATTTACATCTGGTGGAAATACCGATTGATAGTGGTCGTTTACTGCCACTGCTGGGTTTGCCCACCATAAAAAGGTTTGTGGATGTGGCGTTCTATTGTATAAATGTGCCTTAATTTCTATGTAAGCCTTATCTGGATGCAGTGTAAAACCTGCCATTCCTTTAGTGCGGAACATACGTTCTAATTCACTTACCCAAACCGTTTTACTACCATCTTCGTTGTCTTCAATGAAAAAATCAGTTGGATCGTAAGTACTTGGTCTGTGATGTTGTGGCCAGTTAAATTCTATACCACCGGAAATCCAAGGTCCTGTTAAACCTACAAGTGCAGGTTTTATAACGTGGTTATAATACACAAAATCACGTTTACGGATTTTATCATAAGCTCTTTGGATTCTTCCACCCAAGGCAGGTAAAATCATTAGTTTTATATAATCATTTTCAATAAAAATGGCATTCCATTCTTTATCTACTTTAGTATCACTAATTTTTTCTATCACAGGATGTGGATATACCGCTCCACTGCTTGCTTGATATACACGCTTTTCAAGAAAAACAGGATATTTTTCAGGAGTTCCAACTTCATAAGTAGGAATGATTACTTTTTCTTCCCAGGCTTTTACAGTTTTCATATTTTATATTTTTACTCTACACTTATTGTAAATGCTTATTAATACTCTAATATTTGTTCTAATTGTTGCATAGTGATGCTTGTTTTTGGATTAAAAGCTTCACCATTTATATAATTTTCTAAGCTATATAAAAGCTGTTGTGCTTCTAATCGCTCGTTTAAATTTGTGTGTAAATCAATTCCAGAAAATAGCAATTTCCCTTTCCCCACTTTGGCTTCAAAAATGAGGGCTGTTTTTCTGTTTTTAAACCAATCGTCTATTACTCTTACAATAGGATTTAACTCTGGCATCTCATCAAAAATGATAACGTTTGAATGACTCATAGCATCCCACCATTGCCAATTAGAATGGTATTCCGTTGGAAAATCAGCCAGTGCTGGATGTTCTGGATTGCACAGAATTCCTAATGTATGTGGTTTTTGCTCTTTAGTCCATGAAGTATTCCAAAAAATACTTGAAAACCCGATACCAATATCGCCGCCAAATTCTGGAGCGACATCGCCTTTTGTAATGTTTAGCAATACATTGCCACCGTTATTTAAATAGCTAATAGTTTTAGCATCCAACTTACTAACTACCTTATACGCATTCTTATTTTCTATTGGTAAGTTTTCATTTGGATACACCCAGATATCCCAACTGTTTTTAAAGTTATTGACCATAACATTTAAAGACAGTTTTTGAGCTTTAGTAATCGAATGTAATGATTGATTGATTGTACCTAATTGAATGCCATTACCAATGGAAATATCTGTTTTATTCAGTTCACCTTTCACAAAAACACTACCATCAGGTTTAGTTAAAGTCCATTCTGGCACAACATTTTTCAACTCATTTTCGCCAAAATGAGCAATTTCTATTGTTGATGATAAGGTATCAGTATTTTTAAATGTGCGCTGTTTTAAACGTGCTAACGGCACCGTTTCACTACTAAATTCTTTAAACTCTTCTGGAGTAACATAGCCTTTTTCATTCCAAAACGCATCTAAAACACCAACCAAAGCGGTACCTTGTCCGGGGAAATCGTGTAAATCCAATAACTGAAATCCTGCCATTCCTTTCGTTCTTAAAGCAGCTTCAATATCTGCTTTGTAGCACAAGGTTTGTAGTTTACCAGAAGCTAAAAGAAAACTATCGGCTAGTTTTTCCATACCGTTTTCTTCTAAGGTTTCTTTAAAAATTTCAAAGTTTTTAGGCTTTAAAACACCTGTGTATTTTGACATTTCCTTGAAGTTGGGGTATACGCACCACTGCCCCATTTCGTGACTTACATAAGGCATTGGCGTTTTGTCTATAAACTTCCTCCAATCGAATTCCGTTTGTGGCGCTTTCGCATTAATGACGCTATTTAAGTTTTCATTCCAGCCTTGAATTCTGGGACCTCTATGATTGTAATAATCCATATTATCTAAATACGGATAACCCGCACCACTTGTATATAAACGGCGATTATCAAAATCTTTAAAATGATTAACATACTTTGTTAAATACTCCTTGTGATACTTACCACTTGGCTCGTTACCATACGTCATCATCACAAAAGACGGATGATTACCATAAGCATTTATGATGGCTTCGCCTTCTTTGTATAGCCACTTGTCGACTGGTGTCCCATCGCCTAAATTAGCTAACCACGCAGAGGCTTCAGCTTGAATATACACACCCATTTCGTCAGCAGCTTGAAATGCCGCTTCTGGAGGACACCAAGAATGAAAACGCATGTGGTTTAAACCGTGTGCTTTTATAATTTTGAAAATGCGTTTCCACGAATCGACGTCGGTTGGTGGATAACCTGTTTTTGGAAAAATGGCACATTCTAACGTACCTCTTAAATATATAGGCCGGCCGTTTATTTTGAATACGGTACCATCAGCTTTAAACTCACGCATACCGAAATCGATACGCTTTATATCAATGCCCTCATCAGATTGTAAAGTGAGTTGCATTTCGTATAAATTCGGGTTGAATTCATCCCAAAGTTTAGGATTATCACCCATATCATACACTATTTCAATTTCATTGTTTGAATTAAGCTTGATTTCTTTTTTTACTTCACCTAAAACCTCTGCATCAATTGATTTTTCTGTAGCTTGAAGCATTAAAGTTGCATTACTATTTTCAGAATAGTTTTCTATCTGAGCAACAACTTTAACCGTTTTATTTGAAACATCTGGATATAATTTCACTAAACTCAAAGACAATTTAGGTGTCGCTCGAAGTTCTATATCTCCCACAATACCATTCCAATTAGATTGTGTATTATCTGAAATACTGTGTGCGTCTATACCAACATTTATATCTTTTACTCTGTTGTCTACTCGAATAGAAATAGCGTGATTACCAGCAGTTAAAAATTCAGTTAAATCATAATCATGCGATGTTGCAAGGGTATTTTGCATGCCCACCTTTTTATCATCTACCCAAACTGTGGATTCCCAATGTACACGCTCTAGATGCAAATTGATTTTTTTGTTGTTCCAATCTTCTGGAATAGTAACGCTTTTTTGATACCAAGCAACACCTTTATAATCCTTAATTGGGGTTAACCAAAACGGCACTTTTACATTCCCTTTTTGGCGGTATTTCTTCATTTTCAGGTCTTTGTACCAAAGACTATCGTTCCACATATTTCCCGTCCAATCTGTATTGACAGTAACATCATTTCCTTTACCATTTTCAGCCATGGAAGCTGGCAATTTCACCACATCAGTCAAACCTTTTGAAAACCAATTTTCATTTTCACCAACATCTAACGAATCGATAGCAAAGCTCCATTCACCAGATAAATCCATGTGCTTTTGCGTAGTATCCATACAGGCATTTAGAGCAAGTATTGACAAGCAAATTATAAAGATTTTTATGGCGTTAAATAACTTCATCTAAGTTCGGTTCTCCTTTTGTTTGTGTTATATTTTGAAATATTCGAAAATAGCATCGGCTACAAATTGATGCCCTTTTTGATTGATATGATTGTTTTGCGACATATAGCCTCTTAATGGTTGAATTTCTGCTAAGGCTTTAAACAGCGCGTAACTATCTACCAAACCAACATTATATTTTTTTGCTAAGGCTCTAATTTGATTACTATGTTTTGCCAAAGGAGTGTCTTCAGCAGTAATATCCTCTTTTAAATCTGGTGTTGGTGTTAATAGAATTACTTTTGTTCCATAGGCTAGCGCCTCTTCAATCATTTGCTCCCAAGCTACTATAGCTCTTTCTAATCCAATACTTCTATCATTCAAACCATAATCGATAAAAAGGACATCTGGTTTATGATTTAGTACTTCCTCCTTAAAACGTTTAGCACCTTGTTCCGCTTGCTCTCCACCAATTGAAGTTGTAATGGTATTGACTACGGAATATGGATAAAAATCATTAACCTTTTTTAAGGTTCTGTAAGGATAAGCATTTAAGCGATCTAAAACCCCTCTAGTTGTATAACCAGTAGGTACGGAATGCCCGTGAAACACCAAGTTTATTGTATGGTTTTTAGGCCATTTTAATTTCAATTTTGTTTTAATTGAATCAAGGTAATGCACAGCGTGGACTTCTTTTTTAGAAGATGAAATTTCTTTAGTTTGAGCGCAAGCAAAATTGATGCATAACAACAAAGCAAGTCCTAACGTTTTGTATATTCTAGAGTTTAATATCATCTTCAAAATATTATTTATCTTTTGTAAATTCCATTTCAATTTCTTCCAAACTTTTACCTTTTGTTTCAGGTAATTTACTTCGTATAAACAGGAAGCCTGCTATACAAATGGCACTATACACCCAAAAGGTTCCTGATGCACCTAATGCATCATTCAAAATTGGGAAAGTAAATGTTAAAATAAAAGATGCTATCCACAATGAAAATGTAGCAATAGACATGGCTACACCTCGTATTTTATTAGGAAAAATTTCGGATAATACTACCCATGTAATTGGCGCCAGAGACATAGCATAAATAGCAATTGCAGTAATTACCAATAATAATACGGGCCATCCTGTAAATTGAAAATAGTAAGCGCCACCCAAAATAAGATATACCACTCCTAATCCTATAGACCCTAATAGCATTAACTTTCTACGTCCCCAACTATCTACTGTTCGCATAGCCACTAAGGTAAAGATTAGGTTTACGCTACCTGTTATTACAATATTAAATAACATGTCTCCAACGCTATACCCTGCAGCTGTGAATATTTCTTCAGCGTAATTAAAAATGATATTAATACCACACCATTGTTGGAATACCGCCAATACAATACCTATAATTAAGATAGGTTTGATTTTAGGATTTTTAAAATCTGAAAATTTAATTTTTGAAGTACCACTTTCTTTCAAAGTTAATTTAATAGCATTCAATTCATCATCAGCATATGCATCACCTCCAATTTTTGCCAATACTTTTTTGGCTGATTCTGATTCGTTAATTTTAACTAAGAATCTTGGACTTTTAGGTACAACAAACATTAAAACAAAAAATAGAATTGCAGGAATCAATTCTGCCCAAAACATCCAACGCCACCCTGTTTGTCCGTTCCATGAACCTAAAATCATTTCAGGCGTACTATTATCTGGAATAGCTTCAGCAATGAAAAAGTTTGCAACTTGTGCTGCCAAAATACCAATTACAAGAGTTAACTGATTAATGGCGACAAACTGCCCGCGATATTTTGCTGGAGCAATTTCGGCAATGTACATTGGAGATAAGGTTGATGCCATACCAATACCCAGTCCGCCTATAAGTCGATACATAATAAAAGGCGTGAAATTATCTGCATAACCAGTTCCAAAAGCTGAAATGGTAAACAAAGCCGCTGAAAATATTAGTGGCAATTTTCTACCAAATTTATCAGCAACAAATCCAGAAATTACTGCACCTAAAATACAACCTATTAAGGCACTACTCATAGCCCAACCTTGTAAAGTAGGCTGTGATGCTATATCAAAAAATAGTTCATAAAATGGTTTTGCACCGCCTATTACTACCCAGTCATAACCGAATAGAAACCCACCCATTGCTGAGACAAGTGCTAAAAAAAGTAGGTACGTAAAATTAAACTTTATATTCCCCATTATAGATTAGTTTGTTTGGTTAGTTAGTCGTTCTTATAGTTTGTAAAACAATTAATCTTTTGTATTCAAACTACTGTCGTACCAGTTATTATTAGGGTTAAAATCTTTGCTTAAAAAATCTTTGCGTTGTTTTTCTAGTCGTGCAAGCATTTTTGTTTTGCGCTCTTCCATTTTCGCTTTTGCCTTTGCAGCGTCATATTTTGTATAAGTTTCTGGAATACGAGCATTTACACTTGCTAGATAAGTATCTAATTCGCTTCTTAAGCTTTGAGCGATGTCTTTATTTTCTTTTGAAATATCATTTTTTTCACCAGCATCAGTTGATAAGTTATATAATTCATCGTGCCCATCTTCCCAGTAGTGGATGAGCTTATATTCTTCTTTCCTGATAATACTCACAGGATCTCCACCTTGATTTCCATAATGTGGGTAGTGCCAAAATAAAGGTCTTGTATCTAAAGAATTTCCTTTTAAAAGTGGCACTAAACTTACTCCGTCCACTATATGGTTTGGATCTTTTTTAACACCTGCCAAGTCTAATAACGTAGGATAAAAATCAATACCTGAAACTGGATAATCAATAGTTTTGGCTGCTTTTTCTAACATTGGTGCTTTAATAAGGTATGGCTCTCTAATACCACCTTCCCATTGATATCCTTTACCACCTCTTAAAGGCGCATTTGTTGTTGAAAAGGCATCACCACTAGCTACACCACCATTATCTGAAGTGAACATTATGATGGTATTCTCATCTAAATCAAGTTCCTTTAAGCGTTGTAAAACTACACCAACAGCATCATCCATAGATTCAACTAAACCTGCATAAATAGGGTTATCTTGCACATTTCGAATAGGCAGTCTTGCCTCCATTTCAAAACCAGATTCTGGAATGCCTTGTGCCTCTGCTTTATTTCTATATTTGCTCCATTTTTCTTCAGTAGTTTCTATTGGTCCGTGTACAGCATAAAAGGATAAGAATGCAAAAAAGGGTTCGTCTTTATTAGCTGTGATAAAATCAGCAGTTTCTAAAGCTAAGCGTTTTGTCAAATTTTCACCTTCATACTTATAATCTAGCTTTGGATTTCTCCAAGGTGCGTAATATCCACCTTTGGGGCCACCTACTTCCCAGCCGCCTATATTAATATCAAAACCGTTACTTTCTGGTGTAAAAGGTTCATCACCAAGATGCCATTTTCCAGCAAAAAAAGTTTTGTATCCATTTTGTTTAAAAGCCTCTGCAATTGTTGTGCTTTCTACCGGTAAAGCATGCGCATATTCAGGAGGCATTACTTTAGTATTGTAGTAATCGCCCCATTTTTCACCTGTTGCAGCACCAATCCAATCGGTTACACCATGACGCGCAGTATATTGCCCCAACATAAGGCTTGCTCTTGAAGGACTACATACTTGGCACGCTGCGTAACCTTGTGTAAATTGAACACCCTCTGTAGCAATAGCATCAATGTTTGGCGTTTCATAATAGTTGCTACCAGAATAACTTAAGTCATGAGCCCCTAAATCATCAGCAAGAATAAAAACGATGTTAGGTTTTTTAGTTTTAATTGGCTCTTTAACGTCCTTGTCCTTACAGCCACTAAAAAATATGGCTGCAAAACAAAGACCATAAACTAAAACTAACTCAAATTTAACTAATCTGATTCTTAAAAAATTCATATAGACATTTATGTGTTTATAAGACGCTTCCTGTTAATGTATTAATAGAACGTGCCTCTAATATTATTTTATTATCTGATATTTCTTGTTTTTCTAAATTCTTATCCGTTGATGTTACATATACGTTATCGACTTTACAGTTTGAAATATTAATTGCTTTATTTTCATTACTGTAATTAATGGCAACAATTACCATTTTTGATAATGATTTATCCATATAAGCTGAAAGCATAACATCTCTGTATTGCTCTTCAATTGATATATTATTTAGTTGTAATTCTAATGATATATTATTTAGTTGTAATTCTAAACCAACTCGAACCATACCAGGACTAACAAATCTTGAATAATTTCCTAAAGCCCATAAAAGTTTCGAGTCATGAAAATCACCATCACTTTTCATTTTATCTAAATTGAATAGGTCAGATGTATCACCAGAATCCAAATAAATCAAACCATCCTTATAATCTGCATTTGTTAACGCTGTCCACCATTGCCATGAACTAGCATTCGCTAAAGTTAAATCAGCATGCATAACTCTTGCCACATAAAGTGCCGTATCAATACCTAAATCTCTTTTACTTCCTCCTCCAATATCATCAGTATTTTCAAGAATACAGAATTCACTTTGCCAATAATCAATGTTATGCTTTTTAAATTTATCATTTAATTTTTGGCGTATCTGTATCAAACTATCTACTGGCCATGTTGTAAAATAGCTATGACCTGATATTGTCTTTTTAACATGTTTCAGGTTTTTAGCTGTTCCATTTTCTCCAAAAAAATACTCAATTTGACTACCTCTATTTGGCTTATTGAATGATGAATACAACCAACGTAAATCTGCTGCTTCTCCTAAAACAATTTTCGTATTTAAATTGGTATTTTTTAATTCGTCGTTGAGCATATAAGACAACTTAGTAATATCAGCATTGGTAGCTGGCGTACCTTCTTGTGTTTTTTTCTCCCATTCCCATTGTGGTTCGTTTATTGGACTTAAATAATCAAATGAAATATTTTTTGTTTCAAAATGATTCAATACTTCAACCATAAATTCAGCATAATCGTCGTATTTATCCTCTTGAATATTGAGCGTGCCATTTATCAAATCATTGTTATAGCCTTTTCCATTTTTAGTCCAATGTACAGGTGCCGATATTGAAAATGCTAAAAATTTATCAACACCATAAGACTTCGCTTTTTGCAAAAACCATTGCTGACCTTCTTGTTTGCTCCAATCATAATTTCCATTAGCATCAATAAAAGATTCTCCTCTACGCCACTCGTTTTTTATGTCTGAATCTGTGCCTTGTTCTGCAGTTCCCGCTCCAATATAAAATCGCCATATTGATAATCCAATACCTTTAGGGTTTCCTTGGGAATCAATCTCCTTACTAAATAATAGTTCAGCTATCTTTTCCTTTTTATTATTAGGCCAATTTTTTCCAACATACTCACATCTCCATGCATCTGATGCTCCAAAACCTTCCATAGTTTGATACGTAATATTTGTATCAATTGTAATATTATTAAAGGTATTTGATGGTTTACAAGAGTGCAACGTAATAGAACTCATAAAACACAGAATAACTGCTATTATCAATAAAGGTGATTTCATCTTAGTTATTCTATGCTTTAAATAGTTTATCACCAATTTTAGTTTCCTTTTATAACTACCTTATAAATTTGATAAAGGCCTTCTTTATTTACGTCTAATACAACTTCATTATCTGTAGACAATTGTGCAGTTGCTGTTTGCTCTATATAAGCCTCAGCTTTTGCGGTATCACTATAATCAAAAGGGACAAAACGCTCTACCTTTTCGATAGAAGTTATGTTAAATCCGCTAACTTTTACAGCAACTTTTTTACCACTTTCCTTAGCCCCAGTAATATATAAAACCATGGTTTCTGCGTCTTGTAATGCTGCAGCTAAATGGAATTTATTCGAAGTCGTTTTTAAAGCCTTTCCTCTGTATGACTCCGCCATATCTCCTAAAATCTGACCCGTTGGAAATACTTTAGTATAATTCCAGTTTGTTAAACCTAAGCCAGGTATTGAGGTGTTTATTGGAGGCCAAAATGCGGCAGCTTCAGAACCTGTTCTTCCATAAATTTGAATAATGTCTGGAATAATGTTAGCTGCTTCCATATAAAGTGCTCTTTCATTGTAATCTCTTGAAGGCATCCATTCTGATAAATATTTAAAGTTTTTATTAGGGTTAAAGTTATTTGCACAATCAATAATACGTTTTTCTAAATCTGCAATGTTATGCGTATCAGTAGTGTATCCTGTGTAGGTATGTAGTGCTACACCATCAATAGCATCATAAGCCTTAGTGAATTTATTCTTCATAGTAGTAAATTCTTGTGGTTCTGTATAATCGCCATTTACTAATAATTTGAATGTTCTATTTGGAAATTCACTTTCAATATATTCAGCTAAGTCCATAGCTACATTAACGTATTTGTCTAATTTTTGAGCTCTAGTACCACCACCGGCAAATTGTAACCACCATTCGTTACCAATTTCCACAATACCATTGCCAATATTTGAAACCGTAATGGCCTCTTTGGTCCTAGCTTTCAGATTGTTCATTGCTGTATTGTATTGTGAAGAGCCAACAGTAGTATTCATCGCCGCTGTAGTTGGTATAACAATGCTATAACTAGACACATTACTTTTTAGCGAAGCAACAGATGCTCCTGGTTGCGATGGTGTATTATTCCATCCCGGAGTTGTATTACTAGTCCAAGCATAAAATTCTGATTCCCAACCACCAGGATATCTCACCACCGTTGTGCCAATATTACCAAGTGTGGTTGCAAAATTAGTAAATGTATTATCTGGTATTTGTCTCCAGTCATTATTAACACCAAATAGTAAAGGGTTTATATCTACGCCATCGGTAGCATCTACTGTTAAAGTAATATCTGCATTTACTTCTACAGGATCATCGTCTTTATCATCTGGTTCTCCAAATTTAGGATCATTTGGATCTGTAGGTTCGCTTGTACTACACGAAAAAATAATACCTACTAAAACTAACGTAATAATTTTTTTAATTTTTAACATATTTTCTTTTTTTAAATTAATGTCTCATATTTTAAACTTATGACGTTTACATTATGAAACATTCACTGCAATTATTTTATAGTTCCTTTAAGTGTAACTATAGACTTTTTTGGTATTGAAATACCATCAAACTGCACTGTAGCTTTTCGTAAATTGCTACCAGATGATGTTGTATATGTATCGAAACTATTATTTACAACTTCAAAATCAATCCCATAATTTTCTAAATAAATATCTCTACTATTATCTGTGTTGTTTACACAAACCAAAACTATTTCTTTATTTAGCGCATTTGTGTATCCTGATATCATAAAATTTTCAACTGAAGTCTCATCACTATAATCAGGATCATTTATTTCAAATCTTACCATTCCTGGTCTTACAAAACGACTAAAATTACCTAATGCCCACAGCAATTTATTATCTTCAAAACTACCATCGGTATGTGATGGACTATTTGAATTTGGTTTATACAAAATCAAATTAAAACGATCTGGATGATCACCAAAAGTTGATTGATTTAGGGCGGTCCAAAAACTCCATCCTGTAGCGTTACCAAACACCAAATCTGTATGTATGATTCTACTAAGCCAAAGTCCATAATCTATTGGACTTAAAGTTGTAATATCGCGTTCTTGTTGGTATGTACCACCAAGCAAACTATATTCTGTTTGCCAATAATTTAATCCAAAACTCGATAATGAAGTACGTAATGATTTTCGTTGTCTTAAAGACTCATTGGTTGTACCATTACTAAAGTAACTATGACCAGCTATATTATTAGAAACTGAGGATAAATTACCGATGTAATTAGAACTACTAGAGTTAAAAAACTCATTTACTTGATTTGTGGTATTTTGAGTGCCTTCAAATAAATATTTTAGTTGAGCTGCTTCTGGAATCATGATTTTTGCTTTTACACCTTGTGTATTAAACTCACTATCCATTATTCTTGTTACAGCTGCTACTTCGGCATTAAACGCTTTTGTACCAGATTGACTAGCATCGCCTATTGCTGCATTCCAATCGTATTGCGTTTCATTAAAAGCACATACTGTTTCAAAATTGTAACCTTCATCTTCATAGCGCTTTACAACCGTTGTTAAAAATTTTGCGTAAGCCTCATAGTTAGATGCTTCACAATTAAAACCATTAACATCACTAGTACTAAAGGTATAACCGTTTTTAGTCATAAAATAAGGTGGCGTTGTTGCCCAAGCTGTAAATTTAGAAACTCCATACTCGCGCGCTTTAGATAAAAACCATTGCTCGCCTGATTGTTTTGTAAAGTCATAATTACCTGCCTCGTCTAGATAACATTCTGTTTCTCTAAACCATGATGTTGATTTAAAACCACTGCTAGCTTGATCTGCAGCACCATCGCCAATTATTGTTCGCCATAGTGAGAGACCAATACCCAAGGGATTTCCTTGAGCATCAGTTTCACTACTAAATAACAACTTTGCTATAGGCGCTTTAGAAGCTTCTGGCCATTTGCCCACCCATTGGTCTTGAAAACCACCTGATGCTCCAAAATGATCTATAGTTTGAAATGTATTTTCAAGATTTAGAGTAATACCCTGTTCGGGCATATCAAATTTAGGATCGTCAGGATTAGTTGCAGTATCAGAACTACAAGCTATAACTAACATTGATATACAAACAAAACATAGAACGCCTTTGAAAAACTCAAACATCAATTTTGGTTTATTAAAAATTTTAATAATTAGTATCCTGGATTTTGAATAATTTTACCTCTTGATAGTTGAATTTCTTCTGGTGGCACTGGCCAAAGCATATGAATGTTGGCGTCAAATAGAGTACCACTATTCTGTGGTTCAAGCAGATTAGTAGTTTCAAACGGATCTGTGCTTTCTTCAGTATTATATTTTACAAAAGACCCATTTGGACCTAAAATTAGAGCTATTCTTGGTACACCATTTATTTTTTGTCTTCTAATATCGTAAAGCCTATGTTGCTCTAGTGCTAATTCTAAACGTCTTTCTTTCCAAATTGCATCTCTTAAAGCTGCTCCAGATAAAGACATGTTAGTATCAAGCTCAACTCTATCTCTTATTAATTCTAAAGAATTTTTAGCAGATGTTTCATCACCATTAAAATAAGCAGCCTCAGCATGTATTAAAATTACATCTGCTAATCTTAAGTGTATATAGTGTAAAGGTAACTGACCTCTTTGATAAGGTTCTGGTCTTTCTGCTGTTGGTATATAATATTTTCTATTTGTACGTCCAGATTTATTTTCAGTTGGTCTTCCATCAAAAGAGGTAACAGCTGGATCTCCAAAAACTGATTCGCCATGTTTAATTATTGTAGAACGTAGTCTTATTTCGTCACCTTCACTTAAAAAAGCATTTTCTAAGTCACTTGTTGGTGAAGCCCAACCCCATCCGCGATCTCCACGACTTCCATTGGTTATGGCAAACTGTCCTCCTACGCCATTAAACGTTTGATTATTTATATACTGAACTTCAAAAATAGTTTCAATTCCATTTAAATTTCCAACTCTATATATATCAGCAAAATCCGTTTCTAAGGCATATTCTCCAGAATCCATAACAGTTTTTGCCATGGCTTGAGCTTCTGCCCATTTTTCTTCAAATAAATACACTTTAGCTAAAAGAGATTGAGCCGCACCTTTAGTAGCTCTACCTCCTTGCTCAGCAGATTGTTCGCTTTTAAGTGGTAATGCAGCAATTGCATCAATTAAATCTTTTTCAACAAACTCATATACTTCAGCTACAGTTGCTCTTTCTTTATCATTAATAGTTGGTTCTAAAATTTCGTTGTAGGATTCTACAATTGGTACACCGCCAAAATTTCTAACCAAATCAAAATAGAAAAACGCTCTTAAAAATTTAGCTTCAGCTAATAATTGATTTTTTTGAGTTTCATCAAAATCTATATTTGGTATTCTATCTAAAGATATATTAGCTCTAGTAATACCTATATAATGGTTTTCCCAAAATAGATTAAAATATGTAGAACCTGGAAATACGTTGTATTGAGCTATACCTGTAATATCAGGTCTTGGCTGTCTTGTATTTCCGGCCCAATTATCATCAGACGCCATTTCGTTAATCTGCCTTTGAAAATTAACTTGATTCCAATTAGTTCCGTTTACGAGTTGATATATACCGTTTACAAAAAACTCTGAATTATCAGCTGAAGAGAAAAAATCATCTAACTGCTGTCTACCCTGTATGGGTTGGTCTAAAATTTGATCTTGGTCACAACTTACGCTCAATAGAGCTGTGCAAATAGTTAAAAATAAAACAATCTTTTTCATAATTTTTATAATGTTAAATTTAATCCTAATAAATATGTTTTTGCTACTGGATTTTGAGAGAAATCAACTCCTAAACCGTTAATAATACCGCCGCTTGTAACTTCAGGATCGAAACCTGAATAATCAGTAATTGTAATTAAGTTTTGTCCAGCTAAATATAAACGACATTTACTAATACCTTTTAATTTGAAGTTATAGCCTAATTGGATATTACGCAATCTTAAATAAGAACCATCCTCAATAAATAAGTCTGATGGTTTTTGATAATTTCCATTCGGGTCGTTTTCAGTAAATCTTGGATATCTAGCACCTGTATTTTCTGGAGTCCATACTTGGTTTTCTAAACCTGCAAAAGTATTAAGCCCTTGTGTTCCAGCGGTAATGTATTCTGTATTTACATTAAATACATCATTTCCAAAAGTACCGTACCATTGCATTGAGAAGTCAAAATTCTTATATCCCATATTAACGTTTAATCCACCATAAAAATCTGGAAACGGATTACCTATCGTAACAACATCATCATCATTTAATACACCATCGCCATTTTGATCTACAAATCTAAGATCACCAGCTTGTGCATCTGGTTGAATTATTGTGCCGTCTTCTGATGTATGCGAATTTAACTCTGTTTGATTTTGAAAAATACCATCTGTCTCAAACCCCTGAAATAATCCAACAGGTTGACCTAATTCAGTAATCTTGACTGATCTACCTTCTAAACGAGGACGTCTTTGCCCCAGAATAATCTCATTACCAGGAGCTAATTCTATAGCTTTACTCTCATTAGTGGAAACTGTTAAATTTACACCTATATTGAAATCGTCCCAGTTTTTATTATATCCTATAGTAACATCAATACCTTTAGATTCAATACTTCCAACATTTTGAGCAACTCGACCAGGTATTCCTGTAAAGTTTGGTGTTTCTACACTAAATAATAAATCCTCCGATGTTTTTATATAATATTCAGCATCTATTGTAATTGTATTATTAAATAATCCCATTTGAAATCCGAAATTTTGATCTCTTACCGTTTCCCATCTTAAATTAGGATTACCAAATTGACCTAAAAAGTTTGCAACCACACGATCTCCGCCAAATACAAAGTTTCCAGAACCTACAGAAAAGAATTGACCATTACGGTTTATAATTTGATTTCCTACTTCACCAGCAGCAACTTTTAAACGTAAGTTATTAATAGTTTCACTTTTGAAAAAGTCTTCAGAGTCTATATCCCATGCAAAGGCAACACTAGAAAATATTCCAGTTCTATTACCTTTTGCAAACCTTGAAGAGTTATCTACTCTAACTGAGCCATTAACAAAGTATTTATTATCATAACTATAAATAGTTCTAAAAACTCCTGAAAGAATATTATTTGTTTCCTCATTACCAAATGCACGAATAGTTTCACCTTCTGCAGCATTTAGTTGTCTTAAGTTTACATTGGTATTACTTGGTAAACCATCTCTAAATCCTTGTAAATTATCAAAATTTTCAGAATCAAATAATATACCACCTAAAATATTTAAATAGTGTTTATCATTAATAGTTTTATCAAATGTTATGGTGTTATTAATTACATAATCAAAATTATTAGTTACAGTTTTAGTTAAGTTATTTATTTCTAATAATCGTGTTGGGCTAATCTCATACTCCGGATTAAAAGTTGTAGAAGTCTGTCTACTTATATTGAGACCAAATTGAGATGAGAATGTAAAATTTTGATTTATTTTGTAATTTAATTGTGTATTAGAGAAAAAAGCGAAGAACTCATTCTCATTAAACTGTCTGGCTAACTGTGCTACAGGATTTGGAACTAAGTTTTGAGATTCTTCAAAGATACTAAACTCATTACGTCCTACTCGCTCACTTTGTGGTACAAAAACGTTTGTTAGTGGATCAATTCTTAAAGAATTAAATAATAAATTAGGTGTGTTTTCCCATCTTTCAAGTCTTGGGCTTAAATCTTGTTTAATTGAAACCTTATCAGATATTTTAAAATCCACATTAAAACGACCAGTAATTCTTTGATAAAAACCTTTAGAATAGTTAGCTTTTTGATCAAAAAGTCCTAAACTACCAGAGTATTTAATATCTTCATTACCTCCAGATGCTCTTACATTGGCATTAACAACAGGAGAAAAATTATCAACTACTTCATTCCACCAATCTGTACCTTCTCCAAAATCATCAGGATTAAATAATGGAGCATTACCATCATTTATTCTTCTTGCATTTTGAATTCTAATATACTCTTGCGCGCCTGCACTCTCTATTCTATCCCAACCTTGTACACCATAATTTAAATCTACACTTACGGTAGATTTTCCTGATTTACCTCTTTTAGTTGTAATGAGTACTACACCATTAGATGCTCTAGATCCATAAATTGCAGATGCTGATGCATCTTTTAAAATTTCAAAACTAGCTATATCCTGAGCGTTAACAGCGTTTAACGAAGTACCGTTTGGTTGTAAAACACCATCTATAACAATTAGCGGATTTGTTGTAGCATTAGCTGTAGTAATACCGCGAATTACAATACGAGGAGATGCTCCTGGAGAACCTCCAGAAGATAAAACTTGAACACCCGCAGCTTTACCTTGTAAGGCTTCTGCAGGGTTACTTGCTACTTGCTTTGCAATTTCTTCGCCTTCCACAGTAACCATAGATGTTGCAATTTTTTCCCTTTTTACAGCACCATAACCAATTACAACAACTTCATCTAGTTGTGCATTATCAGTTACCATTGTGATATTAATAATGCTTTTGTTATCTACAGCTATTTCTTGTGTTTTATAACCTACGTAACTAAAAACTAGTATTGCATTGTCTCCAACCGTCATGGTATAATTTCCATCAAAATCAGAAACATAACCATTAGTTGTATTTTTTTCAATGATATTAACACCAGGTATTGGCTGTCCTTGATCATCTGTAATTATTCCTGAGACCTGGTTTTGGGAGGCTCCAGTTAAGCTTAAGCACAATGCGCTTATTAAAGTTAAAACTAGTTGTTTCATCTAAATTGTATATTTAATTAGTTTGTTAGTTATTTTTTCTTTGGTACGAATATTTAATAATACTATCGTTCACTGATAATTAATCTATTTAAATGCGTATCAAATATGAATGTATAATCTTGATCTAGAACACTATCATCAAAAATATAGTTATTACCACCTCCAGGTATAGTTCTAGAAGGATCGCCTCCATTAACATCTACTCTCCAGAAAGGTGCCCAACCATCTGGGTTTGCATTTAATATAAATCCATTACCACCATCGTCATTAGGCTGATCTTGAATTGTAACATCTACTGTCCATAAATATTGGTTTGTTGCATCTTGTGTGAAAGGTTTTCCAGATCTAAAATTCCAACATTGTGTGCTACCATCTGCATTGTTAGTACATGTTGATGTTGTTGCATCTATAAAAACACCTCTACCC
Source organism: Hyunsoonleella sp. 2307UL5-6 (assembly GCF_047345485.1). NCBI lineage: Bacteria > Pseudomonadati > Bacteroidota > Flavobacteriia > Flavobacteriales > Flavobacteriaceae > Hyunsoonleella > Hyunsoonleella sp. 2307UL5-6. The sequence goes on along the minus strand of NZ_JBLFEN010000001.1, from coordinate 193,147 downwards.
AAAACATAAACTTGATCAAAAGCGTCATCAGTAGGCGTATATGGAGAAATTGTATAACTTAAATCTCTTACATCCATTGTGATTTCGTAATATCCAACATCTGGAATAATTATTGGGTTTACAGTAACGTCTTGACCCAAGGCTAATTTCCCAGGTTCTGTAGCGTCTGCTCCAAAAGCAAATGGCTCAAAAGAAGCTTGTTGAGGAATAAATCTCACTTCAGAATTTGCTGCAGGCGAATAATAACGTGCTGTAAACACAAAACCGTTTTCTCCAGAAGCTTCACTTCCTGAGGTTGTAAATGGTATTCCAAAAATATCTTGATTTAAAGCAGCATCACTAGTTTCATCAGTTAAAAACATAGCTCCAAATTGTAAATCTGTAACAATACTTACTGAAACAGATGCAGTAGATTCATTACCAGTAAGATCAACTGCAGTTATAGTGAACTCATAATTACCAGGATTTTCAACATTTAAAGAATTCGCATAATTATAAGTTTCACCTGAAATAGAAATAGTCTCATTGAGAATATCGCTTTCAATTCTAAATTCAGACAGCTCTCTATCACTTAAATCAATATCAAAATTAATTTCATCACCATCACCAACAAATATAGTTGCTGCAGCTGAAGGACTATTAATAGTTATTGATGGTGCATCTATATCTTTATCTAGAATAATTACAAAATTTCTAGTTACAGCAACATCTCCTGCATTAGTAACTGTTACAGGAATGGTGTGAGAACTAAATACCTCTGCATCATCAGGAATTTTAAAACTATAAGCAAGTTCATAAATATCTGGCAAGGAATCTTTAACAATAGTCTTGTCTAAAAACCATGACTCATACATAATATTGACAGTTTTAATTCCAGCTGGATCAGAAACCACACTTTCAAAAGTAATTGTTTCCCCAGGTAAAGAAGATATTTCATCTACTGATGATATAAACTCTGGTGTAGAATCTACGCTTATGGAATCGTTATCATCGCAACTTACCATACCTAAAACTAGGCAGAACATTAAAAGCAATTTTGTTTTTACATTTTTCATTTTTTTGATATTTAGTTAATAGTCTTATTATTTAGTTTTTTGTTTAATGTTTTTTTTTAAAACATAGACATTATTAATATTAGTTAAATTGTGATATAAACAAATAAACACGCTTATTGGAATACCTTAATTATCACTTTAATAATTTTAATGTTTACTTATAATTAAATTCATAAAAATAAGGTCTAAAATTTTTAGTATATCATACAAAAATAGGATACCTACACGTGTTTGAAATAGACAAAAAAAGGATATACATGGACATTATTACTTTTGTAGACCTATTTGATAAATGATAAATTAGATTTTTAACAATTGTATGTTTATTTTACTACAGAAGTACGATACGAATTCATAATATAGACAAAATTTTTTTACAAATTTTCATATTAATTAATTTATATATATTTACTAATTGCAAATCCGTTGATTTTACTACATAATTGAGGATTAGTATTTACATAGAATTTAATAGTTAAAATTTATATGGATATAAACACTTCTAAAAAGGGTTTTTTGGGACAAAAAATAATTGTTTTCCCAAAATCACTCTTAGAGCAGATTAAAACCAACTCAATTTCTAAGCATTTTTTTATCACGGACTTAGGGTATTATCCTGTTGCCAACAAACACTCCAGAAAAAGAAAAAAAGGCGCTAAAGAATATATTTTTATATACTGCACAAAAGGTAATGGAGAGATTACTATAAAAAACAAAACTATCCATATAACTCCAAATCATTTTTTTATTATACCAAAAAATACAAAACACAAATATATGGCTGATAAAAAAAGTCCGTGGAGTATATATTGGTTTCATTTTGATGGAGATTTTGCTTCAGCTATATACGATAGATACTCACAAACCGATAGCGTTAATTACAGAAATATTCCTTTTTCAAAAAGTATAATCGATCAGTTTAGTAAGATTTTTGATTTGTTTAATAATAATTATTTATTAAATCATATAGAATACGCAAATTTACTTAGTCTAAATTTTATAAGCTCATTCGTTTATAATGATTCAGACTCTATTTCTAATATTCCACAAAACGATGATTTTGTAGATTCTATTAAAGAGTTTTTATTAAATAATCTTGAAAAGAATTTTACGCTAGATGAATTAGCAAAAAAGTTTAACTATTCTAAATCTTATCTACACACAAAATTTAAAGTAAAAACAGGGTATCCAGTACTTGTGTTTTTTAAACTTAAAAAAGTACAAAAAGCGTGCGAATTTTTGAGCTATACTGACTTGAGCATCAAAGAAATAAGTTATAAAGTTGGATTTGATGACCCACTTTATTTTTCTAGAACATTTAAAAAATTTATGGGCAAATCGCCTAGAAACTACAAACAAAACCAACGTAAATAATCAACAAATTCAATCAACTTCTTTCCCTAATTCCAAAAGGGTTTTCTATACTGTACATAGGCTCTGTAAACCAATAGGGTTTATTATCTTTAATATAAACATGATCTTCGAGCCTGATTCCGAACTGATTAGGCACACATATCATTGGTTCTATACTAAAACATAAGCCAGATTTTAAAATGGTATCATCGTTATCAACTATATAAGGCCATTCATGAATATCTAAACCAATACCATGGCCAGTTCTATGAGGTAAACCAGGTAATTTATAATCGGGACCCAAATCATGAAATTCTAAAACACGTCTTGAAGCTTTATCAATAGCCCCACAGGTATTTCCCAGGGTGATAGCTTTAAAAGCAGCTAATTGAGTTTCTTTTTCAATATTCCAAATACGCTTCTGATAATCTGTTGGATTTCCAAAACTATAAGTTCTTGTAATATCAGAAATATAATCCTGTAGTTTACACCCTGTATCTATTAAAACAATATCATTTTCTTTAAGATGTTTTGGATGTTTAACGCCATGAGGAAATGCGGTGTCTTCACCAAATAATACAATACAAAAATAAGATCCTGAGTTTATGCCATAACGTTTATGTGCTTCATGAATAAAATCAGTAACCGCTTTTGCACTTATTCCTACTTTTAAAATTCTTGCTGCTGCTTTTTGTACTTCTAAAGTTATATCCATAGCTATTTTGATAATATCAATTTCTGCTTTAGATTTTATCATTCTGCACCCTGATGTAATTGGTTTTGCATCAATTAAGTCTAATTTAGGGTTACATTTCAAAATTCCATTAGTGATAAAAAAAGGAGTGGTTTCATCCATATATACAGAACCTGCACCTATACCTCTACCTGCTAATAACTTAGAAAACAAAGCGTATGGACTTTCATGTTCTTGCCAACTGTTAACCTTCCCTTCAATAAGCATAAAATCTAAAATAGTTCCTATTTCAAATTCGGGCGCTATGTATTCTAGTGATGTGTTAGAATAGAGTATTGCTCCTACCATGCGTTCACTAGAATTCCAACGTGTGCCTGTAAAATAATATAAATTTGTACCTGCATTAAGATACATAGCCTCTATGTTTTGAGTCTTCATCATTTTGCATGCTTTCTCTATTCGAGATTTAAACTCTTCTTTTTCAATTGGTTTAGCCAAATGTGCTATAGGCGTAATTGCATTTAATTCTTTATCAATTGATGACCCTCCTATGCCGTATCTACTCATATTTTTTAATTATTTAAATGTTCTATCGGGATGATATGGCATCACATCTAAAGACGTTTTTTTGTTATTTACCAATTCCGTAACCAACTTTCCTGTTGCAGGTCCTAAGCTCCACCCCATCATAGCATGACCTGAAGCTACTATTAAATTACTATATTTTGAAGGTTTACCTATAAACGGCAGTCCATCAGGAGAACAAGGGCGTAAACCACAAGTTACTTTTGTTTTTTCTTCTGAAGTGATTTTGAGATTATTATAATAAGATTCTCCTGCTTTCGCAATAGCAGCAACGCGTAACGGATTAATTTTATGATTTATACCTGCTATTTCCATAGTACCCGCAAACCTAGTAAAACCATCCATTGGTGTTACAGCAACTTTAGCTTCGCATAGAATTGCTGGAATTGAAATATTTGTCTCCCTTTTTACATTTATACTATACCCTTTACCTGCTTGAATAGGTATTCTTAACCCTAATTTTTTTGCCAAAATAGAACTCCAACTTCCAGCAGCTAGTATCACTTCATCAGCACTTATTTTTTGATGTTCTGTTATAACATTTAAAATTTTTCCTTTAGAAACCTCAGTGTCTATTACCGCTTCATTCTGTAAGAACGATACACCTTTACTTTTTAAATAAGATGTCATTTCTTTCATAAAATGATGAGGTGTCATATGCGCATCAGAATGATAATACACGGCGCCTTTAATATTCAAATTGGCTTTAAGTTCTATTTTATTTACGGCATTAGCTGATAAGTTTTCAACTTTTAAGCCTTCTTTGATACCTCGCTCTCCAATTTCCCATTCCTCCTCGCCTATCTTTTCTGTTTTATAACACATTAAAAGCCCTTTACGTTCGTAATGAAAATTGAAATCAGTTGAAGCCTTTAAATCTTCGTATAACTCACGACTAAATATGTTGATGTCTTTTATAGGTTTTATGCTTTTTTCAACCTTTGAATGTTTAGCTGATGTTTTGAAAGCCCACGCCCATTTTAAGAAATCCATATCCAAGCGTGGTTTTACGTAAAATGGACTTGAAGAATTAAACATCCATTTAATACCCTTGGTAATTATTCCAGGAGTAGCAAGGGAAATAAAATGACTAGGTGTGATATAACCAGCATTTACATATGATGCACCTGTTTTAAAATCTGATTTATCTATAATAGTTACTTGGTGACCGTCTTTTTGAAGATAATATGCTGTACACAATCCAATAATACCACCACCAATTACAATACACTTTTTATTCAATTTACATCAATTATTAGTTGTTAAATCACTTGAAAACCATGAGCATAAGGATCATCTTCATCATCTATAATTATTGTATTATATCCGTAAATTTTTGCCCACCCTTGTATGCTTGGTATAATTGCAGGAATTCCGTTTAAAGTAGTGATCTCTTCTACCCGACCAATAAATTTACTACCTATAAAACTCTCATGAATAAAATCTTCTCCCTGCTTAAGTTTGCCTTTTGCATATCGTTGTGCCATAACTGCTGATGTACCTGTACCACACGGGCTTCTATCTATAGCTTTATCGCCATAAAACACTGCATTTCGTGCAGTGGACGTTGCATCAATTGGCTTACCTGTCCATAACATATGAGACACATCTCTGATGGTTTCGTTTTCCGGATGAATAAACATGTTTGGATATTTATTATTTATGCTTTTTCGTAATTCTTGAGAATATTGGATAATTTTTCCTGCTGAAAAATCTTGAAGCCCAGAAAAGTTTTTTTGTGGATCTATAATAGCATAATAATTGCCCCCGTAAGAAACATCGAATGTTAATGTTCCCAATTCAGAGCAATCAATAGTTAATCCTTCTGCAGCTAGATAACTTTTTACATTTGTTAAACGCACCCAATCTACTTTATTTTCAGTTTGCTGATATTCAATATGTACCAAACCAGCCGGTGTTTCCATTTTAATTTTACCTGAGATTTTTGGTATTACCAAACCCTCTTCTATGGCTATGGTTATCGTACCTATAGTACCATGACCACACATAGGTAAACAACCCGATGTTTCAATAAATAAAATAGCAAAATCATTTTCTGGATTGTGAGGCGGATATAAAATACTACCACTCATCATATCATGTCCACGTGGCTCGAACATTAACCCTTTACGAATCCAATCGAACTCTTTTAAAAAGTGCTGACGTTTCTCGCTCATGGTGTTTCCTATTAAATTAGGACCTCCTTCTTTAATAACCCTAACAGGGTTTCCGCAAGTATGCGCATCAATACAAACAAAGGTATTTCTACTCATTTTATTCTAAATAAATATCATTTAGTTTTTAAAGCCTCAGGCAATAATTCATTTGGAAACGATTGGTAACTAACAGGACGCACCCATCGTTTTATAGCATTTGTACCTACTGCTGTAAATCTAGAATCGGTAGATGCTGGATAAGGCCCGCCATGTTGCATAGATGGACACACCTCTACACCTGTTGGCACACCGTTAAAAATAATTCTACCTACCCTACTTTCTAGTGCATCAACAATATCGTGAAGGTTTGCGTAATCTTCTTTTTCGGCTAAAATAGTCCCTGTTAGTTGACCTTCTAATCCGTTTATAATATCTATTAATTCAGCTTCATCTTTAGCTGTTACCACTAACGAAAAAGGGCCAAAAACCTCTTTATGTAATTTAGGATTTTTTAAAAAGTCTTTTCCTGAAACAGTTGTAATTTGGGTTGCGGCATAATTAGCCTCTACGGTATCTGTAATTTCATCTACAACTTCAGCGCCGTTTTGAGATGATACACTTTTGCTATTTTCTACAAATCCGTTTTTAATATTAGGATGTAGCATACATTGCGCATCTATAGCTACTGTTTTTTGAGCTAGATCTATAATAAATTTTTGTGTTTTAGCACTATTTATAGTTAAAATTAAACCTGGATTTGTACAAAATTGACCTGTACCTAAAGTTATAGAACCTGCGTATGTGCTTGCTATTTCTTCCGCTCTGTTTTCTATAGCGTTTGGTGTTATAATCACTGGGTTTATACTTCCCATTTCTGCAAACACAGGAATAGGCTCTTCGCGTTTTGCTGCTATATCAAAAAGAGCTCTACCCCCAGAAATACTTCCCGTAAACCCAACTGCTTTTACTTTTGGGTGTTGCACTAAAGCCGCACCGACAATTTTACCACGCCCCATGATATTTGAAAACACTCCATTTGGCATCCCTGTTTTTTCTGCTGCTTTTATTATAGCTGAAGCAACTAACTCTGCAGTACCAGAGTGCATTTCGTGTACTTTAACAATTACTGGGCAACCAGAAGCTAGTGCACTTGCTGTATCTCCGCCTGCTGTTGAAAATGCTAAAGGAAAGTTACTTGCCCCAAAAACTACTACAGGACCTAAAGGAATTGAGGTACGACGTAAATCGTCTTTTGGAAATGGTTCTCTATCTGGATTTGCGGCATCAAAACTGTTTTCTCGCCAATCTTCTTTGGTTACTAAATCGGCGAATGCGCGCAATTGAGAAACAGTTCTACCACGTTCTCCTTTAGCTCTACCTTCTGGTAATCCAGACTCTGTTGTGTAGGTATCTATCAATTCTTGATCTAATGCTAAAATCTCGTCTGCAATGGTATTTAAAAATTCCGCTCTTTTTTGTCCTGAAACTTTTCTATAATTTTTAAAAGCATCCCATGCGAGTTGAACAGCTTCGTCTATTTCTTCGTCAGTTGCTTCATAAAATGGTATTGGGTTTTCTATATTAAGCTTTGGGTTAATTGTTTTGTGTGTGATGTTTCCGTTGGCTTTTAAAGTGTTACCAATATAATTTTTTCCTGTTATCATGTTTTACTGATGTTTTATATTCATAAAATTTTGGACTTTAACTAGTACTAAATTAATCAAAAGCCCAGAGCTTCAAGCCTTTCTTTTGCTAGAGTATATCTTGCACGAACATCATCCATTTGCTGTTTGGTTAATTTCTTACCAAAAGTACGAAGTCCTCCATTGATGTCATTATGATGAATTCCAAAAGCAAACTTAAGATATTCGAGAAGCAATGGCTTAGCATCCAGATATGAAATGGAATTCATAGCCTGAGAAATTTTATTTGCCTTAGCCCATTCTCCATTTGATACATACTCCTGCATAGTAACACTAGCTTTTGGGAAGATACAACCTACACCAGTAATCCCTCCAGATGCACCAGCAAGTCCTGCGTGAACAGTTACAGTATCTACACCTGCCAACACATTTAGATTTTTGTTGGCTAACATCATCGTTTCAATTATTGAAACATCTATAGTCGATATTTTAAGAGCAGTTACATTAGGGAGCATGGCAATTCTTAACAAAAGATCAGTAGAGAGTGCATGATATCCTGCTGCATCAGGATTATTATAAGGCATCATTGTTACTCCTGCCCCTCTTGCAGTTGCTTCAGCAAGTTCATAATACGCATACATTTCTTCATCAGAAGGAAGCGCCTTAGTTTTTGGAGGCATTATCATAACTGTATCTACCCCAACAGTAGCTAATCCTTCAACGATTTTTACAATATCTTCTTTATTTTCTGCCGCAGCTCCACTAATCAATGGAACATTGTATTCTTTAGCAACTTCAGAAAGGGCTTTAAGTAAAGAAAGGCGCTGTTCGGAAGTCAAATAGCTATTCTCACCCAGAGTACCGGATCCAACAAGTCCTCCCATTTTGCTTCCCCCTTTTCCTTTAACTTTTAAAATACCAGAGGCGTAATTTTGCGTGGCATCAAGATCAATTTCAATGGAACCAGACTTTGATTCTTTCAACCATGTAAACACAGCTGGCATAACGGTATATCTCCAATCTAAACTATTTGTTTCCATTATATTTTGTTTTGTCTAAAATTATTTAAATAGTTTCTTGTAAAATTACTCTAAAACCAATCTTCAAAATTAATATCTAATTATCCATATTTAATACTATATTATCCTATATTTATATTTTTTACAAATAAAAGAGTATTATTTACATATATTTGAATGAAATAAAATTGAAATAAATGAAAGCGCTTCCTTTTAAAATACCTAAACCAGAACAAAATGCTTTTGTTTTTCAAATTGACGATAGCCCTGTATTTTTTGACAAATTACACCAGCATGAAGAAATACAAATAAGCTTAATAGTTGACGGAGAAGGTACCTTAATTGTTGGAGATACTATTAATTCTTACAAGAAAGGAGAGGTTATAATAATTGGTAGCAATATCCCCCATGTTTTTAAAAGTGATGCTAAAACATACCGTAATTCTTATATGCTTACGCTATTTTTTACAAAGACATCTTTTGGAAATAGTTTTTTTGAACTTGGAGAATTGCATGAAATAAAATCATTTTTTAAACGTGCATTGCATGGATTTAAAATAACATCAAAATTAAAAGCAGCTACAGATTTATTTTTTAAACTTGAAGAAGCAACAAAACTAAACCAACTTATTATTTTATTTAAAATACTGAAAATTTGCTCTAATGCGAAGTATGAAACTTTATCTTCTTTTATTTATTCTAAAAAGTTTTCGGATAATGAAGGACATAGAATGCGCGATGTTTATGAATATACCATGAATAATTTTACAAAAGACATCACCTTAAATACTATAAGTTATGTTGCTAATATGACGAAGAATGCCTTTTGTAAATATTTTAAAAAGCGCACTAATAAAACTTATTTTAAATTTTTGACAGAGTTAAGAATTGAACATGCTTGCAAACTTTTATTAAGTAATCCCGATACCTCTATAGCCACTATTGCTGAACAAAGTGGTTACAATAATATTTCGAATTTTAATAGGCAATTTCAAGTTTATAAACAACAATCGCCAACAAAGTTTAAAGCTTCTATATTGAATAATTTAGATAGGTTAAAATGACCTAAAACATACGATTATTTACTCTTAAATATACGCTCACCTCTTACCAACCAAGAAATACCAAAAGCTTCTACCGCAATAGCTTCCATCCAAAAGGTAAGATTATTTCTAGTGTAATATCCATTAAAAACACTATCAATACTAGAGCCTCCTGCAATTATAAGTAACGCTATTACCATTACTATACCGCAAACTAAATATACGCTATTTTGCTTTTTTGCTTTATCTGGATTACACGTTTTTATAGCTTCGTCTTTTAACAAACTTTCCTTTTTTATACGCAGGAGATTATCTTTAGGAAAAACCAATAAGCTCATTACCGCTAAACTCCCTAAAAAAAGCGCAGCACTTATAAAATGAAATGCATTTCTGTAAGGGTTATCATCTACATATGCAATACTTACTGAATTACAAATTTTGCAACAACTGTCTACAAGAGCATTTGTTGGAAACAGTAGCAAAAGTAATGCGCCTATTGCTGCCAAGGTAGAACATATAAATCCAGATTTACTACTTTTATACACCAATAAAAAAATAGCTATTAAGCTAACTACACAAATAAAAATAACATTAGATCGTGTAAAATAATAATGGCTTATAGAAGGTAACACTTTTAAATGCCCATTGATGAGTAACAAAAACCCCCAAAGTAAAAATGGAAGCAGTATTCCTAAATACCCAATTAAACGACTTAAAGTATTAGCGTTTTGTAACCAAATATCATCTTTGGTGGAGTGAAAATCTACATTAAACATTTTACTCATCTTACCCTTAATACTTAGATTATCTTGTGGCATAGGTTTATTTTTGAATTAAGTGATTTGATTTTGAGTGTATGTACAAGGTAGTAATTTTACTTCAAAAACAATAAGTATTATAATAAACCACTTAGTTTTAAACAAAAAACTCAATCTTAAAATTAAGATTGAGTTTTTTTACTGATTGTTTGGTTTGATTGACGATAAATAAAATAAAAAATTTACTTATAGCAAATTAAAATTAATTTAATCGCCTCTACGTTAGGGTTTTGTTAATTAATGTATAGTAAATGTTAATTAACAATTAATACAACATAATTAAAATAACATTATTCTGCTAATAGCCGATTCACAAAACTATCAAACTCTTGCTTAAATTCTTTATACTTATGTCCAGTTGCTGGTCCATTAAACCCAGTATGTATTTTTCTAACTGCACCTTTTTTATCAATATATATTGTTGTTGGGTAAGACAGCACATGATTAAGCATGGGTAACGTCTCTTGCGCCTTTACTTTACTTGCAGAACCATACTGTGCCAATAACACAGGGTAATTTATTCCTATACTTTCTTTTAAACGATTGATGTTTTTAAAAGCTTTATCTTTAGTTTTAGCATACTCAAAAGCTAAACCTATTATCTCTAAACCTTTATTAGCATGCATGCTGTAATAGTTGGCATAAAATTTACTTTCATCTAAACAGTTTGGGCACCAAGTTCCCATTATTTGAATTAAAACTACTTTATCCTTAAATCTATTATCACTTAAAGATACCTTTTTACCTGTTTCGTCAGGAAACGTAAATTCAACATTATCGTACCCATCATTTAAAAATGTTAACGTATCAGCATCAGGTAATTTATAATCTGGGTTTCGTTTTGCTATAAAAGGTTCTTTCCAATGATTTCCGGAGTAGAACATACCACGCATTACACTATCATTAACTTCTGCAGTAAACAAAAAAGCATGAGCACCATCAAAAGTTGATAGTTGTAATTGGTTACCATTTAAAACGCCTTCTAAATACCTGTAATCACCCGTAGTTGTTCTAAAGGTGCCAGTAACTTTATTTCCATGTTGTTTAAAAATACCTTTAGCTACATATTTATCTTCATCAGAATTGGGACTAAAAACAGCTGCCCAATTGCCGGAAACATCATATTTAGTCGTATTTTCATTTATTATAAATCTTGTATTATTTACTTCTGCTTTAAATTCCATGATACGATTCAAATCAGGTTTTACAAAACTCCCCTTTAACACAGCGTCTTCAATTTTGGCAACAATAAAACCTTCAAAAACTGGTGTTTTTATGTATACAGAATCGTTTTTGTAATTAATTTCGGTAACTTCTATAACTTCTTCAGCATTGTATATTATTAACTTTTTTTCTGATACTACTTCTAAAATAAAAGGTAAACTTAGCGTATCATTTATCTTTAATTCTGCTCTGTAGTTTCCTTTTTCTAGTTTGGTGTTTTTTTGTACTTCTTTACATGCAAAAACAAAAATTAGTAATGCTAGCACTAGTTTAATATTCATAATTATAAATAGGAATTCGTTGAATTTAAAGCAAGATACCAAACAAGTTTCTAACTTTAATTTTAAAACCACAAAACATAAGGCTTTATTTGAATAGTAACCTCAAAAAATTATCTTTGTAAGCTATAAATAGGACATTGATTTATGAAGATTTCATATAACTGGTTAAAGCAATTTATTAATATTGATTGGACACCAGAACAAACCAGCGAATTATTAACAGATTTAGGACTTGAAGTTGAAGGCTTAGAAAAATACCAATCTGTTAGAGGCGGACTTGAAGGTGTAATAGTTGGAAAAGTTTTAACCTGTGAAAAGCACCCAAATGCTGATAAACTTAAAATAACCACCGTAGATTTAGGGGAAGAAACACCACTACAAATTGTGTGTGGCGCCCCTAATGTAGCAGCTGGACAACTAGTACCTGTTGCAACAATTGGTACTACATTATATACAGATGAAGGGGAAGCTTGGACTATTAAAAAAGGAAAAATTAGAGGTGAGGAAAGCCATGGAATGATTTGTGCTGAGGACGAACTTGGATTAGGCAAATCTCATGATGGGATTATGGTTTTAGATGAATCCCTTACCATAGGAACGCCAGCAGCTGATATTTTTGATATTGAAAATGATAGCGTTTTTGAAATTGGTTTAACACCAAACAGAGCAGACGCTATGAGCCATTATGGTACCGCTCGCGATCTAAAGGCTGGTTTACGCCATAAAGAGGTTAAAGTAGAGTTAATTACACCGTCTGTAAGTGCTTTTAATGTTGAAAACAGAACACTTAAAATTGATATCGATGTTGTTAATAAAGATTTAGCACCAAGATACTGTGGTGTTACCATATCTGGTATTAAAGTTACTGAGTCTCCAAATTGGCTCAAACATCGTTTACAAGCTATAGGTTTAAGTCCTATTAACAATATAGTAGATGTAACTAATTATGTACTACACGAGTTAGGGCAACCGCTACATGCATTTGATGCTAGTAAAATTGAAGGTGATAAAATTGAAGTTAAAACCTTAGAAAAAGGCACCAAATTTATTACATTAGACGGTGTAGAACGCGAATTGCACGAAGAAGATTTGATGATTTGTGATGCTGAAAAACCAATGTGTATTGCTGGTGTTTTTGGAGGTATAGATTCTGGTGTTACAGACCAAACACGTAGTATCTTTTTAGAAAGTGCATATTTTAATCCTGTAAGTGTTAGAAAAACTGCTAAGCGTCATGCTTTAAATACTGATGCCTCTTTTAGATTTGAGCGTGGTATCGACCCAAATATTACAGAATACGCATTAAAGCGTGCTGCATTATTAATTCAAGAATTAGCTGGTGGCGATATAACTAGTGATATTATTGATATTTACCCTAAAAAAATTGATGATTTTCAAGTACGATTAAGTTTTGAAAATGCTAAAAAAATCATAGGCGAAGAAATACCGAAAGAAACTATTAAAAGTATATTAACCTCTCTTGATATAAAAGTGAATAATGTTACCGAAACCGGACTAGGTTTAACGGTTCCTGCATTTAGAAATGATGTACAAAGAGAAGCTGATATTATCGAAGAAATATTGAGAGTTTATGGTTATAACAACATCAATATTTCAGAAAAACTGAACGCATCAATATCTAGTATGTCGCGTTTTGAAGACTTTAAAGTGCAAAATACTGTTGGCAACCAGTTGGCTGGACAAGGTTTTTTAGAAATACTATCAAACTCCTTAACAACACCCGATTACGCTGCATTAAGCACACAACTAAACGAAACGCACAATATAGAAATGCTAAACCCATTGAGTAATGATTTATCTGTAATGAGACAATCTTTAATCTTCTCGGGATTAGAAGCTATATCTTATAACATAAATAGAAAACGCCAAGATTTAAAGCTTTTTGAATTTGGTAAAACCTATCACAATTACGCTGATACTAGAACCGAAAGTAAACGCTTAACAGTTTTTGCATCTGGCAACCAAAATAAGGAAAGCTGGAATTTTAACGGTATACAAAAAAGTGACTATTTCTTTTTAAAAGGTACTGTAATTAGCATACTTGAGCGTTTAGGTATTACTAGATATAATGAATCTCCTATTAAAAACGATATATTTAGCGAGGGTATATCTTTAACTTTAGGTAAAATAAAATTGGTAGATTTTGGTTTAATTAGTAAAAGTGTTTTAAAACATTTTGATATCTCTCAAGAAGTTGTGTGCGCTGATTTTAATTGGGATAGTATCCTAGATATGGTAAAACGAAATAAAATTACTTTTAAATCGATACCTAAATATCCTGAAGTACGGAGAGATTTTGCTTTATTGTTAGATGATGCTATTACTTTTGAATCTATTTATAAAATTGCTAAACAAACCGAAAAGCAGTTATTAAAACAGGTGAATTTATTTGATGTGTATCAAGGTAAAAATTTACCAAAAGGTAAAAAAAGTTATGCGGTAAGCTTTATGTTGCAAGACGAAAATAAAACACTTAATGATAAGCAAATTGATAAAATAATGAATAAGCTTAAGTTTAATTTTGAAAAACAATTAGGTGCAGAACTACGATAAAATATATTATAATAAACTAATAGCAATACCAAGTGTTATTTTTTTTGTTTTGGTATTCAATACATGTAACAGGTTGCACGCTCAAATTGCAAAACTAAACACTTATGCAGAGAAGGAAAAAAACGAAAAAGAATCAACATTTGAGCTTCTTAAATACGATACTAAGCAAACTCTAAAAAGTGTTGGCCATAGCTTTACTAGACCATTATATTGGAAAGGAAAAGACTTTGGAAAACTTGGCGGACTATTAGTTAGTACGGTTGCGTTATCAACTTTAGATAATGAAACAAATAGGCTTTTTACAAGAAATAAAGACGGTTTTCCAAAACCCCTTAGAGATTTTGGATGGTATTTTGGAAGTCCGCAAAATTATTTTATGGCTAATGCTGGTTTATATGGATTTGGACTATTAACTAAAAATGAAAAAATAAGAAAAACTAGTGTTTTAATTATTTCGTCATCTATAACATCTGGGTTAATTCAAACCACATTAAAAACAGCGATAGGAAGAGCACGTCCCAATAGTGGTAACGAATTTGATGATTTTAGATTATTTTCTTCTCAAGCTGGATTTCATTCTTTTCCTTCAGGGCACACTGTGTTATCAATTACAATGTCTCATGCTATTGCAAAACAATTTAATAATATTTGGGCAAAAATAGGTATATACAGTATTGGCGCAATTGCACCTATATCAAGATTAGTAGATGATGCACATTGGTTAACAGATATAGCTTTTTCTACAGCTCTAAGTATCATAGTGGTAGACAGTATTGATAAATTTTTATTTCAATCTAAAGCATATGGTTATACCAAATCTCCAAAGAAAATATCGTGGAACTTTATGTATTCAGGAAATAAAATTGGTATTAGAGGAAACTTTTAAATTTGTGATATTAATATTTTTTCACTATATTTATTAAGATATCCTTAATAATTTATAGCAATGTCTAATTATATAAAAGTTTTCTCAGGCAATTTTATTGAAGTACAACGTGTTTTTAAAACACTTCAAAATCAAAATATATGCGCAATAATTAAAGATGAAACAGAATCTGGAAGATTGGCTGGTTTTGCATCAAGCATTTTGGGTTTTCAAGAAATTCATGTACATAAAGATGAACTAGAACGCGCTACACCTTTAATTGAAAACTTAACTTCAGAACAAGAGATGTAGTTATACATTAACAGCATACATTTTATCCCTTAAATCTTTAATTTTTGGATTTTGCATGTATTCATCAAATGTAGTATAACGATCTATAATGCCACCAGGTGTTAATTCTATAACACGATTTGCTACGGTTTGTGCAAATTCATGGTCATGCGTAGTAAATAATACTGTGCCTTTAAAGTTTTTTAAAGAATTATTGAATGCAGTAATACTTTCTAAATCTAAATGATTCGTAGGTTCATCAAGCATTAGTACGTTGGCCCTAATCATCATCATTCTACTTAACATACAACGAACCTTTTCTCCACCAGAAAGTACATTACATTTTTTTAATGCTTCTTCCCCACTAAAAATCATTTTACCTAGAAAACCACGAATGTATACTTCTTCACGCTCTTCTTCGGTAGTTGCCCATTGGCGTAACCAATCCACTAAGGATAAATCGCTTTGAAAAAACTCACTATTATCTAACGGTAAATAAGATTGTGCTGTAGTAACACCCCAAGAATATTTTCCAGAATCAGCATCTTCTTTTCCATTAATAATTTGATAAAAAGCTGTTGTTGCTCTAGAATCTCTAGAAAACACAACTACTTTATCTCCTTTAACCAAATTTAAATCTACTTTACTAAATAGCACCTCTCCATCTAAAGATGCTGATAAACCATCAATATTTAATATTTGGTCTCCTGCCTCTCTTTCACGTTCAAAAATTATAGCTGGATAACGACGGCTTGATGGTTTAATATCAGTTATGTTCAACTTATCAATCATTTTTTTTCTACTAGTAGCTTGTTTACTTTTTGCTACATTAGCTGAAAAACGCCTGATAAATTCTTCTAATTCTTTCTTTTTCTCTTCTGACTTTTTATTTTGTTGTGCGCGCTGTTTTGCAGCTAATTGAGAAGACTCATACCAAAATGTATAGTTTCCAGAAAAGTGAGATATTTTACCAAAATCTATATCAGAAATATGTGTACATACCGCATCTAAAAAGTGTCTGTCGTGAGATACTACAATAACACAGTTGTCATAATTAGCTAAAAACGTTTCTAGCCAAGTAATTGTTTCATAATCCAAATCGTTGGTAGGTTCATCCATTATTAATACATCAGGATTTCCAAATAATGCCTGAGCTAATAACACACGTACTTTTTGTTTACCATCTAAATCTGCCATTTGGGTATAATGCAGCTCTTCTTTAATACCTAAATTTGATAATAAAGCGGCAGCATCACTCTCAGCATTCCAACCATTCATTTCTTCAAATTGTACTTGTAACTCACCTATTCTTTCAGCATTTTCATCAGAATAATCAGCATATAGTGCGTCAATTTCAGTTTTAATTTTAAAAAGAGGTTTGTTCCCCATTAATATGGTTTCCAATACGTTATGCGCATCATATAAATTATGATTTTGTTCGAAAACAGACATACGTTTTCCTGTTTCTAGAGATACATGTCCAGAAGTTGGCTCTTGTTTACCTGATATAATTCTCAAAAACGTAGATTTACCAGAACCATTGGCACCAATGATACCATAACAATTACCATTATTAAAAGTAGTGCTTACTTCATCAAACAATACACGTTTGCCAAATTGCACTGAAAGATTTGAAACTGATAACATAACCTAATTTTAAATTTTTGCAAAAGTAAAAAAATATAAACGTTAGTTGTTGTATTATGAATTAAATTTTTGTCCTGGAACTAATGATATTATAACATTTAACAACGCATTAACAGGGTATTAATTAAGCAACTTATATTTTTGCTTAGGTAGATAACAGTGTCTACCTTTTTGATGAGGGATTTATGAAATTGTTTATATACATATTATGTATTGCTTTCACTTTAATTAGTTGCGGAAAAAATTCATGCAAATACGCTATTATTGGAGGAGAAATTATAAACAAGAATACCGATTATGTTGTGCTTTTTGATTCTAAAGATGTTATAGACACTTTAAAACTTGATGGCAACAACAGATTTTCATACCAAATAGATAATTTAACTCCTGGTTTTTACACTTTTAGGCATGGTGGAGAAATACAAATGGTACTGCTAGAGCCAGGTGATAGTATAATGTTTCGCTTAAATACTTTTGATTTTGATGAATCTTTAGTATACACTGGTAAAGGCGCTAAAAAAAATAATTACTTAATTAATGACTTTCTTAAAAGCGAAAAAGAAGAAAAACAGGTCTTTAAATTATGCCAATTGCCTCCTGAAGATTTTCAAACTCAAATCGATTCAATTAAGGCTATTAAGATTAAAAATCTAGATTTATACAAAGAGAAGCACAATACTTCTGCACTTTTTAACAAAATTGCTAAGGCTAACATAGTTTATGATTATTACACCAGTAAAGAAGTATATCCTTTTGTGCATTATGGTAGAAATAAGAAAAAAATTATTGAAGCACTACCTGATGACTTTTATAGCTACAGAGAAACTATAAACTATAACGACGAGTTTTTTAAAGACTATTTTAATTATACCTCATTTTTAAAGCGTAGTTTTAATAACATAGCACTTGAAAAACATATTCAACACACTAAGTCTCCATACAATATATGGATGAATTGTTGCTACAATTTAGATAAAATGGCAGCCATAGATAGTTTAGTACATAATGCAGAAATTAAAAACGAATTACTCTTTCACTATGGCATGAAATTTCTATCTAAAAACAAAAAGATGGAAGATAATGATAGGGTTATTAAATACATACTTTCTAAAAGCACAGATAAAAAAAATAATGATCGCTTGATCACTTATAATCAATCTATAAACAAATTAAAACCAGGAGAATTTTTACCTAATTTACAGGTTAGAAACATCCAAAATGATATAGTGTTTATCAATGATTTGATAAATAAGCCAACTGTGGTTTACTTTTGGTCTCATTTATATAAAGGTTTTTTTGAAGATAGCCATAAACGTGTTAATGAGCTTACTAGTAAATATCCTGAAGTAGAGTTTATATCGGTTAATATAGATGATTATAGTAAAGACCGTTGGATAACCACTATAAAGAGTAAAAAACACATTTTACTTAATGAATATATTTTTGAAACACCAGACGAATCGGTGAAAAAACTAGCTATCTACCCTTTAAATAAAGCCATACTAGTTAACCATAATCGTAAAATAGTTAATGGGCATGCAAATATGTTTGCTAATGGTTTTGAGGAAGAGCTATTAGGTTTATTAAATAGATAAACTGACAATTTTACAATTTTAAAAAAAATTATATTTCGGTCTAATATTTGAAAAATAAATACAAACAACTTTTATAGTTTAATCTTAAATATTTAAATTATGGAAAAATCTCAAACAAAAGTAGCTTTAGTTGGTAATTTAGGAGATAGATATCTTATTAAATTTCCCAATTTAAAAATCCCTGTTTCTGTAAACAAAAACTTATACTTAAAAATGCAAAATAGCGACATGTATAATTTTGTAGATCTAACAAAAAAACAGTGTCAAAAATCAAAATCTGCATAGTTATCTATTACTACACAATTTTAGATAGAATGTATGAGGTTGCCCAAATAATGGCAACCTTTTTTTATACTAATTAGTATATATTTGTTGCAAGATTATAATTATGAGAATAGATATTATTACTGTTTTACCAGAACTACTAAAAAGTCCTTTTGAAGCTTCTATCTTAAAACGCGCTATAGATGCAAATTTAGTTGAAATACACTTTCATAATTTACGAGATTATACAGCAGACAATTACAAATCTATTGACGACACACAATTTGGTGGCGGTGCAGGTATGGTAATGATGGTAGAACCTATACATAAGTGTATTGATGCCTTAAAATCTCAACGAGACTATGATGAAGTGATTTATATGACACCAGATGGCGAAACCTTAAATCAAAGTATTGCAAATCAAATTTCTATTACTCAAAATATTATTATTCTTTGTGGCCATTATAAAGGTGTAGACCAACGTGTAAGAGACCATTTAATTACAAGAGAAATATCTATTGGCGATTTTGTGCTTTCTGGCGGTGAACTAGCAGCTGCAGTATTGTGTGATGCAGTAATACGTTTAATTCCTGGTGTTTTAGGTAATGAAACTTCTGCTCTAACTGATTCTTTTCAAGATAATCTATTAGCGCCACCCATTTATACAAAACCTAGAGAATACAATGGTTGGAAAGTACCAGAACTATTATTTAGCGGTAACTTACCAAAAATTGAATTATGGCGAGAAGAACAAGCGTATAAAAGAACTAAAGAACGTCGCCCTGACTTATTAGACGACTAATTTTTGAATAAAAAAGCGACTAATTTTAATTAAAATTAGTCGCTTTTTTATTTAAATTATTACTAGAATAAACTAGCCCTTCATCCAAGCTTTTCTTAAAGCAATTTGTGCATTTGTAGCATCATCATTTTCAATTAAACCTTGGCCTTTTGTATAGCCTTGAGTAGTGGTTGTTTTAATCACAACACTCTCACCGTTTCTATCTAAAACAACGTTTATTTCTTTTCCTGGTTTCCACATAAATACGTCTTGCAATACTTGGTTTGCATTAATTAGTGTTAATGCAGTGCCATTAATAGATGTTATAACATCATTAGCTTTTACACCTTGTTCTGCCCAAAAGCTATTTTGTAATGCCGCTTCTGTAAAGAAAATAGTGCCTTTTTGTCCGTCACCACTAACTATTGGCGCACCATTCATCATAATATAATTCGCTTTAATTTTTGTTTCGCCTACAACCAATCCTACTTTTTCAAAAAAAGAATTATAATTTATTGGCAAATCACCTACTACATGCGTATTTAAAAATTCTCCGACGGATGGGTAAGTCATTTCAGTAATTTCGGCAATTAATGTATCATCTTCAAAAGGTTTATTTTTACCATACTTATTAGAGAGCTCTTTCATTAATGATAAAATACCTCTATTACCATTACTAGCTTCGCGCATTAAAATATCAATACACATACCAATTAACGCCCCTTTTTGGTATACATTTACATATTCGTCTTTGTATGCATCTTTAAGTACGTTTTCACTCATTATAGTAAAACTCATAGCATCATTATATCGCTTTGAAGTTTTAATTTTACCCATAACTTTATTGTAAAAATCATCTTTATCAACTAAACCTTGATTTACTTGAAATAATGTAGCAAAATACTCTGTTACACCTTCATACATCCATAAATGCTTAGAGAATGTTGGTGTGTTATAGTCAAAATAATGAACATCTTCTGAATGTACACTCAATGGTGTTACAATATGAAAAAACTCATGAGATACTACATCAATCATACTTTCTTCCAGTGCATCTTTATCCATAGATTCTGGTAAAACAACTACAGTAGATGTATGATGTTCTAAAGCACCAAAGCCCTTTGGAGAGTCTTGTTTTCCTTCTGATAAATACAAATAGATATCATAACGAGATGTTGAATTAATATCACCTAAATACGCTTTTTGTGCACTCATCATTTTATAAATAGTTTCTTTTAAAGATGCTGCAGTATGTACTTTATTAGGAGAGTATATACTTAAAACAATTTTTATATCGCCAACTTGAAATTCTTCAACATCTAGATTACCATACATCATAGGGTTATCTGTAATATCAAAATAACGAGGTGCAGCATAACTTGTGGTTATATATTTACCATCATCACTAGTAGCTGATGCCATATTTTGTAATGCGGAAGTACGCACAAAATTTGCAGGAGCAGTAACATCTAATTTGTATTGGTTGTTTTTAAGAGTGTCAAAATACCCAATAAAACCATGTAAATTAAGCACATAATTTTCTGATTCTATATTTGTACCAGAAGGAGAAAAAGGTTGTTCTCCTCCAATACCGCCTTTCGTTTCAATATCATAAGTATCATTAACACTGTATGTTATTTTGTCTAAAGTTTTTGCATTTTCAATAGTCCAAGTATTATCATCTACTTTTATTACTGGTAATTCTTTACCATTATAATCAATGGCCTTAAAATCATCAACATACTTACCAAAATCACTTACTGAGTATGTACCTTGGACAACACGTGGCAACCTATAGGTTACAGTCTCAACAGTAAAACGTCCTGGATTTATTATAACTGGCGCTTTATCATCTACAACTTTAGATAAATCAATGTGAGATTCTATTGGTAGATTAACCGCTAAATCGTTTGTATTATTTTTTCCTACTCCACAACCAAAAAGCATCATACTTAAACTTGCAGATGCTATAAATACTCTAATATTCATTTTAAAATAATTTAAATTATAAGTGGGGTCAAAAATAAGATTATGTTAAATGATGTTTTCATAACATTGTGTTAAAAGATGCTATATTCGCTTATGCAAAAACCATTAGTAAGTATAATAACACCATTTAAAAATACAGAACGCTTTTTAGCTGAATGTTTAAATTCTATTTTACAACAAACCTATACAAATTGGGAGTTATTAATTGTAGATGACCACTCTACTGACGATAGCTATAACTTAGTAAAAACTTTTGCTAAAAAAGATAGCAGAATAAAACTACTAAAAACAAATGGCAACGGTATTATAGATGCTTTAAAACTTGGATATAAACACAGTACCGGCGTTTTTATAACGAGAATGGATAGTGATGATATTATGTTACCAAACAAACTAAACGTTTTGGCACACAATTTAGTTACTTATGGTAAAAAACATGTAGCAGTTGGTTTAGTAGAATATTTTAACGCTAATGGTATAGGTCCTGGCTACAAAAGTTATGAGTTATGGTTAAATAAACTAACTAAAGCAGGTGATAATTACAGTGAAATTTATAAAGAATGTGTAATCCCATCGCCATGTTGGATGTTGCACCGAGAAGATTTAGAAGCCTGTGATGCTTTTAACCCTGATGTATATCCAGAAGATTACGATTTAACATTTAGATTTTACAAACACAATTATAAATGTATACCATGTGACGATGTGATACATAAATGGCGAGATTATAGTACGCGTACCTCTAGAACACATATACATTATGCCCAAAACCATTTTACGAGATTAAAGGTGAAGTATTTTTTAAATATTGATTATGATAACTCTAAAACCTTAGTAATTTGGGGAGCTGGAACTAAAGGAAAACTTATAGCGAGTGCGTTAATTAAACACAATATTCCTTTTGAATGGATTTGTGATAACCCAAATAAAATAGGTAAAGATATTTATGGAAAGCGACTATTAAATTTTAATACTCTAAAAACCATTAAAAATTCGCAAAGCTTAATAGCCGTTGGAAATAAACAAGCGCAGAAAGATATTAGAGCCTATTTAACAAACTTAAATTTAAAAGTAGTAAAAGACTATATTTTCTTTTGTTAACTTTTACAAGTAATGAAAAAAATTATGTAGGTTTGATAAACTAAAAACATAAATGCAGTTTAAATACCCCGAACTTCTTTACGCTTTAATTTTACTAGTAATTCCTATTATTGTTCATTTATTTCAGCTTCGTAAGTTTAAAAAAGTACCTTTTACTAATGTGGCCTTTTTAAAAAACGTAGCCATACAAACGCGTAAAAGTGCTCAGTTAAAAAAATGGCTTACACTTATTACACGATTATTATTATTTGCCGCTATTATTTTTGCTTTTGCACAACCTTACTTTTCAAAAAATAATACACTAAATAAAAGTACAGAAACGGTTATATATCTTGATAATTCTTTTAGTATGCAAGCCAAAGGAGAGAAGGGTATATTATTAAAACGGGCAGTTCAAGATATCATAGAAAACGTACCTGAAAATGAAAACATTTCAGTACTTACAAATTCTGACACATATAAAAACACAACATTAAATGCCATAAAAAATAATCTATTACAGCTTAAACATACTGCAAATAGTTTAGCTTTTAAAACATCACTTCTTAAAAGTAAAAGCTTATTTAGTAAAGAAACAAACACTTTAAAAAACTTAATCTATATTTCTGATTTTCAAAATATAAGTGAAGATTTTACACCAAGTACAGATTCATTAATCAATATATATCCTGTACAATTAAAACCAACTAACACACAAAATATAGCTATAGATTCGGCTTACATTTCAACTATAACTCCAACAAAATTAAAACTAAGTGTTTTATTGCTAAATAGTGGAAATCCTATTGAAAACCTACCTGTTTCGCTATTAAATAATGATACTTTAATTGCAAAAACATCAACAAAAATTGAAGATAAAACTAAAGTGACTTTTGATTTGTCTTCAAAAGAAATAATTAATGGTGAGATTAAAATTAAAGACTCACATTTACAATTTGATAACTCTCTTTTTTTTACTGTAAATACAACCGAAAAAATTAATGTTCTTTCAATTGATGCAAAGCCTTCAAATTTTTTAAAGCGTATTTTTACTGAAGATGAATTTATATTTACCAATTACAACATAAATACGCTAGATTATAATCGTATTAACGATCAGAATTTAATTATTTTAAATGAATTAGATAATATACCTAATGCCTTAAGCACAGTATTAACATCATTTGTATCTGATGGCGGAACGCTTTTGATGATACCTTCAGAAAACACCAATATAAATTCTTACAACAACCTACTTAACAACTACAAATTAAGTTTAAGCGCTAAAACAGTATCAAATAAAAGAATTACAACTATTAATTACAGCCACCCGCTTTATAACAATGGGGTTTTTGAAAAACGAATTACTAATTTTCAATACCCAAAAGTAGCTTCGTTTTTTAATTTAAAACAAGCAAACAGTGCTATTTTATCTTTTGAAGACAATAAACCTTTTTTAACATCAAACAAGGCAATTTATCTGTTTACAGCTGCTTTAAATAGTGAAAACTCAAATTTTATACGCTCACCCTTAATTGTGCCTACGCTTTACAATATTGCCAAAAACAGTTTTAAAGTACCAGAGCTATATTATAATATTGGGAAAGAGAATAGCTTTGAAATTAAAACTACTGTGCAACAAGATGGTGTATTAACTCTAAAGCATAAAAACGAAAGTATTATTCCCAAACAGCAAAGTTTTAATACTAAAGTTGTGGTAACTACTGATGAGTTACCTACACAAGCTGGTATATTTAATGTGATGAATGCTGATGTAAATATCAAAAATATAGCTTTTAATTATGATAGAAGCGAGAGTAATTTAACCTATCAAAATATGGATAATTTACCCAATGTAAAAACTAATACATCGCTATCAGAATTATTTGATACATTAAAAAGTGAGACTAAAGTTAATGCCTTATGGAAATGGTTTATTATTTTTGCATTAATTCTATTACTAATAGAAATGCTCATCTTAAAATATTTTAAATGAACATACTTATAAAATCTGCTAAAATACTTGATACAAAAAGTGATTTTCATAATACAGTTCAAGATATTTTAGTTGAAGATGGCTTAATTACCAAAATAGGTTCTCATCTTAAAAATCCTAATGCATATACCGAAATTGCTTTTAAAGACCTTCATATTTCTCAAGGATGGTTTGATAGTAGTGTGTGTTTTGGAGAACCAGGATTTGAAGAACGTGAAACTATTGAAAATGGTATAAAAACAGCCGCATTATCAGGTTTTACGGCTGTGGCTTTAAACCCCAATACAAACCCTATAATTGATACGAGTACTGATGTATCCTACCTTAAGTCTAAAGGGGTTAACAAAGCTGTAAAGTTACTACCAATTGGCGCCTTAACAAAAGGCAGTAAAGGTATAGATTTAGCAGAGTTATATGATATGAAAAATGCTGGAGCCACAGCATTTTACGACTATAAAAAACCAATTTCTAACCCAAATCTTTTAAAAATCGCCTTACAATATGCGAGTAATTTTAATGGTTTGGTTTGCTCTTATCCACAAGAAAACAAAATTGCAGGATTAGGGGTAATGAATGAAAATGTAACAAGTACATCTTTAGGTTTAAAAGGAAATCCAGATTTAGCTGAAGAATTACAAATAGCTAGAGATTTATTTTTATTAGAATACACCGGTGGAAAATTACACATACCAACCATATCTACAGCAAAAGGCGTTGCACTAATTCGCGAAGCAAAAGCAAAAAAACTAGATGTTAGTTGTAGTGTGGCTGTACATAACCTGTATTTTACAGATGAAAGCTTAACACATTTTGATACTAATTTTAAAGTAAAACCACCTTTACGAACACTAGATGATATTACAGCACTAATAGACGGTTTAAAAGATGGTACTATTGATATGGTTACAAGTGACCACAACCCTCTTGATATTGAGCTAAAAAAAATAGAATTTGATCATGCTGAATATGGTACTATTGGATTAGAAAGCGCATTTGGAGCACTTCTACAAAAATTTACCCTAAAGAAAACAATAGAAATTTTAACACGAGGTAAACAGCGTTTTGGAGCATCAGAAAATCCTATAAAAATAGGTGGAAAAATTAATGCTACCTTATTTAATCCTGCTTTAAAATACTCGTTTTCAAAAGCGCATATACATTCTAAATCCTATAATGCCATTTTTATGGATGAAACTCTTAAAGGTGAAGTTTATGGTGTAATAGCAAACAATACTTTAGTTTTAAAATAATGATGACGCAAGACATAATAGAAAAAGGAAAAAAAAATGCAATTATAAGCTATTTAACAGTGTTTGGAATCATTATAGCTTATTACCTTAATGGCGAAAAAAAGAATCCTTTTACATACTTTCATATCAGACAATCTTTAGGTTTATGGTTAACTCTTATAATTATAAATTTATCTATAGTTAGAAATTTTGACGTTTTTATGCTTAGAGTTTCTGTATATGTATTTTTTATTACACTATGGTTTTATGGTTTTATTGGAGCCACAACCGGCAAACAAAATGCAGTACCTTTAGTTGGTAAACTTTACCAAAAAATCTTTTCAAATATAGGCTCATAAATGCTATATACTTCTTTATCTCTAGATTATATTACAAGACCATCATCACTAAAAGAAAATGCACCTTTACTTATTTTGTTTCATGGTTATGGTAGTGATGAAAACGATTTGTTTTCGTTTGCTAATGAACTCCCAGAAGAACTTTTAATTATATCTGCGAAAGCACCATATAAAATGGAGCCATATGGTAATGCATGGTATGCTATAAATTTTGATGCTGAAAAAGGAAAATGGAGCGATAATATACAAGCAAAATCGTCTGTAGATGTAATAGCAAAATTTATAGATGAAGTTATAGTTACCTATGATGTAAATAAAGATAACATTACGCTTTTAGGGTTTAGCCAAGGCAGTATTTTAAGTTATGCTGTGGCGTTAACCTATCCTGAAAAAGTAAAAAATATTATTGCACTTAGTGGTTATATAAATAAAGATATTTTACCCGAGAAATTAACTGATAAAAACTACGCACACTTAGATTTTTATTGCTCTCATGGTAGTGCAGATCAAGTAATATTTCCAGACTGGGCAAGACAAACAGCACCATTTTTAAATACGCTAAATATTAAAAACACCTATTCTGAATTTCCTGTAGGTCATGGTGTTGCGCCACAAAATTTTTATGAGTTTAAAGAGTGGCTAAGTAAACGCATATAATTACAATGTTATTAAACAAAAAATCCAGCTTTATGCTGGATTTTTATTTTTGTGTTATATTTTAAATTTAAGTATTTACTACCAATCTAAAACCTTCGCCATGTATATTTAATATCTCTACCTTTTCGTCTGGTTTTAAATATTTTCGCAATTTAGCAATATACACATCCATACTTCTTGATGTAAAATAGTTATCATCTCTCCATATTTTTGTAAGTGCTAATTCACGAGGCATTAAATCGTTTTCATGTAAAGCTAATAATCGTAATAATTCATTTTCTTTTGGTGAAAGCTTAGACGGTTCTCCACCATCAAAACGTAAAAACCGTAGTTTAGAATTTAAGTGAAAACGTCCAATTTCAAATTCAAACTGCTTACTATCTGCTATAGTTTCAGTTGCTTTACGTTGTATAATTGCTTTAATTTTCATAAGCAATACTTCACTATCAAACGGTTTGTTCAAATAATCATCTGCACCAACTTTATAGCCTTTTAAGACATCCTCTTTCATAGCTTTAGCTGTTAGGAAAACAATGGGTACATCAGTATTTTTTTCTCGAATTTCTTTCGCTAAGGTAAATCCATCTTTATAAGGCATCATTACGTCTAAAATACATAAGTCGTAATCATCTTTTTTAAATTTCTCAAAACCTTCCATACCATTTTTAGCATGTACGACATCATAATCATTCATCATCAAATAATCTCTAAGAACTGTCCCAAAGTTTGGGTCGTCTTCTACTAATAAAATTTTCTTGTTTTGTTCTTCCATAATTTTATGATATTAAGGGAAGCCTTATTATAAAGGTACTTCCTTTACCTTTTTCACTTTCTACTGATACAAAGCCTTGGTGATCATCAACCATACGTTTTACGTATGCTAAACCTAATCCATGCCCTTTTACATTGTGTATATCTCCAGTATGTTCTCTATAAAACTTCTCAAAAACACGTTTAGCAGCTGTTTTACTCATGCCACTACCCTGATCTTTAATTTTCAATAAAATATTAGTTCCAACATTTTCAGTAAAAACATCAATTTTTGGCGCTTCAGGAGAATACTTTATAGCATTATCTAGAATATTAACCAGCACATTGGTAAAATGTGTATCGTTTGCTAAAACCGAAGTTTGTTGCGCCTCTAAATGTGTTTTAATATACCCTTGCCTATCTTCAACTATTAATTCAACATGTGTTACAGCATCTTCAACTAAGTCGTTTAAATCTACCCTATCCTTACTAATATTTAACTCATTTTTTTCTAGTTTAGATATTCTCAAAACATTTTCTACCTGTGCATGCATGCGCTTATTTTCTTCACGAATCATTTTAAGGTATCGCAAAACCTTGTCTTTATCATCTATAATTTTAGGGTTTTTAATAGCATCTAAAGCTAAATTAATTGTAGCTATAGGTGTTTTAAACTCATGTGTCATATTATTGATAAAGTCTGTTTTTATTTGTGAAATTTGTCTTTGTTTTATTAACTGAAATACAGCACTAGAATACGCAATAATTATAATAGATGTAAACACGATAGACAATAAAACCATTCCTAAAATTGAGGAAAAAATATATTTATTATCAGGAAAATTAACCAGAAGCTTATAATTACTTTGGTTGTTTTCATCATAAAATATTGGAACGCTATATGTTGACTCTTCTGTTTTTTCAAACCCTTCACTATACAGTTTTGTTGCTAAGTCTCTGCTGTAAACAGCAAATTCAAAATCAGTATTTATATTATTTTCATCTAATTTTAAGGCCAATAAATTAGAAATTTTATCTTTTGAAACTCTCTTATGAACAGGAATTTTTTTTGTATACGCTCTTAAATTTTTATAAAAATAATTACGAGTAGCATCCTCTAATCGTTCCCTACTTTTCATTTTTAAAACTGAAGCTTCACCGATATCTTTTTCTGCTTGACCGCTACTATTAATTATTTGAAGCTCAGAACTGCCTATAATGTTTTTTACATTAATACTATCATAACCAATGTCAAAGAGCGACGCGGATAATTTATAATCCACTTCAAACACATCACTTTTATAAATTAACGTCTCTTTTGTACTAGTGTTCTTTCTGTAAAGAAAAAGTTCTTCTATCGCAGTTGTATCATTAATTGCCTCGCCATCTAAATTCTGTAAACCAGCAAAATACTTATCAAATTCATTTTGTTCTATTGCATTTGATACAAAACTTAAAGCACTTTTTACATCAGATGAAAATCGCTGTTTTTGATTCTCATAAGAGTCATTTATAAAGTAAGCCTGAACAAAAATAATTCCTATTAACGATAGACTCATTAATACTATTGATAGTACGAATACTTTTTTGCTCATTATTCAAAATTAACATTTTAACATTTAGTTAAGCAGTCATTTAACCTTACATTAACAAAAATGTTAATACTCAATATTTATTGTATTTGACAAAGTATTTTTTTGTGTACTTTTTTAGCTTGAAGTATGGTGTATTCTAGAGTTTTATTAATTATAGTGTAATCTGATAGCTTTATTTTTTCGCTATCACTCCATTGGTTTTTTATAATAGCTTCTATTTTTTCTGTTGAAGTATTATCTCGTTTTAATAATCGCTCTATACGTAATGCTTTTGGGGCTGTTACAGTAATTACAAAATCACATGCTGTATTCCCTCCATTTTCAAACAAAACAGCTACTTCTTTTATCACATATGGTGCACTTTGTTTTTCTGTCCATTTTTTAAAATGTTTAGCTACTTTTGGGTGTACAATAGCATTCATTTTTTTTAAATAACTTTCATCATTAAAAATTATATTTGCTATGTAAGGTTTGTTTAGCTTACCAGCATCAGTATATGCTGCTTCGCCTAAAAGTAACTTTAACTTTCGTTTGATAACTTTAGAGCGATTCATTAATTTTTTTGCTTCTATATCTGCTATGTAAATAGGAATACCTAAGGCTTTAAATGCCTTAGCAACTGTAGTTTTACCACTACCAATACCTCCTGTTAATCCAACTACTATCATTTTAAAATTATAAACTCTATTCGTTTTTGATTTAGTTTAATGTGCTTTACATTACTGGGCAACTTTACTAATTCTGGAATAAGAACAGATTGCTTTGTATCTACTTTATTAAAATCGCACTTCACTTTAAAATCTTTGGCACTAATACTATTAAAGTTTTTTAAACTTGTATAATAAGATACTTTTACTTCTTTTGGAAAATATTTTATAGAAACATCTTGAGGTAAATTGATAACTTGAATAGGTATAGTAACTACACCTTCTGTAAATTTCTCAACATTGGCAGTAAATTGAACATCATTATCAGAAAACTTTAAATCAGCAGTATTCTTAGGTAAATTAAGTTTTGCTTTAATAGAAATATTGCTCTTAATTTCAGTTAGTATAATCTTTTCTGTATTAACTACGTTAATAGCATTAACTAACTCTTCTGGTCCAATTATAGTTACAGAATCTGGGGTTATTTTGTAATCGTCAACTATATCAAACCCTGGAAAAAATGATATGTCTGTTTCTATGTTTACAGCAACTTTTTTAACCAAGTTAGTGTCGTATCTAAAAACAAGTGTATCTGGATTAATATTTAATAATTTTACTTCGCTTCTAAATGGTTTCTTCTCATTTAAATAAGATACTGACTTAGTATAAACATACGTATTTTGTTTTTTATAAACTTCATTTGAAAAATCTATACTAATATCAGGTTCGGTAAAATAATATTTTAACCATTTAAAGCCGTGTGTTTTAAGCGTAACTTGTAGCTTATGTGAAGAATCGTTTAAAATGACTTTATCTCGTGGTACGTTTACTTTTTTAATAGCAAAGTTTAAAGTACTTGTATAATCCTTTGAAAGTTTAGTGAAAATTAAAATAATAAAAGCTGAGAATAGAAATAACAAAAACACATTAAGCCGCTTATTCTTAATGGAGGTTACTAATTCTGATTTTAGCTTTCGTATCATTTTAGTTTAAAAAATAATTTAGGAAAATGTGTTTCGGGGTTTTTATTTTGAATATTAACGGCAAAAGTAGATTGAATAAACCCCAAACCATAGCCTAAAAACTGAACACCAATAGCCCAAAGCGCCATAACTGCTACTTTACTACTTTTTGTTGTGTAAAATGCTAAAATAAAAGCTAGAACAAAATACAAGACATATATACTTATAAACCAAATATATCCAAATACAGCCATTAAAATTGATATACAAAAACCTATACTAAATAAGCTAGGAAACCAATAGGTTAATTTTTTAGTACTTGGATGCCATTTATTTAAAATAGGTCGTACTAAGCCAAATTTACGTACTTGTTGCTGAAATTTAAGCCAAGAAATACGACGTTTATGATAAACAATAGCATTAGGTATTAGTTTTGTTTTAAACCCTAGATTCCATAAACGGATAGACAAATCGGGATCTTCACCAGGATGAATTCTACCAAAGCCTTTTGAAGCCAAAAAAGCATTTTTAGAAAGCCCCATATTAAAACTTCTAGGTTGAAATTTATCTACAGCATTTTTATGACCTCTAATACCTCCCGTTGTTATAAACGAAGTCATTGCAAAATTAATCGCTTTTTGTAAATCACTAAAAGAGTCGTGTGCAGCATCTGGTCCGCCAAAACAGTCAACATATTCAGTTTTAAGACTTTTATCAACTTCACTTAAATAATTATTAGGCATAATTACATCGCTATCTAAAATGATGAAATAATTGCCTTTAGCCCGCTGCATACCATAATTTCTAGAATCTCCAGGACCTGAATTTTCTTTAAAAAAATAGGAGATATTTAAATCTTTAGTATAGCGTTCTATAACCGCTTGTGAAGTTTCAGTAGAGCCATCTTCTACAATAACAATCTCATAATCCAAGTTGGTGTCCATAGCCTTAAAACTAGACAATAACTCATACACTTCATCTGGACGGTTATATACAGGAATAATAAATGAATATTGTAATTGCATAACACAAAAATAACTATTCCTAACAAAAAAGACCTGTCAGGTTTTAAAAACCTGACAGGTCTAAAATATATAATATTCGTTTATTTACTCTTCGCCTGTAAAAGTGCTCATAACAGCATCGCTTACACCCATATTACTAAAACCGCCATCATTATAAAGGTTTTGTAATGTTACGCGTTTAGTTAAATCACTGAATAATGTAACGGTATAATTAGCACAATCCATTGCTGTGGCATTGCCTAGTGGCGACATTTTTTCAGCATAAGAAATAAATCCATCAAACCCTTTTACACCACTACCAGCTGTTGTTGGTGTAGGTGATTGTGAAATCGTGTTAACACGTACTTTTTTATCTCTTCCAAAGAAATATCCAAAACTACGGGCAATACTTTCTAAATACGCTTTATTGTCTGCCATATCATTATAATCTGGAAAAACGCGTTGTGCAGCCATATAGGTTAAAGCAACAATACTTCCCCATTCATTCATAGCATCAGCTTTATAAAGTGTTTGCATTACTTTATGAAAAGACATTGCAGATACATCTGTACCTTTTTGTGTCCACGCATAATTTTGATCTGTATAGTGTTTTCCTTTTCTAACGTTAATAGACATACCTATGGAATGTAATACAAAATCAATTTTTCCACCTAGAATCTCCATAGATTTTTCAACTAAATTTTGTAAATCTTCTACTGAAGTTGCATCAGCTGGAATAATCTCAGAGCCTGTTTTTTTAGCCAATTCATCTATTTGCCCCATACGCATTGCCACAGGAGCATTTGTTAATACAAATTGCCCACCTTCTTCATGCACACGTTCTGCGGTTTTCCAAGCTATAGAATTTGCATCTAATGCTCCAAAAATGATTCCTTTTTTTCCTTTTAATAAATTATAAGCCATACTATTATGTCAGTTATTGTTTTTTATTCACTTTAACGTGTCAAAAGTACTAAACTTTCAACGTTAAATTAAATTGTTTTTTAATTAAGTAATTCTTTAGCGTGTGCTATTGCAGAAGTTGATAATTCTGAACCTCCAAGCATTTGAGCAATTTCTACAATTCTATCATCACGATTTAAACTAATTAAATTAGTTTGAGTTACGTTATCCACATCCGCTTTATAAACTTTAAAATGCGAATGTCCTTTGGCCGCAACCTGTGGTAAATGTGTTATAGAAAATACTTGCATATTTTTGCTCATTTGCAGCATAATATCGCCCATTTTATTAGAAATTTCACCAGAAACACCTGTATCAATTTCATCAAACATTATTGTAGGTAGCTGTGTATAGTTTGAGAGTACGAGCTTTATGGCCAA
Source organism: Hyunsoonleella sp. 2307UL5-6 (assembly GCF_047345485.1). Lineage (NCBI taxonomy): Bacteria > Pseudomonadati > Bacteroidota > Flavobacteriia > Flavobacteriales > Flavobacteriaceae > Hyunsoonleella > Hyunsoonleella sp. 2307UL5-6. Next base: position 159,648 of record NZ_JBLFEN010000001.1, on the reverse strand, counting down.
CATAATTCTAGATAATTCTCCTCCAGAAGCGGCTTTTTTCAATTCGTTAAAATTACCTCCTTTATTTGCTGAAAACAGAAACGATAATTCGTCTTTTCCATTAGAAAAATACGTGTCAGAATTTGATAATTCAATATTAAACTGCGCGTTGGGCATTCCTAAATCTGTTAAAATATGCTGAAGCTTATGAATTAAAACAGGAATAGCTTTACTTCGCTTTTCATGTAATGTGCTTGCAATTTTATCAAGTGATGTAGCTGCTTTTAAAACGGCTTCTTCTTTATTTTGAATAGTGCTATCTAAATTTTCTGTTACTTCAACTTTTTGGGTAAGTGTTTCTCTAATTTCTAGTAGTTCAGAAACTGTAGCAACCTGATGTTTTTGTAATAAGTTATTTATTATTTGAAGTTTAGAATTTACAGTGTCTAATCTATTTGGGTCTGCCTCTACTTCACCTTGTAGCATATCTACTTCATTATAAATATCATCTACTTCTATTAAACAGCTATTTATACGTTGGAATAAATCTTTATATTTAGAAGAAACATCACTTAGTTTTTGAAAGCTATTTTTTAAATTCGTAATTGTAGTAATAGCGCCTATTTGATCATCATTTAATAACTGATATGCCTCAGACAAACGCTCTTTTATAGCTTCAACATTATTTAAGGTATCATATTCTTTTTCTAAAGCTTCTAGTTCTCCGTCCACCAAATTAGCATCTACCAATTCGCTTAATAAAAACGAATTATAGTCATATTCTTTTATAGCATCAGATTTTAAATTTTGAAGCGCTGTTAGTTCTTGCTTTAATTTTTTATACTGTTGCAATAATTTATGGTATGAATTTAAACTAGCTTCATTTTTTCCTAAGGCATCAATAACTTGAAACTGAAATTCGTTATGGGTTAACTGTAAGGTTTGGTGTTGCGAATGTACATCTATAAGTTGCTCTCCTAATAGTTGTAAACTGTTAAGATTTACCGGAGAATCATTTACAAATGCTCTAGATTTGCCAGATGGTAAAATTTCTCTTCTTATAATAGTTTGCGCTTCATAATCTAAATCATTAGCTTTAAAAAGAGACTGTAAATTATAATTAGAAATATTAAAAACAGCTTCAATTACACATTTAACATCTTTTGTTTTAAGGCTATTTAAATCAGCACGTTTTCCAAGAATTAAAGATAATCCACCCAATAAAATAGATTTTCCTGCACCGGTTTCACCTGTAATAATTGTAAAACCATTATTAAAATCTACCTGAAGGTGATCTATTAAAGCGTAGTTTTTTATGGTTAGTGATGATAGCATAGTTAAGTATTGTGCATTCAGTTTTTAGTACTCAATATACTGTGCTTTAATTAAAAAGTAATGTTCTGCCATTTAGCAGAATGAATTGGCGCTACTTTTATTAGTATATCTTTAAGGTCTGCAATTTTAATTTGAGGACCATCAGTAAAAATTTGTTCAATTTCATCAACTTTAGCATCAAAAAATGTTCTAAGTAGAAAAGAATTTGGTCGTCTACTATTCATAGCTTTAAACTTAGATAAGCTTGAAGCTATCTGCTGTTTCCCACTTTTTAAGTCATTACTCATTTCATCTAAACCTAATCTATGATACTCGTAAATTACATTTCTAAACTCTTTAAATGTAGTAGATAAAGCATTATCAATTAAAATAAATCTGGTTTGTAAACCATCTTCTAATTTCCAACCTCTAAAGTTTTCTTGTTGAGAATAATTTAATATAGTTTGCGCTTGCTTATAATAATCTTCACCTCCATTTTGCTCATAAGAGTCTGCGTCTAAGGCTAAAGCCATATGTATATGAAATGCTAATACTGAAATTAAATTTGAGGTGTATTGAGTTGGATTATAAATTAAATTTTGAAACTCTGTATATCTAAATGAAAAATCTTTATCGTTAAAATTATAAATGGGCGAGCTGTATGAAGAGCCATATATAGGGCGTGATGATTGCACCTGAATTGTAGCATTAAAAAACTCTCCACTATATTCTGAAACTATGATATTCATACTACAGTTAACAAGCTCTTGAGGTTGAAAAGTTCTATCGGTCCATTTAGTATTATTAATAAGTTCTGTAAGTTGTTTTTCTAAGGTTTTAAATATTTGCAGGTTCTCGTTACCAGTTTGTTGTGCATTAACAACAACAGTACAGTTAAGCTCTTGAGCAAAACTCAATAAGCTATAACTACAAAGTAAAATGATTAAAAATTTACGCATGGGTTTGTTTTACAATTTCATTTAATAAATCTTCCGCTACTTCAGCTTTAGATTTTAATTGAAACTCTGTTACAGTACTTTTATTATCTATAAACGTTACTTTATTAGTATCGCCTTTAAAACCTGCACCTTTATCTTGTAACGAATTTAAAACAATTAAATTTAAGTTTTTCTTTTTTAATTTCCCAATGGCATTTTCTAATTCGTTATGCGTTTCTAAAGCAAACCCAACTAAAAACTGATTTTTCTTAGTTTCTCCTATTGATGCTAATATGTCTTTTGTTCGTTTTAGCTCTAATTTTAAAGTATCGGATGTTTTTTTGATTTTTTTTGCTGAAACCTCTTTTGGTGTGAAATCTGCTACTGCTGCAGACAAAATTGCGATAGCAACAGTATCAAAATACTTATGTACTTGTTGGTACATGTCTTCTGCACTAGTTACAGGTACTACATTTATAAGGCTATGTGATATCTTTTGATGAGTTGGTCCAGTTATTAAGATAACCTCCGCACCTAAATTTGCAGATGCTTTTGCGATTTCAAAACCCATTTTACCACTAGAATGATTTCCTATAAAGCGTACAGGATCTATAGCTTCATAGGTTGGTCCTGCGGTTATTAAAACTTTTTTGCCTTTTAATGGCAACTTACCTAAAATATCATTTTCTAAAAAAGTAATAATATCTTCAGGTTCTGCCATTCTGCCTTCTCCTACTAAGCCACTTGCTAACTCTCCACTAGTTGCAGGAATCATAACATTGCCAAAGGATTGTAATTTATCAAATGAAGCTTTTGTGGAGTTATGCTTATACATATCTAAATCCATTGCTGGTGCAAAATACACAGGGCATTTGGCCGATAAATATGTGGCTAACAACAGATTATCTGAAGACCCATTAGCCATTTTAGACATTGTATTTGCAGTAGCTGGTGCTATTACGAAAATATCAGCCCAAAGTCCTAAATCTACATGGTTATTCCATACCGCATCAGTATCATCTTCATTAGTAAAAGAAGAAAGTACTGGGTTTTTAGAAAGTGTTGAAAGTGTAAGAGGTGTTATAAAATCTTTTGAAGCTGGCGTCATCACGACTTTAACCTGTGCTCCAGATTTTATAAATAAGCGCACTAATGCCGCAGTTTTATAAGCGGCAATACCTGCAGTAATGCCTAACAGAACGTTTTTGCCGCTTAGTATACTCATATTTAAATTACTAAACGTCTTCTTCAGTATGTCTAAAATAAATTTTATCGGTAAGCCATTCTTGAACAGCTAAAGCGTGAGGTTTTGGTAATTTTTCATAAAATTTAGAGACCTCAATTTGTTCTTTATTTTCAAAGATTTCTTCTAAACTATCATTGTAAGTTGCAAACTCTTCCAATTTATCGATAAGTTCCTTTTTAATCTCTGTGTTAATTTGTTCAGCTCTTCTCGATATAATAGATATAGCTTCGTAGATATTCTCTGTTGGTTCATCTACTTGATTTCTATCATAAGTTACCGTATTTACGGGAGCAGTGGTCTTTTTTAAATCCATCATTTTATTAACTTTTAACGCTATATGTTTCTAATTCTTTATTTATTGTTTCAAACATGTCTTCTGCATCTGCAATATACTTAGAATTTGCATATGCCTTCTTAAAGACATCAAAATATTCTTTTGCTTGTAATAATCTTACTTTTTTTAATTTAACAATACCAGCGTTAGTTCTCTTTAATTCCACACTATTTATGGCTAATTTGTAAGCAGCATCTAGCCTAAAAAATAATGCGTCTTCACGTAATGCAGATCCTGGAAATTCATAAATAAAATTATCGAATGATTTTATGGATGCTTTATAATCTGAAATATGATCGTATTGCTTTGCTATTTCAAACGCCTTTTTCTCTAATTTATAATCAAGCTCTTTAATAAGCTTATTAGTTTCACTTAAATACTGAGAGTTAGGATATAAATTGATGAAATCTTGTAGCTTACCAATAGCATCTCTTGTCTCTTTTTGATCTTTAGAATATCTGGGCGATAACATGTAATAACTCTTAGCACTCAAAAACGCAGCCTCTTCTTTTTTCTCACTTTTTGGATAACTAGCTACAAATCTTTCAAATTGATAACCAGACACGTAATAATCTTTCATTTCAAAAAAAGATTTAGAATACAAATACATCAACTTTTGAGCCTGAGGTTTCCCTTTATATTTAGGTACAATTTGTGCAAACAATCTGTTTGCTTTTTCATATTTACCTTGCTGAAATAAGGAATCACCAACTTTAAATTTAAGAGCGATGTCTTCGGATTTTAAAACTTTTTGATATTCGCTACATGATGTTAAAGCGCAAGCAAATAATAGTATGGCAAAAAGGTGTTTCATGTATTTTTTTGAATTGTGTTTATCACCAAATACTATTTTAATTATGTAGGTTTTAAACAAGGTGCAAAACTACATTTATTTAACGTAATTTAAAAATAATATTTTATAGCTAAAATAAATCTTCAAATACAGTAGCCATAAGGTTTAAGTTATATTTAACTTTTTATAAATTTTATGTTGTAAAAAGTATATGATCTAATGTCGCTTGCCCATTTAAATTATAATAATAGGTTTCAAAAATTTAAAATTGATTTTTAATTTTATTTAGTATGAAGAATTTCAGGTTTTTTATTTTTTTGCCCGATTTAAAATGCCTTTATAAAATCTGATATTTTAGATTTTAATGCTTCAGAAGCAGTTACTAATGGTAAGCGCACAGCAGAAGAACATAAATTTAAAGCCTCAAAAACTGCTTTTATACCAGCTGGATTATTTTCTTCAAAAATATAATCTATTCCATCCATTAAACGGTAATGAAATTTATAGGCTTGTTTAGCATCTCCTTTTAGGCCTAAGCGTATCATTTTTGAAAATTCCTTTGGGAATGCTTGCCCTATAACAGAAATAACGCCAGAGCCACCAGCAAGTGTAACCCCCAAAGCTAAATCATCATCACCTGATATTACCAAAAAATCTTCTGGTTTGTTTTTTAATAATTGCAAATATTGGTAAGTACTATTTCCTGCTTCTTTAACGCCAACTATATTCTCAAATTCATTAGCTAAACGAATAATAGTATCTGGTTCTATATTTTTTGAAGTTCGCCCTGGCACGTTATATAATATGATGTCTATTGGGCATACGGCTGATATAGCCTTAAAATGCTGATAAACACCTTCTTGTGTAGGCTTAGTGTAATAAGGAGAAACTGAAAGTATAGCATCTATAGCACTTAAATCTGTGTTTTTTATTTCCTCTATAACCAGTGCTGTATTACTCCCACCAATACCCAAAACTAAAGGCACACGCCCGTTATTTATTTCAACAATAGCTTCGGTAATAGCCTTTTTTTCTTGTTTGGTAATAGTAACACTTTCGGCTGTTGTACCAGATATAACCAAATACTCTACACCATTTTTTATATTAAATTCCACTATCTTTTTAAGTGCATCATAGTCTACACTTAAATCACTTTTAAAAGGCGTTACTAAAGCCACTCCTGTTCCAAGAAACTTATTATTCATTTTAAATTTTATTTAATACTGTTAAATATTTTACAACTTCTTCAGCAAACACATCAATCTCCTTCATACCTGTTTTTATAATTAAATCGTTTAGTCTGATGTCGCTTTGCAAAATTCCGATTTTAAATTGAGATTTAGATAATGCTGTTAATAATTTTAGTTCTAAATGTTCTTTTGTATAATAACTGACTAAAACATCAAAAGATTCGTTTAAAAACCGTTGTAATTCTACATTTTTAACTTCGCCACCCCAACCCAAATCTTTTGGGTTAAAACAGGCGTCCCAAGAATTGCCATGGCTTTTAACATCAGTAGTAAAAGCTATTACCTTAATTTTATTGGTATGTATTTTTAAACGAGAGGCCAATACATTAAATGCATTAAAATCTTCAATCTCATCAAAATTCAAAAGAACACCTAAGCTTTTAATTTTACTATCATCAACATTTACCTTACGTTTAGATAACAATTTATTCAAATACTTTTTATTCGATTTTTCCCTAAAAGCTTTTAAAATCATTTAAATTTACACTTTGCGCAAAGGTAGCAAAAGTACATTCAAAATTTAATCATTTTTAATATGGTAAATTCTACCACTTACAAACTAGGTTTAATTGTATTTATCTTTATGATATGCATAAGCTGTAAAACAAAGAAACTTAATTTAAATAAAATTGAAGCTCAACGTTTAGATATTAATACACAACTAACACCAAGTGCTGATATTGAAGCATTTATAGCACCTTATAAAAACCGTATTGAAAGTGATTTAGATAGTGTTTTAGCCTATGCGGTTGATACATATTCTAAAAACGATGGTGAATTAAATACTGCCATTGGAAATTTAATGGCAGATATTATTTTAAGCGAGGGCAACCCAATATTTAATAAAAGAACAGGTAAAAATATTGATGTAGTAATTTTAAACCATGGAGGTATTAGAGCAGAAATACATAAAGGCCCTTTAAGTGCTAGAACTGCTTACAGCGTTATGCCTTTTGAAAATTCAATTGTTGTTGTGGCTTTAAAGGGTAGTGAAATAAAACGTATAGTATCGTTTTTAGCAGATGCAAAACGTGCGCATCCTTTTTCAGGATTAAAAATTATACTTGATACCGATTACAAGCTTATAAAAGCTTTAGTTAATAATACACCTATTAATGATGACCTTATCTATTATGTTGCTACTAGCGATTATTTATACAATCGAGGTGATGATATGACGTTTTTTCAACCTAACGAAAGTGTTTATGACTTGGATTACAAGATAAGGAACGCCATGATTGATTATTTTAAAAAAACTGATACTATTAACCCTGTGATTGATAATAGGTTTATAATACAATAGAAAGATGAAAAGAAGAGATTTTATTCAAAAAGTATCTGTTGGAACAACTGCATTAGCTGCTATTGGTAGTTTTGGTTTACAGTCTTTCGCCTTAAAACCAACAACCACAAAAATAACTATACTGCATACTAATGATGTACATAGCCATATTGATACATTTGGTGCAGATGAGGGTAGAAATGCAAATAAAGGAGGCGTGGCACGACGCGCATCATTAATTGAAGCTATTAGATATCAAAATAAAAATACCCTTTTATTAGATGCTGGCGATATTTTTCAAGGCACACCCTACTTTAATTATTATGGAGGTGAATTAGAACTTAAACTAATGAGTAAATTAAAATATGACTTAGCTACCATTGGTAATCATGATTTTGATAATGGCATAAATGGATTATACAGCCAATTACCACATGCTAATTTTGGATTTGTATCTGCAAATTATGATTTTTCTAATACAGTAATGGATACACATGTAAAACCATATCGTATTTTTATAAAAGACGGTATTAAAATTGGAGTTTTTGGATTAGGTATAGCACTTAATGGGTTGGTTGAAAAAAAACTATATAAGGAAACTAAATATCTTGACCCTCTTGAAATTACACAAGACATGACAAGGATTTTAAAGCAAGACGAAAAATGCGATTTAATAATATGTTTATCGCATTTAGGGTATAACTATAGAAATAATCCTGATAAAATATGTGATGTAAAACTTGCTGAAAAAACAAAGGATATTGATTTAATAATTGGTGGACACACGCATACGTTTTTATCTAAACCTACCATTTTAAAAAATAGTGAAGATAGAAATGTACTAGTAAATCAAGTGGGATGTTATGGGCTATATCTTGGCCAAATTGATTTTTATTTTGACGTAAACAAGAGTATAACAGCAAACGGAACTTCTATAGTTGTATAACCTTTTTTTTTAAGTCTGATAAGTTTAATGTTTAATTGCGTCTAAAATGTTATCAAACCTCAATAACATGAAAAAATATTTGCCTTTAGCATTGCGAATTATTGTAGCTTTAATTTTGATACAAACTTTGAGATTTAAATTTTTAGCACACCCAGATAGTGTTTATATTTTTGAAACTGTAGGGTTAGAACCTTATGGTAGAATAGGCATTGGCATTTTAGAACTTATAGCGGGTATTTTATTACTTATTAAAAAGACTGCGTGGGCTGGCGCATTACTAACTATTGGTATTATTGGTGGCGCTATAATAATGCACCTAACTCAATTAGGAATAGATATTAAAGGCGATGGTGGTTTACTATTTGGTATGGCAGTAATAACATTTATACTCTCTGCAATTATTGCATATATATACAGAAAAGATATTCCATTTTTAAGTAAAGCATAAGGCTATTTATTAACAACAAAATTTCCATTAGTATTTACAAAACTTAATAATTTGGACTGCTGATAAATAAAGTAAAAAGCAATAACGGCAAATGTAGTTCCAATAAAATTAAGCAAAATATTATCTACGTAAACATAAATATTTGCTATTAAAAATACTTCTGAAAAAACTATAAATAGAGTTCCTAAAAATAGGTATAACGCTTTTTTGTTGTCTCTATAAAAATAGTTGAGTAATGCTAAAGAAAGTAGAACTAGCACCACAAAATTATAAATTAATTCCAAAAAATAATCACTTGGAATAACCAAATGAGGGCTTATTACGGAATGTAATGTATATAATAAATAGGTGTTTAAAGCAATTAAAACTACTGAATATACTTTAAAATGCTTTAAAACAGTAGAGAATTTAAGATGACCAATAATCTTAATAATTAAAAATACGTATGCCAATATATACAATCCATTAGTAAAATAATACTCAAAATCGTAAAATTTTTGTGAAACAAAACGTTCTGACACAATGCTTAAAACAAAAGAAGATACATCTGCTAGAGAATAAAATATTAAAAATAATAATAAAAATTTATTTTTTTGCTTAGCGCATAATACGTACAAGAGCAAAACAAGCAAAACTATACAGGAATTGAAGGTGTTTGACAAAAATTGTTCACCACTAAACGCAAAAACGGCATACAAAACATAACATAAAAGAGTTAGTCCTTTAAGAACTTTTGATTTGTACATAAAAATAATTACGTGTTTATCATACAAATATACATAAAATTTACACTTAATCGTTTAAAAATGCATTTAATCAATAAATAATATTTATAATTTTAATTTTAGTAAGAAATCACTTTCGTTAATTAATGAAATACCTAGCGCTTCTGCTTTCTCTTTTTTACTTGGTCCCATTTTATCACCAGCAACAACTAAACTGGTTTTTGAAGAGATTGAGCTACTCACCTTACCACCATTATTTTCAATGAGTTTTTTTAGTTCTGTTCTGGAAACATGCTCAAATACACCCGAAACAACGATAGATTGCCCTTTTAATATATCTGTTTGCCCTTCTAACTCTTCATCTGTTATACTTAATTGTACACCATATTCTTTCAATCTATCTATAATTACTAGATTTTCTTCAGATGAGAAGAAAAGTGTTACACTCTCTGCAATTTTTACACCAATTTCATCAACTTGTTCTAAATCTTCTTGAGATGCTTTTATTAAGTTATCAATAGATTTATAGTGTTTTGCAAGTTTTTTTGCAACAGTTTCACCTACATAACGAATCCCAATAGCATATAAAACTCTTTCAAAAGGAATAGCTGTAGAAGCTTTTATACCGTTAACTAAATTCACAGCACTTTTTTCAGCCATCCGTTCTAATGGAATAACTTGGCTTTTTGTTAATTCATATAAATCAGAATAATTAGAAATTAAACCTTCATTTACCAAAAGTGCTACCGTTTCTCCACCTAAACCTTCAATATCCATGGCTTTTCTAGAAATATAATGTTGTATACGCCCAATAATTTGTGGATTACAACCATTATAATTAGGGCAATAATGCTTAGCATCACCCTCTGTTCTTACTAAAACCGTATTACACTCTGGACATTCTGAAATATACTTTGTAGGCTCTGAATCTAAGGGTCTTTGAGATACGTCTACACCTATAATTTTAGGAATAATTTCTCCTCCTTTTTCAACAAAAACCACATCGCGTTCTCTTATATCTAACTTTGCTATTTGATCTGCATTATGAATAGAAGCGCGTTTTACAGTTGTGCCTGCCAACTCCACAGGTTCTAAATTAGCCACTGGCGTTATGGCTCCTGTACGTCCTACTTGATATGTAATTTCATTTAATAAAGTAGAGACTTGTTCTGCTTTAAACTTATAGGCCATTGCCCAACGCGGTGCTTTTGCTGTATAGCCTAACTCTTCTTGTTGTTGTAAATTATTTACCTTTATTACAATACCATCTGTTTCATAGGGCAGTTCGTGGCGTTTGGTATCCCAATAGTTTACAAACTCTAATACATCGTCTACAGATTTTGCTAGTACAGCAACTTCTGGCACTTTAAAACCCCAAGACCTTGCCTTTTCTAAACTTTCAAATTGTGTTGTAACGCCTAAATTAGTGCCTGTTAAATTATATAATAAACATTCTAATGGGCGTTTAGCTACCTCACTACTATCTTGTAATTTTAAACTCCCCGATGCAGTATTTCTTGGATTTCGATAAGGTTCTTCGCCGTTGGCAATTCTAACTTCATTCATTTTATTAAATCCTTCAAAAGGCAATACAATTTCACCACGAATTTCAAATACTTCTGGATAGTCACCCTTTAATTTTAGTGGTACAGACTTAATGGTTTTTACATTAGCAGTTACATTATCACCTTGAAAACCGTCTCCCCTAGTTACTGCTCGTTTAAGGTTTCCATTTTCATATGTTAAGCTTATAGAAGCACCATCATACTTAAGTTCGCAAGTATATTCTACAGGGCCATCAACCATTTTTTTAATACGCTTTTCCCAATCTAAAAGATCGTCTTTAGAATACGAATTATCTAAAGAATACATTCTAAAATTATGTTTAACAGTCTCAAAATTTTTGGTAATCTCTCCTCCTACGCGTTGTGTTGGTGAATTTGCGTCAAAAAATTCTGGATGCTTCTCTTCAAGTTCTTGAAGCGTTTTTAGCTTAGTATCAAAATCGTAATCTGATATTGTAGGGGTATCTAATACATAATAATTGTAATTATGCGCTCTTAGCTCGTTTCTTAAATTTGTTATAGTTTGTTTAATGCTATCCATTATATTTTTTTGCCTTTCACCATTCTATCTTTTCCAAAGATATCCTGTTTTAATTCAATAGTTTTAAAATGAGTTGAAATCATCATATTTACAGTTTCTTCACCAAGAAACTCATTAATTTCAAAATATAAGTGTCCGCTTTCTAGTAGCGCCGTTTTACAAAATTGCACTATTGCTTTATAAAATTGTAGCGGATTACCATCTGCTACAAAAAGTGCAATATGGGGTTCATTCGCCAGTACATTTGGCTTCATTAATTGTTTTTCTAGTTCTCGTACGTATGGCGGATTAGAAACAATAATATCAAATTTTAGAGCTGTATCAAAAGTATCGGATAAAATATTGTGATTTATAAAATTTACTTTAGCTTTATGTAACACTGCATTCATTTTTGCAACATCTAGCGCTTTAGTGCTTACATCTAAAGCATGTATTTCAGCATTTTTTAAATGTTTTGCTAATGAGATAGCTATACATCCACTGCCTGTACCAATATCTAAAATTTTTAGTGGTTTATGTTTATCTACACTATCTATAATCCAAGATACTAACTCTTCTGTTTCTGGTCGTGGAATCAACACATTTTTATTCACTTTAAATGGCAAACCAAAAAACTCAGTTTCTCCAATAATATATTGTATGGGTTTATCTGCTTTAAGCTGCATTAGCGCTTCAAATAGCGCTTTAGTATCTTCTATATCAATATCAGGTTGCATTGCTACGTCAATACGTTTTTTATCATATAAGTAATCCGTAAGGAGAAAAAAGAATGTATCAATTTCTGCTACGTCGTATTTTACATTTAACGTTTCCCGAAATGTATATTGTACTTCTTTTAGCTTCATAATTCTTTAATCATCCAAATACCACACGAAAAATGCCCTGTATTTCCTAAAGGGCCTTCCAAATGTTTAAATCCAAAACTTTCATAAATATGTATTGCAGTTTTCAATTGCGGTGCCGATTCTAAATAACACTTTTCATATCCCAATTTTTTAGCAGCTTTCAAACAAGTATCAAACAATAATTTACCATAACCTTTTCCACGAATTTTAGAAGAAAAATACATTTTTTGTAATTCGCATATATTACCTTCAAAATCGTTGAGTGGCTTAATACCTGCACCTCCTAATACTTCACCATTTCTATCAACTATATAATAAATGTCGTTTGTGTTTTGGTAAGCCTCAAACATCGCTTTAGTTTCAGGGTCTGTATACGCAGTGCCTTCTAAAGGAATTTTAAACTCATGGAAACACTCACGAATTACAGCCTCTAATGCACTATTATCTTGCAACTTAATTTCTCGAATAACTGTAGTATCTTTATCCATTTAAATAAATATATTTTTAAAGTGAAGATACAGCAATTCTTAAAAAAGGTAATCACACATGTTTTATTATTATTAACAATATTAACTTCTTTTTTTAACTGTAAAGTGAATGAAAAACCACTTTTTATAAATGTTGAAAATATTAAAGTAGTAGAGTCTAATTCTAAAAACATAATACTATCAGCAAGCGCACTTTTTATGAACCCTAATGATATTGGTGGTGCCTTACAAACCGATGAAATTAAAATTTATGTGAATGATAATGAAGTAGGTTATGTATCAACAGAGCGTTTTGAAGTACCAGCTAAAAAAGAATTTACTATTCCGCTAAAAGCAACTATACCAATTGATAGCATAATTAGTAACAAAAATATAGGAGGACTTATTGGAAGTTTATTTAGTAAAAAAATTAAAGTGCAATACAAAGGCGATATCATTTATAAAACTTTAGGATTTTCATACAGATATGATGTTGATGAAACCGAAGATGTAAAATTTAAGTTGTAACTGTGACTCGTCAAGAATTTTATATAAAACGCTGTTTAGAAATAGCTAAAAATGGTTTAGGCGTAACAAGACCAAACCCCATGGTTGGTTGTATTATTGTTGTAAATAACAAAATTATTAGCGAAGGTTATACAAGTGCCTATGGTGGTAACCACGCAGAAGTTAATGCTATAAATAAAGTGACCGATAAGTCCATTTTAAAACAAGCCACATTATATGTAACCCTAGAACCCTGTTCGCATTATGGAAAAACACCACCTTGTAGCGATTTAATTATTAAAAATAATATCCCAAATGTTGTTATAGGATGCATTGACGATAACGAACAGGTAGCTGGTAAGGGTATAAAAAGACTGATTAATGCTGGTATTAATGTAACTGTTGGTGTTTTAGAGAATAAATGTAAATTACATCACAAACGCTTTTTTACTTTTCACAATAAACAACGTCCATATATTATATTAAAATGGGCCCAAACACAAGACGGATTTATTGCACCAAAAACTAAAAACAAAAAAGCGCCCGTTTGGATTACAACTACTTATTCTAGACAAATAGTACATAAATGGCGTGCAGAAGAACAAGCTATTTTAGTAGGTAAAAATACTGTTTTAGAAGACAACCCTAGTTTAACAGTGAGAGATTGGACTGGTACAAACCCTATTAGAATTGTTATTGACAAATTAAATACATTACCCAAAAAATTAGAGGTTTTTAATAACAAAAGTGAAACTTTAATTATCGATAATCACAGTATAGATTTTAGCAAACCAATAGCCATACAGACCTGTTCTATTTTATTTAAAAAACAAATAACATCAATAATTATTGAAGGAGGAGCAAAAACATTACAAACGTTTATTAATGAAAATCTATGGGATGAAGCGAGAGTATTTACTGGAAATTCTAATTTCAATGAAGGTATAACAGCACCCACTTTTAAAGGCAGATTAAAGTTAGAAAAAAACATCATAAATGACACTTTAAAAATCTATACGAATGATTGACACTATTATTTTTGATTTTGGTAATGTTTTTATCAATCTAAATATAGAAAAGGCATACGATTACGCTTTAAAAATATTTAAAATTAAAGAGATTACTAAAGCTATTATTGCTACTAATGACGCTTACGAAATTGGCGCAATTTCAACAGATGATTTTATTAAGTTTTATACCGATAAATTTCCACACTTAACCAAATTCCAATTGATTGACTTATGGAATATAATCCTTAAAGATTTTCCAGAATATCGTTTAAATTTTTTAAAAGCTTTAAAAGCACAAAATAAATATAAGCTGATTTTACTAAGTAATACAAACGCGCTACACATTGATTGGATTAAAGCTAATATTACTTTTTATGAAGATTTTAAAAATTGTTTTGATGCATTCTATCTTTCTCATGAAATACACTTAAGAAAACCGAATACTGATATTTTTGAGTTTGTGTTAAACACTCATAATCTAAACCCTAAAAACTGTTTGTTTATTGATGATAATGCAGATAATATTGAAACAGCAAAACATTTAAATATTAATACATGGCATATTACACCTTATAAAGAAGATGTTGTAAATTTATTTTCTACCAAAAAAGAGTTATTTTAAAATTTGGAAACTACTAACGACATATATAAAACCATAATAAACCCAGTAGAGAATAGTCTATTCAAAGAAAAAAGCAGTAAGTTTTTAGGATATGCGTACCATGTTACTAATGAAGAACACATTAAAACATATTTAGAACATGTAAAAAAAGAGCATCATTCTGCAAGACACTGGTGCTACGCATACCAAATTGGTGCCGAAACCACTACCTTTAGAGTTAATGATGATGGCGAGCCAAACAATTCAGCTGGAATGCCTATTTATGGACAAATACAAGCCTTTGAAGTTACCAATATTCTTGTAATAGTTGTGCGTTATTTTGGAGGTATAAAACTTGGTGTTGGTGGGTTAATACAAGCGTACAAAACAACTGCAAAACAAACTTTAGAAAGTTGTAAAATAATTGAAAAAACTATAAATACTAAGTTTTTAATTTTATTTGAATACAAAAACATGAATAAAGTAATGCGTATTGTAAAAGAAAAACAACTTAAAATTATTAATCAGCAATTAGAATTAAGTTGTGCTATCAGCATTTTAGTTAGAAAAAGTATAGCAGAAAATATCTATGAGACTTTTAAAAACATCTATGGTGTTAGCATAAAAAAACTCTAACCAATTGCATCTAAAATATATTCGGGTGCACGAGTTGGCCTGTTAGTTTTCATATCAACAAAAACTAAAGTTGTACTTGCAGTTGTTAAAACTTCTCCATTTTCATTAGTAATTTCATACTCAAATTCAATCTTTGCTGTGGGTTTGTTTTTTAGTTGAGTTTTTACATTAATTAGGTCGTCATAACCTGCTGGTTTTTTATAATTTACATGTAAAGAAACTACAGGTAACATAATACCGTCCGCCTCCATTTTTTTGTAAGAAACACCTAGCTTTCTCAACCACTCAATTCGTCCCATTTCTAGATATAATGCATAGTTACCATGGTATACCACCCCCATTTGGTCTGTTTCACCATACCTCACTCTAATTTGTATTTCATCGATTTTCATAACTTTATATCAATATTTTTTTGTAGATTCGGCTAGAGCTTAAACATGAGGAAAAAATTCTAGAAATTCAATACAAATTCATTTTTTTTTTTAGAATTTTGTTCACATATTTGCCACAGAATAAAAGGGGGATTTAAAGAGACACTTCTCTTTAAAACATATACTAACTATAAAACCAAACATTTTAACTAAATGGCTACAACTGCGCAATCGGTTTGGAACAACTGTCTTAACTTTATAGAGGATAATATCCAACCGCAAGCTTACAAAACATGGTTTGAGCCTATAATTGCAGTAAAGCTTCAAGAAAATGCCTTGAGTATTCAAGTGCCTAGTAAGTTTTTTTACGAGTGGCTTGAAGAGCATTATGTTAAAATTTTAAAAGTTGCTTTAACAAAAGAGTTAGGTGAAACTGCCAAACTGGTTTACATTATTAAAATGGAAAACACTTATGGCAACAAACAACCTTTTACTGAAAAAATACCAAGTTCTAATAGATCACCAGTAAAATCTCAAGAAGTAGACATTCCTTTAAACAATAAAAGCCCTGAGTTAAAAAATCCTTTTGTTATACCAGGAATTAGAAATGTAAAAATTGAGTCGCAATTAAACCCAAATTATAGTTTCGAGAACTTTTTAGAAGGCGATTCTAACAGATTAGCTAGAAGCGCAGGATTAGCTGTTGCTGCAAAACCTGGTGGTACATCATTTAATCCTTTATTAATTTTTGGTGGTGTAGGCTTAGGTAAAACACATTTAGCACATGCAATTGGGGTTGATATAAAAGACAAGTATCCTGAAAAAACAGTGCTTTATATTTCTGCTGAAAAATTCACACAACAGTATATAGATTCTGTTAAAAAGAATAACAGAAACGATTTTATACATTTTTATCAAATTATTGATGTATTAATTATTGATGATGTGCAATTTTTATCAGGTAAATCTGGAACTCAAGATGTATTTTTTCATATTTTTAATCATTTACATCAAAATGGAAAACAGGTAGTTTTAACTAGTGATAAAGCACCTGTTGATATGCAAGATATAGAGCAACGTTTATTATCTCGATTTAAGTGGGGTTTATCAGCTGAATTACAACATCCTGATTTTGAAACTAGAGTATCTATATTAAAAAATAAACTATACCGTGATGGTGTTGAAATGCCTGATGATATTGTAGATTATGTTGCTAAGCATATAAAAACAAACGTTAGGGAATTAGAAGGTGCCATTATTTCTTTAATTGCGCAATCATCTTTCAATAGAAAAGAAATTACGATAGATCTTGCAAAACAAATTGTTGAAAAATTTGTTAAGAATACAAAACGAGAAGTTTCTATTGATTATATACAAAAAGTTGTATCCGACTATTTTCAAATGGATGTAGATACACTGCAATCTAAAACACGTAAACGACACATTGTACAGGCAAGACAGTTAGCTATGTTTTTTGCAAAAAAAATGACAAAAGCTTCTCTAGCCAGCATTGGGTCTCAAATAGGTAAACGTGATCATGCTACTGTGCTTCACGCGTGTAAAACTGTGGACAACCTATCCTCTACTGATAAACAATTTAGAAAATACGTAGAAGATATTTCTAAAAAACTCTCAGTATAAATTCAATTTCGAATGACTAGAATTTTAATGGTATGCTTGGGCAATATTTGCCGATCACCATTAGCCGAGGGTATCTTAAAATCAAAACTTCCTAAAGATAAATTTATTATAGATTCTGCTGGTACTGCTGCTTATCATATTGATAGTAAACCAGATGTTCGTTCTATCGCTGTAGCCAAAAAATATGGCATAGATATTACTGATATACGAGGGCGACAATTTAGTAGAAATGATTTTAATGACTTTGATTTGATTTTTGCAATGGATGAATCAAATTATCATAACATTTTAAAAATTGCTAAAACAGAAGACGAAAAATCAAAAGTAAAACTCATTCTGAACGAGATGACTCCCAATGAAAATTTAAGTGTTCCAGATCCTTATTATGGCGGAAACGCAGGGTTTGAAAATGTGTATAAATTGTTAGATCAGTCATGCAATAATATAGTATCCAAACTAAATTCAAAAACTTATAGTTAAATTACCTATATTTTTTATATTTATTAAATGATGAATAATAAAGGTAAATTATACTTAATACCAACTACTTTAGGTGACAATGCGCCTCATGAAGTATTACCTATGTCGGTAAAAAAAGTGATAGAAGACGTTTCAGTATTTATAGTTGAAAACGAAAAATCTGCACGTAGGTTCATTAAAAAAATTAGTCCGAATAAATCACAACCATCGTTAGAAATATTTATTGTCAATAAATTTACACAACCTATAGAACTTCCAGAGTTTATAGATCCATGCTTAAAAGGAAAAGACGTTGGTTTACTATCTGAAGCTGGTTGCCCTGGGGTTGCAGACCCTGGAGCAGATGTTGTTAAATTAGCTCATGATAAAGATATACAAGTAGTACCGCTTGTTGGGCCTTCATCAATATTAATGGCAATTATGAGTTCTGGTTTAAACGGACAAAGCTTTACTTTTAATGGGTATTTACCAATTGATAAGAATGATAGAAAAAAAGAAATAAAACGTTTAGAACGTGTATCGTTTGATCAAAACCAATCTCAAATATTTATAGAAACACCATACAGAAATAATAAAATGCTAGAGGATATTTGTAATACCGTAACCCCGAATACTTCTGTTTGCGTTGCATGTGATATTACGTTGCCGTCTGAATTTATTAAAACGTTACCTGCAAAATTTTGGAGCAAAAAAAAAGTAGATCTCCATAAGAGACCTACTATATTTATTATTCATAAAAGTTAAATGCTAAAAAAACTTATAGTGTATTAACTTTTGCTTTCTTATTGGGTTTTAAAAAAGAAGTATCATATCCGGAAAATCGCTTCATGTAATTAGAAATTGTTGTACCATAACCATCAGCAAAATTATCTAAGCCATAACTTCTTAAATATTTTTTTACGCTACCTGCACCAGCTAAATGTGCTGCAGCTAAAATTCCAGATTCTGTAACTAAAACGCCATTAACTCGCTTTCCAACAAATCTATTAATATCTCTTCTTAAAATCCACTTGTTACGCTGCGCATTAGCAATAAAAGCTTTTTCTTGAAGTTTTGGGTTGTCTAAGAACATTTTTACATTTCTTACACCGATAAGTTTTAAAGTTTCTTTACCAAACTGATATTTACCTAAATAACCGTATGTATTAATGGTTGCATAATTACCTCCAGACTCTTTGAAAGCAATTGCTTCTTTAAAACCTACAAATGATTTTCCTAAAAACGGAGAAAAACATTTGTAATCATCGTTTGATACATCTATACCTTCAATAATACTTGAATTAGGACTTACCGTATAGTTATATACTAAACCGTTAGTGGAATACTTACTTAAGTCTACCGTCTCTTTATTAAAAAACGAAACTTGTATTAGTACACATATTGTAAGAACTACTACTAGATAACTTGCAATATTTTTAACCATAAATTATAACTTTCTTCAACAAAATTACAAAGTAAAAATGCTTGAAAATTTGAGCGCGCAAAATTACACATATTTTTAATTATATCAAAATTAATCGTTTAAGTGTAATTTTGTTTAATACAATATATGAAAAACAGCTCCTTTTTTATTGATTTCTAGGGAGGGGAACGGTATTTTTATCATATTAAACACACTAAAAATTGATTTTAACAGTGCCGAATTAGTTCTAATCTTTGTCAAATTTACATCTAAACTTATAAAATACTGTCTGTAGCGTTGATTATTTGTTAACAATTGATTGTCAGCAACTTCAATTCCAGACAACATACCTTCACCTCCATAACCTAGAGCAACGTTTAACCAACTAGGTATTTTACTATCTTTAAAAAAAGAATGTAAATTAAAACTAAGCCAATACGTTTGTCCGTTATAATCTTTTAAAACCTGTTCTATAAAAGAGGCTCCTAATTTATCTGGACGCTGCGAGGCGAAGCGTGATTGCTGAAAACTAAATTTTACGTCAATTCGCTGCTGATTCCACACTAATTCTTGCGAAATATAGAGTCCTGTTCCTAAGGCATTCGCGCCAACATCGCCCCACGAAAACCCCCATTCAGAAGAATACCCATCTAAAACTTCTACTGCTGTTAAAAACCCAAAACCTAGTGTAGCGCCATAAATTAATTGGTCCTGCTTTTTTACACCACTCCATTTTAAAAGATTGGCCCCTTGCCTACCTATTTGATATGCAGAAAACACATGCCCCACTTTGTCCATTTGAAGCCATTCCGCATTATCATTAATAGTTTTAAATTTAGAACGCTCAAAATCTGCATACCATAGTTCGTTTAAACCAAGTAATGCAGCACTAGATAACGCTACTTCAGAAATAACTACGGCATTTCTTCGCTTAACCTGTAATGTGTCACTGGGAGTTAAAAATTGAGATATAGCTGATTGTGAAATACCTGATAACGAAACACATAACAGACATATAATATGGATAGATTTGTTGAGCATTACTTGGTAATGCCTTGTAAAGATAAATGGCGTTGATACGCTCTAGCATTAACGTTGTGTTGCGCTAAGGTTTTTGCAAACTTATGAAAGCCGTTACGCTTAGCATCTGCGGCAAAATAAAGATAATTATGAGTCTCATAATTTAAAACCGCATCAATAGCAGAAATATCTGGCATTGCAATGAGCCCAGGAGGTAATCCTCGGTTTTTATAGGTGTTGTACGGAGATACTATTTCTTTGTGAATATTTAAAACTCGTTTGATAACAGTATTTTTATATTTAGGAAGTTTATAAGCTGCAAACTTTAAGGTAGGATCTGCTTGAAGCGGCATACCTATTCTTAGTCTATTCATATAAACGCCTGCAATTCTAGGTTGTTCTGTATGTTCTTTAGATTCCTCATAAACTATCGATGCTAGAGCTATCACTTGATTTTGAGACAAACCTATTTTATTTGCTTTAGCTACACGCTTATCATTCCAAAATCGTTTGTATTCTTTTAGCATACGATTTCGAAAATCTTCGGCAGTTGTATTCCAATATATTTCGTAGCTATTAGGCAAATACATTCCTAAGGCTGTTTCAGTATTAAATTTATGTTCTTTTAAAAATGCAGTATCTGTCATCACTTTATATAATGATACACTATCAACTTCAAATTGATTTGCTACTCTTCCTGCTAATTTTTCTAAAGAATTTTGATTGTTAAAAGATACTTTTACTGGTATATTGTTACTTCGTATAGAATTAATAATATCATTATTATTCATATCCTTTTTAATAACATATTTACCAGGTTTAATGTTACTGGTATACTTTTTTTGTTTTGCTAATACATCAAATTTATCAATGCTTTTTAATAAAGGTTTTAGTTGCGCTCTTACATCATTGTAACCATCTGTTGTCTTAATATAAATATAAGCCTCTTTGTTATTAAAACTTGTATTTGGTGCTAACATGGCACCATATACGTAGTATGCAAAAATAGCTACTGCAACCAACCCTATAATAGCTATCGCCCAAAGTATCTTTTTAATGTACATTTATTTTTTTATAAGTTGTAATACATATTCATTACTAAACATGTTATTATTAAAATTCCAGTCCTTTTTTAATCCAATAGTTTCAAACCCAATTTTTTTAAATAAATTGAGACTTGTACTATTTTCTTCTGAAATATTACAATATAATTGATGTAAGCCTAAAAATTTAAAACTATAGTTTATGGTTAACTTTAAGGCCTCTAAACCATAACCTTTATCTCTATTTAGTGCATCTTTTATTATAATGCCAACACCTGCTCTTTTATTTTTAAAATCAAAATCGAACAAATCTATTAAACCCAATGATAATCCTGCTTTATCACAAATAACTAACCGTAATTGCTTTACTTCAAAAATATCTTTGTGTGCATTTTCTAAATACTGCTTAATCACAAAACGTGAAAATGGCGTTTGTGTATTACTTAAGTGCCAAATACTTTCATTATTTTCAATGTTAAGAACAAATTCTAAATCTTCAGGTTCTAATGCCCTAAGTATAATATGCTCTCCTGTTAATGTTTTCATATGGCACCTTCAAAAACAAGTTTTGCTGGACCAATGAGCCAAACATTCTTGTAAATATCGTTTTCAACTTCAAAGCTTACCTGCAAATCGCCACCTTCAACCTTTAAATCTATACTAGTGTTTGAAGTTTCTTTTAACGAATGCATAGCAATAGCTACAGCAGTTACACCAGTACCGCATGATAGTGTTTCATCTTCTACCCCACGCTCATAAGTTCTAACTCTAAATGCACTATCTGATATTTTTTTTACAAAATTAACATTAGAGCCTGCTTCATTATAGGGTGCACCATATCTAATCTCAGCACCTTTTGTTTTAATATCAAAATCGGCAATAGCATCTTCAAATTGAACATGATGGGGAGAGCCTGTATCTAAAAACACATGGTTAGGTTTTACATCAATAGTTGCAACATCTTGCATTTGTAACTTTACAATATCATTAGTAATTTCTGCATGATGTAAACCATCAATAGCTTCAAAAACACATGTATTAGAAATAACGTTTAATTGTTTAGCAAAAGCCACTAAACACCTACCACCGTTACCGCACATGGTACTCTCATTACCATCAGCATTGTAATACACCATTTTAAAATCGTAAGTATCGTGATTTTCAAGAAGAATTAAGCCATCGCCTCCTATACCAAAACGTCTATCACAAAGTTGTGCTATACGTTCTGTGTTATTTTTTTCAAATGTTTGTAATCGATTATCTATCATTACAAAATCATTCCCTGTTCCCTGATATTTATAAAATTTCTGTAGCATAATTAGGTTGCAAATATATGAATATTATACTGTTTTTTTGATTGTTAAATCATAGTTAAAGTTGAATTTAGAATTCAATAAATATTTAATTTTAAACGTTATTACTATATATTTAAATTATAAATTATGAAGAAGATTTTAACTCTCGTTTTGGTTTCAGCTCTTGGAGGTATGCTAACACTAGGAGCTTATAAAATGTTTATTGAAGAAGAAAAAACCTTAATGGCCGATTCTATTAAAGAGCAACCATCATTAATTCCAACAACGGTATCTCATACAGCAAATAAACTATATGAGACCCCAGACTTTACTTTAGCAGCAGAAAATACTGTAAATGCGGTTGTGCATGTAAAAAATGTTACTATTAGTACAGGACAAATGTCTTTTGATGATTTATTCTTTGGAAGACGCCCACAACGTGCCCAATTAGGTACAGGTTCTGGTGTAATTATTACTCCTGATGGATACATTATTACCAACAATCATGTAATTGATAAGTCTCAAGAACTTACTGTTACCCTTAATAATAATAAAACTTACGAAGCTGTAGTAGTAGGAACTGATCCTAAAACAGATATTGCACTTTTAAAAATTGAAGCAGATGAAGAACTTCCTGTAGTAACTTTTGGAGATTCTGATACCGCTAAAATTGGCGAATGGGTATTAGCTGTTGGTAACCCTTTTAGTCTAACATCAACAGTTACCGCAGGTATCATAAGTGCAAAAGCACGTGATTTATCGGGTAACGCATCTCAATCTTTTATACAAACCGATGCTGCTGTAAATCCTGGTAACTCTGGTGGTGCATTAGTGAATACTAATGGGGAACTTATTGGTATAAATACAGCTATTACTTCTCAAACAGGCTCTTATGTTGGCTACTCGTTTGCTGTACCTAGTAATATTGCTAGAAAAGTTGTTAATGATATTATAGAATTTGGAAATGTTCAAAACGGTATCTTAGGCGTTTTAGGTGGAGCATTAAACAGTAAAAGTGCAAAAACTCTAGATATTGAGGATACGCAAGGCTTTTATATAGATAGTGTTACTGAAGATTCTGGTGCTGAAAAAGCAGGCTTAAAAAAAGGCGATATCATTAAAAAAGTTGACAATATGCAAATTTCTAAGTTTGCTGATTTAACTGGACATTTAAAAACTAAAAGTCCTGGGGATATTGTTAATGTAGAATATTCTCGAAATGGAGAACTAAATGTAGTGCCAGTTACACTAGTTAGAAACTCCACAGCTGTTCTTCCTTTAGTTGGAATGATTAAAAATGCAAAACCAGAAGATTTAAAAAAGTACAAAGCCAAAAATGGAGTTAAAATTGTACAATTAGATAGTAATGCCCAAATTGCTAATTACTGGAAACAAAATGGTGTTGATGAGGGTTCAATAATTACAAAAATAAACGGGATAAAAATAACTAACGTTGATGAAGCTATAAAAGCCGTAAAAAATAAATCATCTAATGAGCCTCTCGTACTAGAACTTATAAATTCTAATGGTGAAAAAGAGAGTCATTACTTTAGATAAACGTCCATAAAATTATAAAAAATAGCATCCAAAGTGGATGCTATTTTTTTTATTAAATATTTTATAAAAGTACAGTATTTAATAATTAACAGACCATATAAGTTAAATAGTATCTAAATTAGCAATACATAAAAGCTACATTAAACATTTTACGTACTACTGTAAAAACATCTAAATCTTTTTATTTATCGTAAATCTAACCGAATAAACTCTTTATTTATAGGGTATTTAATAAATAACTGTGTTTTTAAACTTTATTTTATATTTTCGTGCCAATTAGTTAACCTATTTAAAAACAATCAAATGAATTCCTCAAAGTATTTCATGACTATATTATGTGCATTTATTTTCAATACATCATTTGCACAAACCACCTCTCAACCAGAAACATTATCGTTAAACAACGGTACTATAGATAGCCAATTCGAATTTATTTTTAGAAAATCTGGAAATTTTAAGGGTACAAATGGGCAACCTTACGAAGCCGTAAAAACTGCTTGGTTACTAATGCTAAGAAACCATGTAAAAGATTCTTTAAAAGAAGTTAGAAAAGATTTAAATAGCACAAAAGCAATTGTAAAAACTCAAGCCAAAGAAATTACTGAATTAAAAAGTAATCTTACAAAAACACAAACAGATTTAGATACTACCAATTCAGAAAAAGATAGTATGTCTCTATTTGGATTGCAAATGAGTAAAGCCGGATACAACACCTTACTATGGTCAATTATAGCTGGTTTATTAGCATTATTGGTATTCTTTATCTTCAAATTTAAAAATAGTAATGCTGTAACAAAAAAAGCAAAACACAGTTTATCAGAAATAGAAGAAGAGTTTGATGAACATAGAAAAACAGCTTTAGAGCGTGAACAAAAAGTAAGACGCCAATTGCAAGACGAAATTAATAAACAAAAGAAATAGTAACTATTAAGCATAAAAAAAGCGCAATATTAAAATTTTAATATTGCGCTTTTTTTATGCTTTAAACTAAACTAATTAGTTACCTTTTTTATAGTCAGCTAAAAATTTAGCCAAACCACTATCGGTTAAAGGATGTTTTAACAAACCTTCAATAGAGCTTAATGGCCCAGTCATCACATCCGATCCTATTTTTGCACAATCAAGCACATGCATAGTATGGCGCACAGAAGCGGCTAAAATTTGAGTTTCAAAACCATAGTTATCGTAAATATGGCGTATTTCAGAAATTAAATTTAAACCGTCCGTAGAAATATCATCCAAACGTCCAATAAAAGGAGACACATATGTAGCCCCAGCCTTAGCCGCCAACAAAGCTTGTCCTGCAGAAAACACCAAAGTTACGTTAGTTTTTATACCCTTACTAGAAAAGTATTTACACGCCTTAACACCATCTTTAATCATAGGTAGTTTTACAACAATTTGCTCGTGTAATTCTGCCAAAGCTTCTCCTTCTTTAATCATCCCGTCCACGTCTGTAGAAATTACTTCAGCACTTACATCGCCATCCACAATATTACAAATATCAACATAGTGTTTCATAATATTGTCATGCCCAGTAATACCCTCTTTTGCCATTAACGATGGGTTTGTAGTAACGCCATCTAAAACACCCATATCTTGAGCTTCTTTTATCTGGTCTAAGTTTGCAGTATCAATAAAAAATTTCATGTATATTAAATTATATAGATTTTACTTAATTTTTATCTCATTTAGGTAACTCTAAAGTCAACATATTTCGTTATAGTACTATTTTGGGCGTTACCCTAAAGGGTCGGGCTATCCGCTATATCTTTTTTGAAGAAATATCAAAAAAGGATGCCGCTTCTATCCCTAACGCAGCGAATTTACAATATTATGGCTGTTACTTAATTACCTTTGCCTAAAATCTATTAACAAGTTGCTAAAAGTTTTCGGAGTAATTTTTTAAATAAAAAGAAATAGATTAATTTACCGTTAAAATATAAGTTCTAGCTGTACGTTCTTCACAAAGGCCATCACAATCATTCAAATCATTTTCACAATAATTATCAATTTGTTCAACACTTAAATGTATTGTAAACCTGTAACGCCCTCGTTCTAGAGGTATACCTTCAATAATAACATCTCTAAAATCAAAAAACACATCTATTCCTGGAGGTAAATCGCCAGTTAAAAAATAGTCATAATAATAAGCATTATCTCTAGGTTCATTTTGTATTTCAGCAGTTATTAATTCAGAATAATTTTGATTAACAAAAGCTGCACTTAAAGTATTATCAGACAAAATAGGTTTTCTATTAATAACACATTCCAGGATATCTTGGCAACCTGTAATACTAAAAAATAATATAAAAACACTTAGGGAAATAATTCTCTTGTACATATTGGCTACATTTGTGCAAACAGAACACAAATAGCATACCAAAGCTTATAACTTATAATGATGCATTAATAATTTTTCATAAACCTTATCTGGTAAAATACGTTTTAATACTATGGAGAATTTTTGCATAAACTCCCCTACTTTGTAATGAATTTTTGGTGTATTTGTAGTAATAATTTTATATACAGCTTTAGCCATCATTTCGGGATCGCTACCAGCATCAACATGAGCATCCATTAAGTTTAACGACTTCCCATAACTCTCATTATATGGCGAATCTTTTAACAATGGCGCATGATAACGTCCTGCTGCAATGTTAGTAGCAAAATCCCCTGGAGCTATATTGGCCATACTAATATTAAAAGGTTTTAGTTCCATTCTAAACGCCTCGGTAAGTAGTTCTAAGGCGCCTTTACTAGCGCTATAAATACCGCGATATGGCAAACCCATATAGCCTGCTATAGATGTAATGTTTAGTATTAAACCCGAATTTTGCTTACGCATTTGTGGCAAAACAGCTTTTATAACATTTATAGGACCAAAAAAATTAATATCAAAATTTGCTTTAATTTCTGTTTCAGGAATTTCTTCAATAGGGCCTGTAATGCCTGCGCCAGCGTTATTTATAAGTACATCTAGCTTATCTTCATTAGCAATTACTTTACCTACAGCTTCATTAATAGTAGCTATATTTTTTACATCTAAAGCAAGTAATGCAAATAAACTGTCTGGGTAATTTTTAGGGTCTCTACTGGTGCCATATACCGTATACCCTTTGTGATGAAGAAATTCTCCAATAGATTTTCCAATTCCAGAAGATGCTCCAGTAATTAAAACTACTTTAGACATATTTTTGATTTAAAATGCCAAATTACAACATCGAGAAGTGAATATAAAATTTAAATTTAGGGTACAAAAAAAGGCAAGCTACCTACATCACACTGCTACAACCATATACCTTTGCTGCGTTCCCGCCCTGGAGGATTCTACAGGAGCTAGTTGTGTAGGACTTGCCGCGGCAAAGATACAATCTTTTAAAATTTTCACAATGATTTTTTAAACCGATTTTTAATAAATATATTCGACTAAAATATAAGCGTACTAATGAAAATATATAAACTACTCACTTTCATATCTTTATTGTTAATTATTGTTTCTTGTGGTTCAAACTCTAATCAAAAGAAAAACTTTTTTAGCATAACTACTAACGCTAAAAAAGGCAATATCTCTATTGATGAATCACTAAAACTTTCCGTAGAAAACAAAAAGAATCATAGTATAGACTCTGTAATATACAAGCTTAACGGTAAAACTATTTCTGAAAAAACCAACTTAAAGCAACATAAATTAGGTAAACACCCTATTGAAGCTATTGTGTATTTTAATGGTGGAGAAACGCAAACAGCAACCTCATCAATCACTATATTAAATAACAAGTCGCCTAATATTTATAAATTCAAAATTATTAATGAGTACCCGCACGATATTACAAGTTATACTCAAGGCTTAGAGTTTTATAATGGTAAACTTTACGAAAGTACTGGCCAATACAAGGAATCTAAACTTAGACAGGTTAATTATAAAACGGGTGAGATTGAAAAAAACATCAATTTAGCTGATGCGTATTTTGCTGAAGGTATTACGATATTAAATGATAAAATTTATTTACTAACCTGGAAAGCCAAAACAGGTTTTGTTTATAATGTTGACACGTTTAAAAAAGAAAGCAGTTTTAGTTATGGAAAAAGCGTTGAAGGCTGGGGCTTAACACATAACGATACACATATTTATAAAAGCGATGGTAGTGAAAATATATGGTTACTAAACCCAGAAACACTAATTGAGGAAAGTAACATACAAGTATACACCAATAAAGGTAAAATTACCGATATTAATGAAATGGAATGGATTAATGGCAAAATTTATACTAATAGATACCAACGTAATGGTGTAGCTATTATTAATCCTAAAAATGGTGCTGTTGAAGGTGTTATAGATTTTACACCGCTTAAAAATAAAGTAACACAGCACGACAAATTAGATGTACTTAATGGTATAGCATATAACCCAGAGACTAAAACCATTTTTGTAACAGGAAAACGTTGGGATAAATTATTTGAAGTAGAAATTATAAAATAAAAAAAGAGACCTCTAGCAACTAGGTCCCTTTATTATTTTTTAATAATTTAAAGAAATTTAAAATCTTACTGAAACTTTTCCTCTTAAAAAGAAAGGTGCTCCTGGTGTAAAATGAATTTCTTCTACAGGGTTTGCTTCATTAAATAACCTACTTTCTGTAGCAAATTGTGTTTCGTTCCACTCGGTATCTAGTAAATTTTCTACAATTAAACCAAACGTCCAGTTCTTGTGGTTATAATTAAGATTAAAATCTGTAACAAAATAACCTTCAGCTACTATAGAGTTATCCTCATTTGCTGGCCTATCCTTAATATATCTATAACTAATACCACCTGAAAAATTGCCTAAATTATTAACCGTAAACCCTCCAGCAGATGTTAAATCTGGTGCAAGCGGTATAAAATCTTGTCCGTCTGGCTCTTCCGTACTTCTTGCATAAGTATAGTTAATATCAGTATTAAAATACAACCAGTCTGCAATTTGGTAACGCAATCCTAAATCTACACCGTATCGCGCTGTTTTTCCACTAGGCTCTACAATAGCTGCATCTCCAACATACACAAATTCTTGTTGTAAAAATAAAGACCATAATGCTGCATTAATCACTAACTTATCATTAGGTTTTAAAACAGTTCCTATATCTGTACTAAAAGCTGTTGGTAAAATTTGCTCTCCACTTTGGGCGGTTACAACACGTGTATCATTTGAGTGATACCCTAAACCTGTCTTTAAAAACAATTGTGTATTTGGTGAGGCAGAATATATGAAGTTTAATTTTGGACTTAATAATGTTTTATTTTCACTTTTACTATCGTATGTTTCAGATAATAAATCTTGATAATCAAATGTAAAATAATCTAATCTTAAACCAGGATTAATAGTCCATTTATCAATCTTATAATTAAGATCTGCAAAAGAAAATGCATTCAATTCATCTACATTACCAAATGCTAATCGCTCTAGTAACTCTTGTCTGTTTTTTGTTCTAGATAACTGTACATCGTTAACATCATCATAACGAAACCCAATACCAACACGATATTTTAATTGCTGATCGTGATCGTCTAAATGAAATGATTTCTCATATATACTTTTTCCCCCTATGATAGTTCTATCTTCGAACTGACGAATTTGATCTGCATTTACAGGATCTTCTAAAAAGAATGTAAAATTCGAAAATAATTCAAAATCATATTGTGTAACATAAGCTGACGATGTTATACTAGAATGCTCATCTAAGTGCTTAATGTGATTCATCCATATGTTAGTTCTACTTGTATTACCGCCTTCTGTATCATCAATAGCGCCAAACCTACTAATTAAACCTTGATCTACAGCACGTTGTGGTATTTGCCCTGAGGCATCCCATTTACTTTGAAAATGAGAAAGCGACAAATTAAACTCTTGATCGTCATAATTATTATAGTTATACTTAGCCATTATATTAAGACGATTAAAGTTTTGAGGAGACTCAAAAACACCATCGGTTAAATTCATTTCACTTGCTACGTAAGCATTACTATTTTCACCATCCCAAATTTTTAGCATACTTAAAGCGCGAACTGTATTAAACTGTCCTGCTTCTACCGAAATAAGATTTTTATCTATCGTATTTTTTGTTCGAATATCAACATATCCGGCAGTATTAAAATTACCTTTATCTGCATAGTAAGATCCTTTTCCAAAATCTAAATTATCAATGGTTTCTGGTATAATAAAGTGCATATCGGCGTACCCTTGCCCGTGTGCGTGAGATACCATGTTTACTGGCATTCCATCAACATCTATGGCAATATCGGTACCGTGATCTATATCAAAACCTCTTAAAAATATTTGTTCTGCTTTACCACCACCTGCATGTTGCCCTATAATTAAACCAGGGATTTTACGTAAAATTTCTTGCGAGGATTTTACAGGATTGGTTTTTAAATCTACGTTAACAAAATTACTCAACACATTTACTTTAGATACAATTAATACTTGATCTAATGAAGCAGATGATATTTCCATGATTACCTTAACGGTACCATCTAAGTTAGACTCATCTATAGTTAACTCGTAATTTTTATAACCTAGTTGATAAAAAGATATAACGTCTCCTAACGATATATCATCAATTTCAAAATAGCCAGATACATTAGTATATGTATAAGCGCCTGTACTTTTGTTATAAACGCCAACACCTTGTATTGGTTTTTCATTTTCTTCGGAAAATACTGTTCCGTTTAGCTCGTGTGCATAGGTATAAGACATACCTAAAACACACACTACTATTGATAGTATATATTTTTTCATTTTTAATATTTTTTAGACAATTAAGCATAACAGCTCAATCGTATTTTAACTTAAGTAATACACGATTTAATTAAGAAAAATCTTGTGGAGGTTGGTCTAAAAAATTTAAAAATCCATTTTGTGTTTGTTTAATAACAACTTCAAATTCTTGTTCTATAATTACAGTTATAGATGGTATTTTTTGTTTGAAATCTTTGTAGGATCTCACATGCTTATCAATTTTTTTAATAGGCACTCTTGGGGTTTCGGTATTCTTCTCATTATCAAAAGATTCTATTACAGAAGAAATAGCATCAATTAAACTGTGATGATGTGCACGCTTCACATTTACAATATCGTGATTGGTATGTATTGTAGTTTCCGTTAATATTGATGTATGCCCCATTATGTTGTCGGGCATTTCTAAATTATGGATTACAGCGTGTAAAAACGTTTTAACTTCTTGATGAGATGGTCCTAATAAATAGCAAAAACTCATCGCAACAGCGATAATTTTAATAACAAATGGCTTTAAGCCTTTTTTACTATTACTATTCATTCAATAATTCTGTAATTACATTTTCTATATGTTTTGAATAACTACGTATAGTAGGATAATTAAAAACATCTGTAATTGAAACTTCTAACTCTAAAAGAGCCTTTAAACGAGAGGTTATAGAAATTCCATCTAATGAATTACCCCCTATTCTTATAAAATTTTCGTTTACACCTATTTGTGCTATTTCTAAAACGGATACCCAAACATTATGTACTATTTCTTCAATTTCTGTTTCAGGAGCAATTTTATGTTCTTGTTTAGGTATATGTTTACGTAAATTTGGCTTAGGTAGTTTTTTTCTATCCACTTTTCCGCTAGAAAGGAATTCAAAGTCATCTAAATGAACATATAATCTTGGAATCATATATTCTGGTAATTTTTGTTCCAACTCACTAATAAATAAAAAATCATCAACAACTTCTCCTGTATAATAAGCTAAAAGGTTAGTGTGTTCATTAACTGCAACTACAGCTTGCGTAATCCCTTCTATATTTACTATGCATTTTTCTATTTCTCCAAGTTCAATTCTAAGGCCTCTTAATTTTATTTGGTTATCAGTTCTACCTAAATATTCTATGGCACCATCTGCTCTATATCTAGCTAAATCGCCAGTTTTGTACATTTTAGCATTTTTATCATCAGAAAACATATCTTTTATAAAACGCTCATTTGTTAAAGTCTCCCTATTTAAATAGCCCTTAGCTACTTGTTTTCCTGCTATATGGAGTTCACCTACTAAACCAATTGGTAATTGGTTTAAATATTTATCTAAAATATAAAGTTGCGTATTAGCTACGGGTTTACCTATCGGGATTTCGTTGTCTAAATCTGCCTTTTCACAATGCCAACTTGTAACCTCAACAGATGCCTCTGTTGGCCCATAAAAATTATATAATTCTACATCTAATTTATTGTATACATTTTTTACTGTAGCTGTAGATAGTGCTTCTCCACTAGAAAATATTTGATTAATACTTGTACATGTTTCAACACCTTCTGTTTGAAGAAAAACGTTTAACATAGATGGTACAAAATGTATGTAAGTTATTTGATGTTTCTTAATAGTGCTTATAAGTTGTTCCGGGTTTTTATGTCCGTTTGGTACTTCTATTACCAATTGTGCGCCTTGTTGTAATGGCCAGAATAATTCCCAAAGTGATACATCAAAAGTAATTGGTGTTTTTTGTAAAACAGTATCTTTTTTATGGATTGTAAAATCAGAATTCATCCAATTTAGACGATTACAAATCCCTTCGTGGTGGCATTTTACACCTTTAGGTTTCCCAGTACTACCCGAGGTATAAATTACATAAGCTAAGTCGTTTGAACTTATATTTACAAGTGGTGTATTACTACTAAGTGCTTTAATTTCACTTTCAATTTTAGTAATATCAAAACTTTCAGTTATCTCTAAATCAGTATCATCTATTTGGTGATTATAAAACAAAACTTTAACATTGGCATCATTCAAAATAAAACGTAACCTTTCTTTTGGTATTTCTGTATCTAAAGGTAAATATGCAGCACCCGCTTTTAATATACCGTAGATATAAATCATCATTTCAAAAGAACGCTCTAAACTTACAGCTATAATATCATTACATTTTACACCCTTTTCTAACAAAAAATTTGCAACTTGATTTGATGCTGCATCTAATTCTTTATAGGTTAATTTTTCATTTTCAAATATTAGAGCCGTACTATCTGGAGATTGTTTTACTTGATTTGTAAACTTATACAACAGTGTTTCTCCTTTTAAAAAGTTTACGCTTGTAGCATTCCACGTTTTAATTTTAATTACCTCAGCTTCTGTAATAAGATCTACCTGGTCTATTTTAGTATTGTAATCTTCTATAAATGCATCTAGAATCTTTAAAAAATGCTGAGGAACTTCTTGTTGCTTTTCAGCATCAAAAACATTAGTATTTAAATCGAAATACAATTGTATGTTTCCTGTATGATCAAAATCATGCACATGTAATCGTAGATGATGCCTAGGATCATGATGTCCTGGATGTACCCATTTTGTAAAAACGGGAGTTTCATTAAAACTGGTAATAGCTGTATTTATGTAATTAAAAAAAAGATTAAAATCTCTATTAAGTTCTGCTGTAGACGTACCAACCTTTGCATGCTTTAAAAAGCTATTACTCTCTAAAGCTACTTTTTTTATTAGAGACATAAATGTTTCATCTTCAGAAATTTCACTTTCCATTGGAAACGTTTCTACAAAATACCCTAAAGTGTTTTTAAAATTTTTAGTCAATCTATTGTGCGTTGGCGAACCTATAACTAAATGTGGTTGTCCTGAAACACGATATGCAAATGCAAATAGTGTGGTTAAAAAAATATTATAAAGTGTTAAATCTAAACCCCACCCTTTTATGCCTCTTATGGTTGCTAGTTGGTGTATTTTATCAGTACGCGCTTTCCCCAAATTAATATGTAGACGTTTTGCTTTAGTATCTAAAAGGGTATTTTTTTTGTAATATAAATTTGGAGCACTTGGAAATTTTTCTTGTTTAGCTTTCCAATGGTTTTGTATATCTTTAAACGTATCGCTCTTTTTACATTCTTGAGTATATGTTATAAAATCTTTATAAGATGGCGGATTTAAAACAACATCACTATTAGTTACGATTTTTTGATAAAGGTTAGACATTTGGGAAAACATAATAGTAGTACTCCAACCATCAGTAATTAAATGATGCTGGTTTATATACCAAATAAAATGTGTGTTAGATATTTTTATTAGTGCGGTATCAAACAAACACTTAGTTAAATCAAAAATATTTTTAACTTTATTATTTTCCCAATTTTGATATGCTGTTTCTGGATGATCTTCATCTGATAAATCTATTAGAGGTACAGTAACATTTATAAATTCTGAGAATTTTTGAGTGGGAATACCGTTATCTAATTCAAACGTAGAACGCAAAGCATCATTAGTGGCAACTAACTTGCTAAAAGCTAAATTAAAGCTTGGATAAGATACCTCTGCTTTAATATCATAACGCATTACCATATTATACATAGGAGACTCAGGATTTAGTTCCTGCCCCAACCATAGTAATTCTTGATTTTGAGTTAATGGTATTTTGTTATAATGCTTCATAGCTTATAAGCAAATCTATTTTTTCGTTTTAATAAAATCTACTACATTTTCTACTGTCATAAAATTTTCGATCACCATATCCTCTGGATCTACTTTTATATCAAAACTTTCTTCTATAAAAGTGATAAGCTTCATCATACCTATAGAATCTAATATACCACTACCTAAAAGATCATCGGTAGTTTCTAAACCATCTTCGATATCTTCATTAGTTAATACTTGTTCTATGTGCAAAATAATCTTTTCTTCCATCTAAGCATTTTTAATTGTATGTTCAATTTTTTTTCTATCTACTTTTCCCGAACTAGTTCTTGGTAAATCATCTAATATTTGGATACTACTTGGTACAGCATAAGCTGGTAAGTTATTTTTGCAATGCGTCATGAGATTTTCAATAGCAATTTTTTTATGTTTCACTAAAACAATTCCTATAAGTTGGTTTTCCTCTTTAAACCTTACAAATAAAACTGCAGCTTCTATTACATCTTTATGTTTTAATAACGTATTTTCAATTTCTCCAATTTCTATTCTAAAACCTCTAAACTTTATTTGGTTATCCTTTCTACCTAAAAACAGTAGCTCATTTTTTTCATTTAGC
Organism: Hyunsoonleella sp. 2307UL5-6; assembly: GCF_047345485.1. Lineage (NCBI taxonomy): Bacteria > Pseudomonadati > Bacteroidota > Flavobacteriia > Flavobacteriales > Flavobacteriaceae > Hyunsoonleella > Hyunsoonleella sp. 2307UL5-6. The sequence continues at coordinate 124,383 of NZ_JBLFEN010000001.1, read as the reverse complement.
TTAACCAAATCACCTGTTCTATAATATATGTGATGATAACCAGAGGCTATTTTTTCTTTATAAAGTGAAGCTTCTGTTAAAGCTGGGTTATTCCAATACCCCTTCATCATAGTGGCAGATCTTATAACTAAAAGTCCTTCATTGCCTTTTTTAACCTTCTTATCTTCTTCATCTAAAATTTTATACTCAGTATTTGCCCAAGTGTATCCTATAGGTATCGGGTCGTTTCCTTTTGGTGGTTCTGTTAAATTATAATAAGTACATTGGTTTGTTTCTGTTGGCCCATATATATTGCTAAAGGTTGCATGTTCCCATAGTTGCATTAAGGCACGAAGTTGTTTTGTTGCAAAAACTTCTCCTGCAAATAACACCCAACGCATATTGGTAAAATCTTTATTTTCAATACCACCTTTATATAATAGCTCTATTAAAAGCAATGGTACAGAATACCAAATAGTTACTTTTTCTTTTGATGCTAAGTCTGCTAAACTAGCAGGAAATTTTAAGTGAGCATCTGAAACAATTACTGTGGTTGCTCCCGCTAAAGGAGCTGAACAATATCCTAGAATTGAAACATCAAAATGTAATGGTGCAGAATTTGCAACAATATCAATACTTTTAAAGCCATAAAGATCTACTACTAATTTAGCAAAAGCCAAACCACTTGCGTGAGTATGCATGATTCCCTTGGGTACTCCAGTACTACCAGAAGTATATAGTATATAAGCTAAATCTTCTGCTAATATATTTACAGGATTATAATCATGAATTTGTGTTGAGTATATCTCATTCCAAGAGATAGCTATAGTTTCTGTAATAATAGAAGCACCTATAATAACTTCTAAATTACAATCGTTAACTAATAGTTTTTTTATCTTTTTATTTTGTTTCTCGGTAGTTACTAAGTGCTTAATTTGGCAATCATTAATTAAAAATTTAATACGATCTACAGGTGCAAATGGATCTATAGGAACATAAACTCCACCAGATTTCATAATGCCATAAATTGCTATAGCGGTTTCTAAGCATCTATGCATAAGTATGCCAACACGATCTCCTTTTTCTACACCTTGTGTTGTTAAGTATTTAGCCAATTGATTAGCCTTAACATTCAATTCTGAAAATGTAATTGACGCATCAAGACATTTAAATGCCTGCTTATCTGGAAATTCTTTAGCAGAATTCTCAATTATTTGAACTAAATTAAATATCAATTTTTCTTTTTTTATAGCCCTAAAAGCTTAGCAATTATATTTCTTTGTATATCTGAAGTTCCTGCATAAATTACACCTCCAACTGCATCTCTTAAATCTCTCTCAATATCGTTTTCAGATAAATAACCATATCCGCCATGGTTACGTATATTATCTAAACTTGATGCTACGTAACTTTCGCTTAATTGGAGTTTTAAAAGTGCAGACTCTAACATTGCAGATTTTCCTTGGTCTTTTATCCAAGCTACATTATACAATAACAAACGTGATGTTTCTAAACGCAATTTCATATCAGCTATCCTATTAGAAACAGATTGAAACGCTCCAACTGCTGTACCAAATTGTTGTCGTTTTTTAACGTATGCGATAGATTGTTCTAGCTGATACTCCATAGCTCCTAATTGGCTTGCCAAAATACTACACCTATCATGTTCTAAAGAGTGATTTGTAATACTCCAACCGGCACCTTCTTTACCCAATCTATTTTCTTCTGGCACAAAACAATCTTTAAAATATAAACTTCCAATAGGTACAGTTCTTAAGCCCATTTTCTCTTTATTAGTACTTACGGAAAAACCTAAGGTATCGATTTCCACTATAAAAGCAGAAATTCCCCATTTTCCTAATTTTGAGTTTGTTACAGCAAAAATTAAGGCTATATCTGCAACTGGTGCTAGTGTAATTAAACATTTCTCACCATTTAAAATATAACCACCATCAACCTTTGTTGCAGAAGTTTTCATGTTAAATACATCAGAGCCAGCATTTGGTTCTGTAAGTGCATGACACGCAATTTTTTCTCCAGAAGAAAGCAGTGGTAAATATTTACTTTTTTGTAATTCTGTACCAAATTCAGCAATTGGCAATTGCACAGTCCACATTTGGGCGCTTAATGCAAATGGCAAACCATTATCTAAACAACCATAACCTAAACCTTCCATGGCTATAGTAGAACTCAATAAATCTAGCTCACGTTTGTCGCCTCCGTACTGGGGTGGAACTGCTATGGCCTGTATACCAAAATCAGCACATGTTTTCCAATCTTCTCTAGAAAAACTACATGTTTTATCTCTTTCTTGAATGGATTTATTTAAATTGGCTTTTGCAAAAAAACTAAATTTTTTTTTTAGTTCTAATTGATTTGGAGTTGGGTTAAAATTCAATTTTATATGTTTTTTAGTGAAATAAACTCAATATAATTCATTTTACAAAAACTATCGATATTAAACTTTTTAAATCGTTTAAATTTCAAGCTTGTATGTTTTCTGGCTTTTCACCGACAAAATTGTTAAAAGATGTAATTTATCCTTATAATTGGAAACATTCACATTATTTTTTTCTAAAAACAAAGTATCTAACTAAAATAACCAATGAAAAATATTTACTTTAAACTCATTACTATATGTTTTGTATTACTATCAAATTATGGGTTTTCACACGCTCCAAATAATAGCTATATTTATTTAAGAATATACGAAAATGACGGTATAGAAGGACGTTTTGAAATAAATGCGACAGAATTAAACAGTTATCTAAATTTAAACCTACCTAAAAACGCTACCATTGAGGATATAACTCCTTACAAGGATATTATTCAAAAATATATTTTAAATAATGTAAATTTTAGCTCAGAATTAAGCAATTATAAAGTTGTTTTTGAAGAATTAGGTTTTGTGCCAATTAATTACGGAAACTTTATGCAGTTTTATTTTCATTTAGAAGAAATTAAAACATTACCAGATAATCTAAACATACATTATAATATTGGTTTTAATGAAGATAAAACTCATAAAGGCTATTTAGTTATTGAGTATAACTGGAAAGCGGGTATGATAAATAATGAGTCTGTTATTGCTCTTGATTTTTCCCCTTCTGCGCCAGATAATACTTTAGCTTTAAATGAATCGTCAATATTAACTGGTTTTATTGGTATGATAAAACAAGGTATATGGCATATATGGATAGGTATAGACCATATTTTGTTTTTATTGGCGTTAATACTTCCAGCAGTAGTTAAAAGAAAAAATAATAGCATTTACGGTTGGGAACCCGTTTTAACTTTTAAATCAGCATTTATATATATTGTAAAAGTAGTATCATTTTTCACTATTGCACATACAATTACATTAACACTAGCATCTTTAGAAATTGTAATTTTACCATCTCAATTAGTAGAATCTATAATAGCATTCTCCATAGGTTTGGCTGCATACCATAATATAAAACCTATATTTAAAATGAAAGATTGGGTAATTGCTTTCATTTTTGGGTTATTTCATGGTTTTGGTTTTGCAAGTGTTTTAAGTGATTTAGGAATGACAGGAGAGTTTTTAACACTATCATTACTAGGTTTTAATATAGGTGTAGAGATAGGACAGCTAGCTATAATAGCTGCAATATTTCCTATTTTATATTTCATGAGAAAACGCAAAATATATCCAAAATTCTTAGTTATTACCTCTGTGGTTTTAATTTTAATTTCACTCTTTTGGTTTACAGAGCGTGCATTAGACACAAACTTTTTATTAGATGATTATATCAGGATTTATGGGTTTAAATTTGCACAATGGCTTGGTTTAAGGTAATTTTAAAAAAAAGCTTGTAAAAATTAGTTATAAATTTTGAAAGAAGACAAAACAAAAGTGTCTTTACTAGATAGATGGAAAAGTAAAGAAAAAAGAGAAAAATTACCAAATACTGTTAATATTGCACCTGTAGACGCAAAAGTACCACTGTCATACGGGCAAAAAAGATTGTGGTTTTTGCAACACATGTATCCAAAAAATGTGTTTTATAACCTATCAGAATCTTACACCTTTGAAGGTATTTTAAATATTAAAAATTTAAAGGAATGTTTAAATGCTTTTGTTGATAAACATCAGGTTTTAAAATCTTACTACCCTACCGAAGATGGAACCCCAATTTTTAAAATAAACAATAAAATAACACCAAATTTTACTGTAGAAGATTTTACAAACTACAATATTAAAGAACGACAATCAAGGCTAAAATCCTATATGGATAAACAAGCCAATTTCAATTTTAATTTATCGTCTTCACCATTATTTAAAGGTTCTATAATAAAGGTTGAAGAAACTAAACATATTTTATTACTTACGTTTCATCATATAATTACAGACCAATGGTCTATGGCTATTTTAAAAAACGAGATAGCAAATAATTACAAACAACTTTCAGAGGGTATACCTATAAATTCAAAAGCAAATCTTATTAGTTTTAAAGATTATGCCTATTGGCAAAATAAACACCAAACTTTTGAAAAACAGATAGCTTATTGGAAACAAAAATTATCTGGTAACATTCCTGTTTTAGCCTTGCCAATAGATTATAAGAGACCCAAAACCCCGTCTTATAAAGGAGAAAACCTAGTATTAAAATTTGATAAAGAAACATCACATAAAATACTAAATACAGCAAAAACGCTAGAGGTAACACCATTTATTTTATTTTTATCAGCATATTATTTGTTATTAAACACCTTTACTAATCAAGACGATATAGTAATAGGAACGCCTATTGCTAATAGAAACAGCAGCCAGTTAGAAAACGTATTTGGTCTTTTTATAGATACCATAGTATTACGAACATCAATTGACAAATCTTTTACTTTACAAGAATTTATCACAAATGTAAAACATGTTTTTGCAGAAGCGCTTACCCATAAAGATATTCCATTTGATGTTATAGTTAAATCCTTAAATATTGAAAGATCTTTATCTGTAAACCCGCTTTTTCAAACAATGTTTGTTTATTCTTCAAAATCACAATCACCTTCGTTTGGAGAACATTTAGAACTAATTAATCACTCAAATTATATTACAAAAGTTTCAAAGTTCGATATAACACTTTTTGTAACCGAAGCGCATGGAGAAATATCATCTCATTTTGAATATGCTACAGATTTATTTGAAGAAAATACTATAAACAGGTTTCAAAATTATCTAAAACTAACTTTGGAGTATATTGTTGAAAACATCAATAATACTATAAATAATATTACTAGTTTAACACCAGCAGACAAAGTACTATTAGATAAAAATAATACACCTAAAACCAATCTATTAAAGAAACATAGTGGTATTCACCATTGTATTGAGGCTATTGCTACAACTTATCCAGATGCTATAGCATTATCGTTTGAAAATACATCTATAACTTATAAAACACTAAATGAAAAAGCAAATAGTATTGCCCACGAATTATTAAAAAGCACCTCAAAAAACAATAAAATTGTAGCATTGTGTGTTGATCGCTCTTTAGATATGATAATTGGTATGTTGGGCATCTTAAAATCTGGTTGCGCCTACTTGCCTGTAGACCCCGACTACCCTACACAGCGTATAGAATTTATGTTAAAAGATGCAAAAGTTGATACTGTTGTAACACAGCATACTTTAAATAATTTATTTGAAGCGTTTGATGCAAATGCACTTGTTATAGATAAAATAGATTATTCTAAAAACAATACTCAAATTGGGTTACCAATTGTAAAAGAAACCGATTTAGCCTATATTATATATACCTCTGGAAGTACTGGACAGCCTAAAGGCGTACCTATAACTCATAAAAATATTATAAATTCTACAGGAGGTAGATTAAATTTTTATGATAAAAATCCTTCTGCTTTTTTACTAATGTCTTCTATCTCTTTTGATAGCTCTAAGGCTGGAATTTTCTGGACACTTTGTACGGGTGGAAATTTAGTTATTACTAAAAAACGCATAGAACAAGATATTATAAAAATTGCTAATACTATAGCACAATATGATATTAGCCATACGCTAATGCTACCATCCTTATATCACATTATATTAAATAATGTAGAATCTAATAAATTAAAAAGTTTAAATACAGTGGTTGTTGCAGGAGAAGCGTGTACACCATCACTATGTGACACCCATTTTAAAATATTACCAAAATCGTCACTATATAATGAATATGGACCAACAGAAGCATCAGTTTGGTGTATTGCGCATAAAATTGTACCCGAAGATATAGATAAAAAAAGCGTACCTATTGGTAAACCAGTAGCTAATGCAAAAATTTATATTTTAGATACTGATAACAAAGAAGTGCCTTTTGGAGTTGTAGGGGAAATTTATGTAGGAGGTCAAGGATTATCAAACGGTTATTTAAATAGACCAGATTTAACCAAAAAGGCTTTTATTGATAATTTACCATACCCAAAAGAAAGGCTCTATAAAACTGGTGACTTAGGAAAGTATAGGAATGATGGTAGTATAGATTTTTTAGGAAGAGTAGATCAACAAATCAAGATAAGAGGCTACAGGGTAGAATTAGATGATATAGAAAACACTTTAAATAAGAATATTTTAGTTAAGCAATCTGTAGTTTTAGTAACCCATAACGAGGGTAAACCCAAACGATTAATTGCCTATATAAAACCAGAAACCGAATTTGATGAGCAAAAATTAAAACATAGTCTTAAAAATATTTTGCCAGATTATATGGTACCCAGTAGTTTTATAAGGGTTGATGAAATACCACTTTTACCAAATGGGAAAGTAGATAAAACTGCACTAAGTAAAATTGAAGTGGTTTCTAAATTAAATGAAACACAACCTGTTGAAAAACCAAAAAATGACATTGAGCAAAAATTGCTTGATATTTGGAAGGATATTTTAGATATAAAGCTTTTGAGTACAACTGATAATTTCTTCGAAGTTGGCGGAGATTCTATTACAAGTATTCAAATTATTGCAAAAGCACGAAAAGCTGGAATTGCTATTGCTCCAAACCAATTATTTGAGCATCAATCTATTGCAGAGTTAGCTATGTTTGTTTCATTAGAAAATAATGATCTCAAAAAAAATTATGACATCGTTATTGGAGAAATACCGCTTTCCCCTATTCAAAAATGGTTTTTTGAAACCCATAAATTAGTACCAAACTACTGGAATCAAGCATTCAAAATAAAAGATTTACCAACTACTTTTAATGAAAAAACATTAAAAGATATCACAACATATATTGTAAAAACTCATGATGCGTTGCGTTTGAGTTTCTATAAAGTTCAAGAAAAATGGAAAGCAAAAGTCTTAAAACCAGATAGCATAGATGCATTTAAGGTAATAGATATTTCTAGGGAGTCATCTTCAAATTATAACACTATCATTGAGACAAAGTTAAAAACTATTCAAAGCAATACATCATTAGAGTTTGGTTCGCTTTTTAAATGTATTTATTTTAAAACCGAAACTATTGCTACTGATATTATTGTGCTTTTAGCGCATCATTTAGTTATAGATTTTGTTTCATGGCAAATTATTATAAATAGTTATACAGATGCAATACAACACAAAAAATTTAGTACACCAAATGCTAAAACAGCTTCAATAAAAACTTGGAATAATCATATCACAGATTTAGCCAATTCTAAAACAATTTTAAAAGAAGTAAATTTTTGGGAATCTCAAACTTCTATAAAACCAGTTTTTCTTAAAGAAGATCAAGTAAACGAGCCTATACAACAAAAAGATGTAAGTGTTATCAAGTACAATATTGAGAATTACATTACTAGTAATATACTTAATAAAGCAAATAATACCTACTCTACAAAAACTGATGAGCTACTATTAACCGCTATAATAGAAGCTATTAGCAAACATACAAAACGTAAAAACATCACTATTGCTTTAGAGCGACATGGCAGAGAAACACAACACACAGCTATAGATTTATCTAACACCGTAGGATGGTTTACCTCGTTTTATCCAAAACGTTTTAATAATGATATAACAACTAGTATAGCTTCAAAAATAATAGCTACTAAAGAAGATATGCGGCGTATACCAAATGGCGGTATAGGTTATGGAATATTACGTTATTTAACTTCAAAATTAAGCACTACATATGCGCCAGAAATTGTATTTAATTTTTTAGGTAAACAAAATACTGGAGATAGTAGTATAGAGTTTATTTCAAAAAACACAATACATCCTCTAACTGAAAGGCAATATCCTTTGGAAATAAATGCGCTTATTAAAAATGGTATTTTAGAAATAAGTTGGATATATGCCAATACCATAATAAAAGAGGATGTTATTTTAAGTTTGATTGCTGATTTTAACGAGACCTTAAAAGCTATAGTAACTCATTGTTTAGATACAAAACCAAAGTATACACCATCAGATTTTCCTGAGGTTAATTTAAAACAAGAAGAGCTAGATACCATTATTAAGCACCAAAGCAACACAAATGGTATTGAGGATATATTTCCTGTAAGTACTATGCAACAGAGTATCCTGTTTCATCATTTAACTTCTAAATACGATCAAGGCTTTCTTAATGTAAAATGTACTATTGATGGTAATTTAGATATAGTAGTTTTTGAAAAAGCATGGCATTTAGTAGTAAAAAGGCATGAGGTTTTAAGAACCTCAATACATTGGAAAAACTTGGAAACACCAATTCAACTAATACAAACTGAAACTACAGTTAATCTAGAAGTTTTAGATTGGTCTAGTTACACACGCTTAAAGCAGGAAAATGAACTACAAGTACTTAAGCAAAGTAATAGAGAAAAAGGTATAAATTTTCAACAAGCGCCATTATCACAAATGCGCTTAATAAAAACAAAAAACACGTCACACTATTTTGTTTGGAGTTGTCATCATCTACTTTTAGATGGTTGGTCCACGAGTATCATCATTAAAGATTTATTTATAGTTTATGAGAATTTATTAAATAATACTACTCCTAAACTGCCCATAGTACCAAATAAAAAATCCTATTTAAATTGGCTAAAAAAAACAGACACAGAAGCAGCTAAAGACTTCTGGAGAGCTAGCTTTAAGAATTTTAACAATCCGTTTTTATTCAATAAAAAACAATATGATGTTGATACCATAGAAACTAACGCTTTAAAACTTAGTGAAAACATTACGTCAATGACCAACGGATTAGCTAAATCGTATCAAGTTACACCTAACACGCTTTTTCAGGGTATTTGGGCTCTTATACTTTCAAAATATTCCAATAGACAAGATATAACCTTTGGTAATACTGTTTCTGGACGTTCTGGAAACTTTCCAAACATTAACCTAATCTCAGGAATGTTTGCGAACGTATTACCTTTTAGAACAGTATTACAAAAAGATTCTAGTATCAAAAATTGGCTAAAACACATACAACAAAACCAATTAGAATCTAGAAAATACGAACAGTTTTCTATTTCTGAAATTTCTGAGTGGTTAGATTATGATAAAACCTCATTATTAGATAATCTTTTTATTTTTGAAAATTACCCTTGGGATGATATTGAGGTTGGTAACATTAAAGTTCATAGTTCAGAAAGCGGAATTACTACAACTTATCCTTTAACGATAATCATAAAAACTGATGAAGAAATTGGTATATATTTAAAAAGTGACGCTACACTTTTTTCTTCAGAAATAAACAACTGGATTTTAAATCGATTTGAAGAGGTTATTGTATTACTAAACACAAATTTTGATTCAGACATTGATAATGTATTAGCAAACATTACACCTATTCCAAAACAAATTATATCAACGAATAATGACACTACAGATAAAATAGTTAAGAATACTAAGATTATTGCTCCTAAAAATAAAACAGAATTAGAACTTTTGAAAATTTGGGAGTCACTATTAAATAAAACAGCTATTAGTACAACTGATAGTTTTTTTAAAATTGGTGGAAAATCATTATTAGCTATAAAAATGTTTTCGCTAATTGAAAAGAAACTAAAATTAAAAATACCTCCTATTACGCTTTTAGAACACTCCACTATAACATCATTAAGCGATTATATTCTAAACAAAGAAGATACTAAAGCTTGGAAATATGTTGTACCAATAAGATCCTCAGGAAACAAAGCACCTTTATTTTGTATCCATGGAGGTGGTGGTTTTGTATTTTTCTTTAACCCTATTGCAAATGGTTTAGATGCTGACAGACCAGTTTATGCAATACAACCGTCTGGTATAAGTAGCAACGAAAACACACATGATAGCATAGAAAATATGGCTAAAGACTATGCTAAAGAAATTAAAGATATACAACCCGAAGGTCCTTATAATTTACTAGTGTATTGTTTTAGTTCTGCTGTTGGTATAGAAATATCAGAAGAATTAAAAAAATATGGTAACTCTACTAACCTAATAGTAATAGATAGTATTATAGACCAAGAAGATTTTACCGACCCAACTCGAGTAAAAATGCGTATATCTGGTTTTTTTAATCGTTTAACTACTAATCCCTTAAATGCTGTAAAGTTAATGATTGGAAATAATTACGACCGATTTTTAAAATCAATAATCATAAAATTATTTGCCACATCACACAAAAAAAATCTAGATAAAATAAAACGTAATTTAGTACACATTTATAAAAAATATAGTTGGCAAAAAAAACATTCTGGAACCACCACGCTTATTCTTACTGAAAAGCCTGACAAAAATTTAAACCCGACATATATTAATGGTTGGAAAAGTGTGACAACTAATGATATTGATTTACTATATACAGAAGGACAACACCACCAACTTTTTGATGTACCTTATGCTGGTAAACTTGCAAAACAAATTGAAAAGGCGATAAAAGAAAACTAATACTATAACATGGCTCATATTGCAATATGTACTTCAAAATTAAAAGGACTATTATATGCTTCTTTTGAGTTAGCTAGAAGATTAGAATCTGAAGGACACTCAATTACATTCCTCTGCCCTATTGATGTAAAGAACCTAATTGAAAACGAAGGTTTTAAGTTTTTAGAAGTACCGCCTATAAAATTTTGGTACAAACCAAATGCTGTTAAAAAAAATTCTTGGAAAGAGCGATTTAAAACTCATTTTACAAGCAGAGATCTAGGATTTGAAACTTTAAAGAAAGAATTACACATACCCGTTTATATTGAAACTCTAAAAAAAATAAAGCCAGATTTAGTAATATGTGATATGCAGCTTCATGAAATAATTTTTGCTGCCTATGGTTTAAAAATACCGCTTAAATTATTAAGCCCTTGGTTTTGTATGAGAAAAATAGCGGGTTTGCCTTCAATTAAATCACCTATTATTCCGATTAAAAATTCAATTAAAAGCACGATTGAAATTGAGAAGTATTGGCTTAAATTAAAAGCAAAAATATACTTAAGATATATTTCTGATATATTAACATTTAGAAACTACAGAAGATCTATTTTAAAAAAATATGCCAAAAGCGTAGGTTTTAACACTAAACATTTAATATTAAGAAATTTTCCTTCTCATTTTATTTATAACAAACTTCCAATTCTTACACTAACTCTTAAAGAAATGGAGTTTCCACATAAAAACCCTGACAATCTTATCTATTTAGGCTTAATGGTTTATCAAAATAGAATTGATGCTAATTACCCTGAAAATGATCGTTTTCGCTTAAATCAACTTATAGAAGCTAAAATTAAGGATAATAAAAAGTTGATATATTGTGGTATGGGCTCTATGGAGAAAGGTGATTTACCCTTTTTAAATAAACTTTTAGAAGCTGTTGGAAATAACTCAGAATGGATTTTAATAGTTTCTCTTGGTGGACTTTTAACTAAAAATGAACTTTATACTATTCCTGATAATGTACAACTGTTTAATTGGGTTTCTCAGCCAGAATTATTAAAACACGTAGACTGTTGCATAAATCATGCAGGTATAAATACCATAAATGAATGTATTATTAATAAAACACCAATGCTAATTTATTCATGGCATAGAGTGGATAAAGACGGTACTGCTGCAAGAATGAAATACTACAAAATTGCTTTAGTTAGGGAAAAAGAAAATGATACACCTGAAGATATAAAAACGGCTATTACCACTTTACTTACAAAAGAAAATATGTATTCTCAAAATTTGGAGAAATTTTATAAAATTCAAAAAGAATACCAAGCTAAAAAATTAACTCCTGTATTAGGCATAAATGCATAGCTTAACCGTTAAAATTAAATTGTAATTAAGATGAATTATTTAGATACTAGAAACTATACTATATCTGATAATTCTATACATGTCTGGTTAGTAACTCTTAATACTTTAAGAAACAAAATTCAATTTTTCAAGGAAATTTTATCTAAAGAAGAACTTATTAAAGCTTCAAAATTTAGATTTGATAAGGATAGACAACAATTTATAATTACTAGAGGTGTTTTAAGATACTTATCTGGTAATTATTTAAAAATAAACCCTAAAGACGTTAACTTAATTTATAGCGAATTTGGTAAACCATATTTTGATATGGATACCACATTAAAGTTTAACGTATCGCATGCTGAAGATTTGGCTGTTATTGGCTTTGTAAATAATTACGATTTTGGTATTGATGTAGAATACACTAAAAGAACATTTGATATTTTAGATATTGTAGATAATTACTTTTCGAAACATGAAATTAAGGCTCTTAAAAAAATTGCTAAGCCATTACAAACTGAAGCATTTTATAGAGGTTGGACAAGAAAAGAAGCTTTTGTAAAAGCAAAATCTAAAGGGTTATCTTTTCCATTAGATTCATTTTCTATATCAATTGAGACAGATGAAAATGCTGAATTATATGAAACTATTTGGGATGAAAACGAGAAAGATTTATGGCGTATTATACCTTTTCAAACTACTAAAGGTTATAAGGCCGCATTTGCTGTAAAGGGAACAATAAGTAGCGTTAAATATTTTAAATTTGACTTAAAATATTTATGATAGATGCGGTTACTTCCCAATACAAAAATTAGCAAAAATATTTCCTAATAAATCATCATTAGTAATTTCACCTGTAATCTCTCCAAAGTGGTATAATGCTTGCCTAATATCAATAGCCAATAAATCTCCTGATAAGTTTGTTTCTAGTCCTTCTTTAACTTTCTGTATTTCTTCAAAAGATTTTAATAAAGCATCATAATGGCGAGAGTTGGTGACAATAGTTTCATTATTTCGTAAAGCCCCAGTATTGATTAAATTTAGTAGTGTATTGGTTAATTGCTCCACACCCAAACCTGTTTTTGCCGATAATAAATAAATGTCTTCTATTTCAGTATTTAACTTAGCTAAGTTAGTATCATCAACTTTATCAACCTTATTAGCTACTGTTAACAAGGGTTTTTGCGGATATTTGTTTTTTATTTTTTCTATTTCAAGCTGTATATTATGAGATTTCTCGCTATCATTCGAAATAACATCAGCTTCAAAAAGATAAACTACAACTTGTGCCTGTTCTATTTTTTCAAATGTTTTTTTAATACCTATACTTTCAACAACATCTTCGGTTTCACGTATACCCGCAGTATCAATAAACCTAAACCCAAAACCTCCTATAGTTATTTCATCTTCTATAGTGTCTCTTGTAGTACCCGCAATTTCTGAAACGATAGCTCGTTCTTCATTTAACAAAGCATTTAGTAGTGTAGATTTACCCACGTTAGGCTCACCGACAATAGCCACTGGTATTCCGTTTTTTATAACATTACCAACAGCAAACGAGTCTATTAATCGTTTTAGAACAAAATTAATACGGGTAATTAATGCTTTAAACTGAGTTCTATCTGCAAACTCAACATCTTCTTCTGAAAAATCTAATTCTAATTCTATAAGTGAGGCAAAATTTAATAACTCTACGCGTAGTTTTGCTATTTCTGAAGAAAACCCACCGCGCATTTGTTGCATAGCAATTTGATGAGATGCTGCATTATCACTAGCTATTAAATCTGCAACAGCTTCAGCCTGACTTAAATCTAACTTTCCATTTAAAAATGCTCTAAGTGTAAACTCTCCAGCATTAGCCATTCTGCAGCCCTTTCTAAGAAATAACTGAATAATTTCTTGTTGAATATAATTAGAACCATGACAAGAAATCTCAACAACATTTTCTCCGGTGTACGAATTAGGGTTTTTGAATAATGACACCAAAACTTCATCTAAAATAATAGAATCGTCTATAACATGCCCTAAATGTATCGTATGTGTTTGTTGCTTACTTAAAAGCTTTCCTGAGATAGACTTAAACTGCTTTTCTGCAATAGAAATTGCGTCCTTTCCAGATAAACGTATAATTGCAATAGCTCCTGCACCAGATGGTGTAGCCAAAGCTACAATGGTATCTTTTAATATCATTTTGCAAAAATAACTATTTTGAAATGTATTTATTTAAAACTATAAAAATGTATTAAAATAATAGGATAAGAAAGAGAAACCAAATAGTTGTGACTATATCATCATATAAGTGTCATAATAATAAATGATTTAGCTATTTAATTAAGAATAAGCTCAAATCTATCTAAGATGTAAACTATTTTATTATGAAAATAACAGAATCTGATTTTTCTTGTCAAATTGTAAAATCTGTTCAAACCAATCTAGGACATATTTTCTTTTTTAATCATATTGCAATAGTAGAATTAAATGAAGGTATACATTTTAATATAAATAATGCACATCTAATTTTAGATGAATTAAAATCTTTTTTTGGAGATAAACAGCCATTTGGAGTGATTGCTAACAGAATAAATTCGTATTCCATAGATTTTAAAAACATTCAAAAATACAGAGCGCAACTGAGAAACTTACAATCTTATGGAGTTGTTGGCCACGACTCTATTTCTATGATGAATGCTATTATAGAAAACGACTTTTGCATTTCAGAAAAAATATACTACGACACTATTTATGATGCAATTAACCATGTGTATCACAAGGTTAAAAAAAGTAATTTATTTTCTCTAACACAACTAAATCAATAGAACAAACATGTTAAGATTTAAAAGTGAGTTTTATAATTAAACCAAATGTATACCATCTGGCTTAATAACTATCTGCCGCTGTTTATATAGAGTCCCAACAGCTTTTTTAAAACTTTTTTTACTCATCTGTAATTGTGTTTTTATAGCTTCGGGATTAGATTTGTCTGTTAGGTTAATAAATCCATCATTATCTTCTAACTCTTGTAATACACGTTGTGCATTAGGTTCAATATTTCTATAGCCCATTTTTTCTAAAGAAATATCAAGCTTATTACCTGGTCTAATTTTTTTAACAACGCCTTTTAACGTGTCACCTACACTAATATCCTTAAAAATATTATCCTTATAAATTAATCCTGTATGTTTTTTATTTACAATAACATTCCACCCAATATCTGATGGATGAGATGCTATTAAATCTACCTCTTCAAACTCGGCAACCGTTAAGGTTTTATTATCTAAAAAGCGATTTGTTTTACTAGATGCCACAAGGCGCTCGCTTTTTTCATCTAAATAACAATACACCAAATACCAGCCACCTGGTTTCATATTAAAGGCTTGTTCTCTAAACGGGCAAAACAACTCTTTTACTAATCCCCAATCTAAAAACGCACCAAAATCTGTAACTTGGTTGCACCGTAATAAGGCAAATTCATTACGCTTTATATAAGGCATATCAGTAGAAGCTACAAGCCTTTCTTCATTATCTAAATAAACAAAAACATCAATTTTATCCCAAATTTTAAATTCAGAAGGCACATATCTATTGGGTAGCAATACTTCTTCATCATTTGCATCAATTAAATACACACCGTGGTCTGTTTCTCGAAGTATTTCTAAGGTATTTATTTCTCCTAATTTCATAGTTAGCAAAGGTAACATTTTATTATTATGGCGCAACCCTAAAGGGTCGGGCTTTCACTACTCAATCCCTCCTTCGTCGGGGATTTCAAACATGCCGTTCTATCCCTTGCGCAACTACCTGCTAACACTATTACTATAACCGCTTTTAAAGCGTGTATCCTATAAAAATTAGAGCAAAAAAAAAGCGCTACAATAATGCAACGCTTAAATATTAAAATAAGTCATATTCTAGTAAACAGACTCTTTTCCAAAGTGCTTAGTTAATAAATAATACACTACAGCTCTGTATTTACTACGATTAGATTTTCCATAAGTTTCCATAACAGAAGCAATAGCTTCGTCTAATTTAGGACCATCGCTTAATCCTAATTTCTTAATTAAAAAGTTGTTTTTAACTGTAGCTAATTCAGAAGCATCAGACCCTGATACCGTAGAGGCATCAGCATTATAAATTGATGGACCACAACCAATAGTTACCTTTTTTAATAAATCCATGTCTGCAGTTACACCACATTTTTCTTTTAAATCCGAAGCATACTTTGTAATAAGTTCGTCACGTTTACTCATGATAAAATTGTATTTTTAAGTTAATAATTATTTACTAAATATAATCAATTTTTAGACACATAAACTTTTGTTAAGTCACATTCTATCACTTGACAGCATTAAAATAGTCTAAAAGAATTTCATCATTAATATCCTGTGGTGTAAAAACCTCCAAAAGCTTTGGGGTTTTAGAGGGCTTAAAGAAGCTCGACAACTCATTTTTAAGCGTATCATTATCGGCTACAGTAACATATTCAAAATTAAACATTTGGCATAAATGTTTTGCATTTAAATGATGTCTGGTTTCAAAATAAGTATTAAAATTGTCAGTGTTTTTGTGCCCAGGTAATATTCTAAAAATACCACCACCTTCGTTATTTATTAGTATAATTCTAAACGTATTAGGTATGTAAGTATTCCAAAGGGCATTACTATCATAAAAAAAACTTAAATCTCCGGTAATACATGTGGTTGCTTTAGTATTTGCCACTGCACAACCAATTGCTGTAGATGTGCTACCATCTATTCCGCTAGTACCACGATTACAGAAAACTTCCAGCGTTTTATTAATAGAAAATAACTGTGTATATCTAATTGCAGAGCTATTACCTACTTGTAAAATGGTATTATTGGGTATCAACTTTAAAATTGTATCAAAAGCTTTAAAATCACTAAAAGGTATATCTTGTATATATGTTTTATGTTTGGTTAAACGGTGAGATTTCACTTTAAGCCATAATGGTTTATAACTACTTTTTTTATAACGCGTAATCTTGGGTATAAATGATTTAAAAAATAATTGTGGCGTAACTTTTATATGGTGCGTTAAACAAAAAAAGGTGTCATTAGCTTTATTCTCATCTATATGCCAATGTGCTTTGGGTTTAAATTTTCTAAGTAATGCTTTAATTTTTTTTGATACAACTAAACCACCAAAAGTTAATAAAATATCAGGTTGCAATTGCTGCTGTTCTATTTCTGATAATGGCCCAATGAGTTGATCTATACTAGGAAAAAAACTTTCATGGTGTATGTTAGATGTTGTTTCGGTAAGAACAATAACGCTATCATCTTTAGCTAATTCTTCAAAATACTGGTTATTAATTTCATTGGGTTGGTGTACACCAACTAAAATCATTTTTTTAGATGCAGTACTCCAATCTTTAATACGCGTTTTTAAATCAAAAGTATCTATACTATTTTCAGAAGGTGTAAATTCAATATTTTTTGGTGCTACTGTAAGTGTATCTACCGTTTCATAAAGCGGTTCATCAAAAGGAATATTTATATGTGCTGGTCCCTTTTTTAACTTAGATATATTAATTGCTTTATTTATTTCTTGCTCATTATACGACTGTATATCTTCTTGCAAACCTAAAAAACGCTCCAACTTATTCTCTAAGTTTTTCATGATGGGTAGCTCATCATAACTAGGTATGTTTTTTTCATCAGTTATATCCAACTTTAAATTAGCAGAATATAAAATATGATTATCATATACATTTTTTTGATTAATGGTTTGTCCATCTCCAATCCCTACCAAATGTTTGGGTCTATCTGCAGATAATACCACTAATGGAATATCACTATAAAATGCCTCGGCTACCGCTGGATAATAATTTAATAACGCACTACCAGATGTACATACCAAAGCTGTAGGCACCTTTAGTTGTTGAGCTATACCCATAGCAAAAAAAGCTGCACAACGCTCATCTACAATACTGTAACACTTAAAAAAATCATCATTTGTAAATCCTATAGTTAATGGCGCACTTCGGCTACCAGGAGAGATAATAATATGTTTAATATGTTTTGCTTTACACAATTGAATAACGGTTTGCGCAAGCGGTATTTTAGGATATATCATTTAGCATAAATCTTATTACAAAAATACGGAAATGCTAAACAAAAGTATTTGCCTATAACACCTTTTTAACGACCTTAGATTTAGATATAGTTTCCAACCACTCGCTTTCTGGGTTTGAAGTTTCAGTTATACCCCCACCAACATAAACAAGTGCTGTATTATCTTTAATCTGCATACAGCGTAGATTTACATAAAGTTGTGTACTTCTTTTTTGTATCGTATAAGCTCTATTTTCAATATTTCTTTTTCCGGTTCTAGGTTTTATATTAACATCAAAATTTAATTCACCTAAAAAACCAGTATAAAACTCACGCAAGTAGTTTTCATTTTTTAATATAAATACTTTTGCTTTTTCTTTAGGTAAACCGCAAACTGCGGGTGTTGGGTGTAAATTATTAAGCAGTTTTTTTAGATTTAAATTTTGTAAATTTAAGTGTCCTTTAATTAAAGTTCGTAGGTGTAACAAATTCCCCGCTTTTACAGTTTCTACATCAGAAATCGTTATATTACTTACGCTAGTTGCTATATTATCTAAAATAAAATCGGTTACAAACTGTTGTTCTTGCAATTCTTTGTACTGCCACTCTACATTTAAAGTACCTTTATAATCCTGCGTACCAGCCAAAGCCATCATAGAGAAATGTCTCCCTTCAATTTTCAATAACGTTTCTGGAGTTGCCCCCAACCATAACCCTACTTTAGGATGATACCAACAGTATGTAAATGCTGACTTATAAGATGCTAAAAGTTTTTTAAATATTGAAAATATATTAATATCCTCTAAATCTAAAATCTCTTTACGAGATACTACAACTTTTTGTAAATCGCTTGTTTTTATATGTTCTATAGCTTTTTTAACAAGATCTACATGTGCTTGTTTATTGGATTTTAAAGCATCTATATCATCTTTCAATAATTCATCTACATGATTAAAAGTATATATCGTAGATAGCATTTTAGAATGTGCCAAAGGTAATATCACAGTTTCAAATGCATTATCAAATGGTGAAAATACAAATCCTGTAGTTTCAAAATCATTTGTTACATGAATTGTATCATCATTTTGTAGTACTGCTTTTATCTCAGAGGTATTAGGCTTTCTATAAACAACAAAAGGTAAGTTATCGGAATATTGCTTAGCTAAGCAATCAAAAAAATCTTGCAAGTCTTTATTTTTTTTTGGGTAATGAAACAGTTGTTAATTTACATATCGAAATCAAGTTATCATCATCATCAGTAACCCTTATTTCAAACAATTGAGTGGTTCTTCCCTTATGGATAAATTTTGCAGTAGCATAAACATAACCATCCTTTACACTCTTTATATGGTTTGCGCTTATCTCTATACCTCTAACAAAAAACGCGTTACGATTTAAAAACAATTCAGCTGCAAAACTACCTGTAGTCTCTGCTAAAGCCACAGTAGCACCACCATGAAGCACACCATCTGGTTGGTAAACCCTTTTGTTAACCGGCATTCGCCCAATCACAAAATCATCACCAAAATCTATCATCTCAATCTCCAATGTTTCCATTAGTGTATTTTTGGTGATAGCATTTGCGCGCTTTAATACATCCTCCTTCGAAATTTGCATAGATATCTTTTATATTTTTGCAATGTGCAAACAAATAATAAATGTAACCTTAAAGAATTTTTAAACACTAATTATCATCTAAAAATTAACCTTATTTATTGAGTAAAAATACAAAAATGCCAACTATACTAGAAAATACAAGAGTAAAATTATTACCTCTTACACTAAACAACTACCAGCATTTAATAAAAATAGGTAAAGAACCTAAGCTAGTGCAATATTCTCCCACTAAAGTAAATACCTCAAAAGACTTAAAAGCTTACGTACAAACAGCTTTAGTAAAGCAGCGTAATAATACCGCATTACCATTTATTGTATTTGATAAAACAGTAAATACTTATGCTGGCACGTCTAGATATATGAATATGAACCATCATAATAGTGTACTGGAAATTGGATCTACGTGGATAGGTAGAAGTTTTCAAGGCGCAGGATTAAATACAAACATGAAGTTTTTAATGCTACAATACGCTTTTGAAAAAATGAATTTTGAAAAGGTGGAATTTAGAATAGACGAACGCAACATTGCCTCAAGAAAAGCCGTTGAAAAAATTGGCGGCACCTTAGAAGGTTTGCTAAGAAAAAATGTTTTACTGTTAGATGGTTTTAAAAGAAATACTTGTTGTTATGGCATTTTAAAAGATGAGTGGCAGGATATTAAACAAAGTGTTTTTGCAAAGTTTATTTAATTTTTTTTGGCGTTCCCTTATCGGGTCAGGCTATCCTTTCCAAGTCCTCGCTCCTACGTCGCTGTGGGCTTTCCAATACTATCCTTAACGCACTCACCTGCTATGGTAGTTTCTTAAAACTATATACTTCTTAAGCATTTAGTCTGTGTTAATTCGTAATAATTTTACGCATTTGTGTTTAAACTACTTAAACAAAATCTATCAGTAAACTTTTTGATGCGTAAACACTTTATAAAAATAAGAAATACTATCAAACTGTCCATTTGCGAATCTTTTAAACGCTTTTCGTATTGGGTCACAAATAATCCCATTGGGTAATTTAATGACTAATGGCATCATTTTATATTTTACTGGCATATCTTTTTCACTAACATTAGTCCAAATACCGTTAGCATTTTCTACCATAACTTGTCCACAGTAACAACCAGCTGTAAAGATTATTTCGGCAAAATTATTCACATCTTCTTTTCCACTATACCTTTCAAGAAATTCATCTACAAACTTTAAAGATTCAATCTTAAAATTTAAGTCTATGCCCTCAGCATTCTTAATGAGTTTTACAAATTCTAGCGCTAAAAATCTCCCGTTTTCTGCAATAGGTTTACAATGTAATTTTAAATCACGGTTAGGGAAAATTTGCTTTGACTTAACTACTTTTTTAACGAAAATATTATCTAAAACACTCATAATCAATATATTAAAATTAAATTACACAAAAGCATTATACATTATTAATTATCTGATAAAAGGAAGAATAAGACGATGTAAACTAAAACGTAAAACTAACATATAAAACAATAAAAAGCGTACCTATTAGTACGTAATTTTACACAAAATTCCACTATTTGAAGAGAAATATTGATAAATTAATGTTATCTGTATGTTACTATTTTTAGTTTCAAAAATTTTACTAAATAGTGTCATTTTGTTGTAGAGTTAAGTTAGTTTAATAGTGGTTGGTTACTACTTTTTTGTTGCATGCATCAGTAATAATTACTCATTATACGTTGTAAACGAAATTATGGTTTTTCCGTATTAAAAAAAATACGTACTTCTACGTAAATTCTAGCAATCAAAACATTTTATCAATTCCTCTGGTAAATTTAAATCTTCAAAGCCTTTTATAGACACATCTAAAACACCAAGTTTATCTATTGTCTTTTTAAAAGTTTTGGCGTATTCTATCAAATTATCACGCCTGCTTTTAATTTTATCTGAGATTTCTTTTCTATGTAATTTAGATATTGGCCTTGGCCATACCATAAATGCTTCATCAATTTTAATATTTGTAAGGTGTCTTTGAATTTCAATTGCTTGTTCAATAAATAAATGGATATCTGTACCTATTAAAAAATAGCGGTCTATATCATACACTAAACCTGTAAAAAAATCAATATCAGAAGCAAATGGCCTAAGTTTAGGAGTTATGTGTTTGTATGATGCTATCATTGGTATTATACCTTCAATATCAAAAAAAGCATTGTCTCTATCTCCTGCTATCGGGTGTGCTAAATACATATTATCTATCGCTTCAATAGCCCAACCCCATTGTTTGGCATGCCTGTCCCAATCACCTATTACCATATCAAATAAACGCACCTTTATATATTCTGCTTTATCAATAGAGATTTTATCTTTATGTTTTACTTTAAATTCTTGTAAATCATCAGTATCTAGAAGTTCTAACACATTTTTATATAATGTCCAATTTATTTCACCTTCAGTTTCATACTCCAAAAGAAATAGTCGGTTACCATATTTTTGATTGTAGTTGCCTAAAGTTGATTGTTTTGGTAAAAAATAAGCCTTGGGGTTGGTATGGTATATATTTACAGCATCAGCTAGTTTAGCCGCTAAAAGTGCGCCATATGGGTGTTGTGATGATATACCATCAACTACTATATTCTCTAAACCTAAAATTTTTAATACATCAGGAATTAAGGGCTTTGGGTTTTTATTTATACTTCTAAGTGAGTATAAAATACCATTTTCATCCTTTACATCAAGGGAGTGTGTTTGCTTTCCCCCGCCTTCTTCAATTACATTAACACCTCCTTTTAATGTATCTAAAAAGAGAATTGGAAACTTAACAGGTGTAGCCCATGCCGCTCTATATTGTTCTCCTTGAATAAGGTTTTTAACAATATCACTTTTATATAAATCATTGGGAATAAGTAAAACAGAATCGTGATTTCTAAAATCTATTGTATCCATGCTTCTGCCATCAAGTAAACTGCAAGTATCAAAGGTTTTTGATGTAGTATGCGTAGACCAATACACTAAATTAATACACAAAATAAGGACGATACTAATAGACAAAATCAATTTCTTCATACTTAAATTCAAGAGCAACTAAATTACATGGATTTAAAATATAACCTTGATACTATTGAATAAAGATGTAACTATATTGATGACTAAAATGTAGAAAAATAATTTAAGCTAACAATAGTTATTTAAATACTATACCTTAAAATAATAGATGAAATTTTATTTTGCAACAAAGAGGTATTTAGTTATTTACCACATTTTCTAAGGCTAAAAGATGTGTTATGTTTTGATGTTGATCTTTTAAAGGAAGAATGTGAATTTCACAATGATAAGCCTCGCCATTTTTGCGATAATTAATAACATTTTCTTTAACGGCAATACCTCGTTTTATGTGCATTCGTATGTTATCCACCTTAGTTTTCGATGTAGCTTCTCCTTGCAAAAAATTAGGCTTTTTTCCAACAGCATATTTAGTGGAGTAACCCGTCATTTTAGTAAATCCTTTATTAACCCAACAAATTTCTTGATTAGCATTAGTTAATACTAAAGCATCAAAGTCTCTGTTTTCTAAAAGTAAATCGAAGTCTAATAATAAATTATATTGCCGTTTTAGAGACTTTAAAAAATCTAATTCTAATTGCCTATTAAAATTTTTAGCTTGTTGTGCTAGATATCCAGAGTAGATATCCCAACATAAAAGAGGACCTCTTTGTAATTTTATTGTTTTCATCTTATTTCTTTTTATTATTCGAAATAAAAAATAGGCAAGCATTTATCTGCACTAAGTTACCTTAAAGGAAAGTATACAGTCTAGACTTGGCTTTTTATCGCGAAAGCAAATTGTCAATTTAAAAAGGCTAGTGTCTGACTTATAGTTATAGATTAATAACTACTTACAGTTGCGCGACAGCTCATGATTTACACATGATTCCTAATTATGTTAGCATAATGCTAAACCTTTACTACAAAGATATACATTTAAACATAGAATATCTTTTTCTTAATCACAATTTAATGAGTAATAACTTTATATGCCATTACTGTATTATGAAAAAATGTGGGCACTAACAGTGTTTTGGTAGCTGGTATATATGCAATATCTGCTGCATTTATCTTTTGTGCTCTAGTATCTAAAAGCTGTGTTTTACTCCAATCTTTACTATGAATATAAAAAATTTCTCCTTGCCAACTAGATACTATAAAATCATCATTTTCTAATTTAATAACACCATCACCATGGCCTACACCATTAACTAGTGTTTTAAATGTATTGTTGGTTTCACTATAAATACCAAAATTATGTGTGCTAGAAGTAGCATAGTAAATCCCTTCTTTTTGGTAGGATAATCCATTTAATCGTCCTAAACTATCTGTAGCAATTTCATTCAATTCACTATTTTCAATTTTATATATAGCATCAGAGTTTGAACCAGACACATATACCGCATTATCTGAGGTGGTAATATCGTTTAAGTGTGGCACATCTTCAACAGTATAAGTATTAGTAACTTTTTTTGTAGCTATCTCTATTTCAACAACACGATCTATATCATTTACGTAAAGTTTCCCGTTTAAGATACCCATGCCTTTTGGCCCACTTAGACCTTCTATCCATTTTAAATTTATTATTTCTCCTTTGGTATTTATTGTAGAAATAAAACCATTATCATCTTTATCCCACGGGGCATTATTAACGTTTGCTACATAAATAATTTGTGATGATGCATCATATAAAACAGCTTCGCTAGTAGTAAGTAAAGTGTCTGTTTCCCAAATTAGTTCCAGAGAAGGTGATTTTATACGACTATTAGATACATTTTCTTTTTGTGTTTCTTTTTTATCAATACAAGAAGAAAATAACATTATACATAATAGCAATTGTACCGTTACTATTTTTTTCATGGGTTTAAAATTTTAGTTAACACGTTCTATTTTTGCACCAATAGCTCTTAAACGATCATCAATATCTTCATAACCACGATCAATCTGTTCAATATTTTGGATGGTAGATGTACCTTTTGCTGACAATGCAGCAATTAACAGTGATACTCCTGCTCTAATATCGGGAGACGTCATTGTAGTAGCTTTTAAGGTTGATTTAAAATCATGACCAATAACGGTTGCCCTATGAGGATCGCACAAGATAATTTTTGCGCCCATATCTATCAATTTGTCCACGAAAAACAAACGACTTTCAAACATTTTTTGATGTATTAATACACTACCTCTAGCCTGTGTAGCTACTACTAAAATTATACTTAGTAAATCTGGTGTAAACCCTGGCCATGGAGCATCAGAAATCGTTAAGATAGATCCATCTATAAAACTTTGAATTTCGTAGCCATCTGTATGTGCAGGAATATGTATATCATCTCCTTGTTTTTCAACAGTTATTCCTAATTTTCTAAATACATTTGGTATAACTCCTAAATCATTCCAACTTACGTTTTTAATAGTAAGCTCACTTTTCGTCATTGCTGCTAAACCTATCCAACTGCCTATTTCAATCATATCAGGAAGCATTTTATGATCGGTACCGCCTAAACTTTCAACACCATCAATAATTAACATGTTTGAGCCAACACCGCTAATTTTTGCCCCCATTCTATTAAGCATCTTACATAGCTGTTGTAAGTAAGGCTCACAGGCAGCATTGTAAATTGTGGTTTGCCCTTGGGCTAAAACTGCAGCCATAACTATATTTGCAGTACCAGTAACTGAGGCTTCTTCAAGTAACATGTAAGTGCCATTTAGTTTTTTTGCTTCTACCCCGTAAAACTGATCTTCTTTACTGTAACCAAACTTAGCGCCTAGTTTTATTAAGCCTTCAAAATGAGTATCTAAACGTCTACGCCCTATTTTATCACCACCTGGTTTTGGAATATAACCTCTGCCAAATCTTGCTAATAAAGGGCCAACAATCATTATAGAACCTCGTAAACCTCTACCATCAATTTTAAATTGATCAGATTCTAAATAATCTAAATCTACAGCATCAGCTTTAAAAGTATATGTGCCTTTTGATAGTTTTTCAACTTTAACGCCCAATTTTTTTAACAAACTAATAAGCTTATTTACATCAATAATATCAGGAATGTTAGTTATGGTAACTTGCTCTGGCGTAAGTAAAACTGCGCAAAGAATTTGAAGTGCTTCATTTTTTGCTCCTTGAGGTTGTATGCTGCCTTTTAGCTTATGACCTCCTTCAATTTTAAATGTTCCCATAGGTAGTTTTAGTAGCGTTTTCTTTGACGATTATTAGAATTCTTTTTCTTTTTATTATTATTGTTACTATACTTACTTTTAGAACGCATTAAGCTATTAGAATCTGATAAATCCTCTTCTGAATTTCTCAAATCTATCTTACCATTAGAAAGCTCGTATAAATGATTAAAAATTACAATATCTTCCACCGTATCTTTGTTCCAATTTAAAAAACACTTTTTCATGTGGTTTGCAATGGTATACAGCAAGGCTTCTTTTAATTCGCCTTCTTCCCATGTATTTGCAACATCAATCATCGTTTTTATATTGTTGCCATAAAAACGATATTTAGGATGGTTTTGCGGATATTTTAAGGGCTGTGGACGCTCAGAAAGCACCTCTTTTGATGGTTTTGTGTATGGAGAATCTACATCTAATTCAAAATTAGACATAATAAATAATTGATCCCATAGCTTATGTTGAAAATCTGCAACGTCTCGTAAATGTGGTTGCAAATTACCCATTACAGATATAATGGCTTTTGCTAATTTTTCGCGCTCTTCTTTAGTTTCTCTGCTTTTTGCATGGTTTATCATTTTTTGAAGATGACGCCCATATTCAGGAATAATTAAATGTTCTCGCTCAGTATTGTATTCTAAATTATCTATCAAAATAAAAGTGTAGTATTAAAATTCTATGAAGTAAGCCGCAAAATACGAAAAAACAGACTACACAAAAAAAATGTTAATACTTATTTAGCATATTTATTAATAAGACGCACTAATAAATCATTTAAAAACTCAACTTTATATGCTCCTATAGTTGGTTCTAAATGATCATTTCCTATACCACTATCATCAGTTATAAAAACATAGGTACCATTAGTAGCAATAGCAAAATATCGCATTAAAAATTCAGTGTTTTTATCTATACCACTTGCCACAATAGGAATAAGTTTTATCCCTTTTTTTATTGATGCTTTAATTGCATTTTCTAGGTTTGCACTAACCTGTATATTATCGTGTGGCGGCGCATCTAGTAATAAAAATGCAATTCTAGTTTTAGAGGTATTACTCCACTGTAAATCATTAACTGTTTCAAGCAAAGCTTCATCAACAGCTTCGGGATAATCTCCACCTCCATTCGCAAACTGTTGTTTAATAAACTGTGAAGTTGTTTTAATTGATGCTGAAAAATCAGAGCGCTTTGTAACATAAGCATCTCCATGATCTCTGTAAAATACAGCTGCTGTATTAATGGTACTACCTTCATTACTATTTTTAACCTTATTGATGACATCGGTTAAATCATTTTTTAAAAATTCAAGCTCGTCAGACATTGATCCCGTAGCATCTACCATAAAAGCAAGTTCTATTTTATTTTCTATAGCGTCATCTTTTTTATTTAGTATAAAGGTATGTACACTTTCACCAAAACTTAAAACAGTTTCTTGTGCTATACCGTTAATGTTGATAGAGTATTCTATAAGTTTAGTTGATTCTCCTGAAGAATCAAACATATTGATAAAAAAATTTGCTTCCCCTAAATTATCTGTTTTTGTTTCAGTGAGCAATTCATCATTTTTATAAAGAGAAACTCTAGCATTATTAAAAGGGTTTTGATTAGTTTTCAAAACCTTTACTGCAATTCTTTGAGCTGTATTAAAACTCCAACTATTTTTATATTTATTGTAATCTTGAGAGTTAATTAACGTATTCCAAAATTCCCAATTAGAAAGATCATTCCACTCACCAGCAGTTATTTTCCCAGCAGGTGTATTATTTCCATTGCCATTACCTGGATCTGGAACGCTTACATCTCCTATTTCACGGGTGTCTAAATCTATGGAGTATTCACCATCAGAAACTCCGTCTGTAGATTCACAACTAAAACTAAAAAGAATTAAAACAAAGCCTAAAATAATTTTTTTCATGATTGATGTTTTTAGTTAGATGCAAAAACTCATGTAAGGTTGCTTAAAAAAATTACAAACTTATAACACCTTCAACCTTTTCGGCAACTTCTTTGTATTTAGCAATAACATTGTCTGGGTTTTTCATTCTAACATTTATAGAAATACTTGTATATTTTCCATTTTTAGACACCTTAGTGCTAATTACTGCACCAATATTATTAAATAACCCTTCAATCTTCTTAATTTCTGTTGGATTAGTTTTCACTATAAATTTATATAAATACTCACTAGGCCACAATGTAGTATCAAGTAATTGTGTTTTAAGTTTTTTGTAAAATTCGTCTTGATTAGGAGTCTCGCTCATCGTCATTTTTTTGAGCTGCAAATATAAGGTTTCATTTCCATTTTTTTTATAGCAGTTAAATTCCGAATTTTACATTTAAAATATAATTCATATTGAATCCAAAAAAGATTGTTATTACAGGTGGACCTGGAACAGGAAAATCTACAATTATTAATGAACTCATAAAAAGAAATTATAACTGTTTAGAAGAAATTTCCAGACAAGTTATTTTAGATGCACAAAAGGAAGGTATAGATCAACTTTTTTTAACTAATCCTTTGTTATTTAGCGAATTACTATTAAAAGGTAGAGTTAATCAATATAACACCTCTGAAATACTGAATACTGAGACAGTTTTTTTTGACCGAGGTATTCCTGATGTTTTAGCCTACATGGACTACATTGGAGATACTTATCCAGATAATTTTATTACAACCTCTAAAACGCTTACCTACAACAGTGTTTTTATACTAAAACCTTGGGAAGCTATATATAAAATTGATAATGAACGTTATGAAAGTTTTTCGCAAGCCGAAAAAATTCATGATTACCTGTTACAAACCTATAAAAATTTAGATTACACACCTATTAATGTCCCTTTTGGAACTGTTGAAGCACGTACAGATTTTATTTTAAAAACCTTAAGTATATAGTGAGTTTACACCCTATAAACATACTAGAACGCTATTGGAAATTTACTGCATTTAGAGAAAACCAAGAAGCTATTATTAATGCTGTCTTAGAAGGTGATGATGTGTTTGCTTTATTACCAACAGGTGGTGGTAAATCTATTTGTTTTCAAATACCGGCACTGATTAAAAATGGTATATGTATTGTGGTTTCGCCATTAATAGCTTTAATGAAAGATCAAGTAGAAAATTTAAACTCTAAAGGCATCAAAGCCTTAGCAATAACTAGCGGTATATCAAAAAAAGAATTAGACACACTTTTAGACAATTGTATTTATGGCAACTATAAATTTTTGTACCTATCGCCCGAACGTTTACAACAGGAAATAGTGCAAGACCGCATACGACAAATGCAAGTAAACCTTATAGCGGTTGATGAAGCACATTGTATATCGCAATGGGGAAATGACTTTAGGCCTTCGTACGGTAATATCATAAAAATTAGAGAATTAAAACCTTCTGCCAATATTATAGCTTTAACTGCTACCGCAAAACCTAAAATTGTTGATGATATTATTAAGCAGCTAGATTTTATAAAACCTAAAGTGTATAAACAATCGTTTTATAGACCTAATTTAGGCTATATGGTTTTACATGAAGAAGATAAATATTATCGTCTTGAGCGCATTTTAAAAAAATATAAAAACCCTTCTATTGTTTACGTAAGAAGTAGAAAAGCTACAATTGAGGTTAGTACATTTTTAAACACAAAAAATATAAAAGCTACGTATTACCATGGAGGCCTTAATAATACCGAGAAAGATACCAATATGAACAGTTGGATGACTAACCAAAAACAAGTTATGGTAGCTACCAATGCATTTGGTATGGGTATAGACAAACCTGATGTAAAAACGGTTATTCATTTAAATTTACCTGAAAGTATAGAAAGTTACTTTCAAGAAGCTGGAAGAGTTGGGAGAAATGGAGAACGCGCTTTTGCTATTATTTTGAAAAACAATAACGATGAGAATCTTGTGAAAAATCAGTTTTTAAACGTGTTAGCATCTGTAGATACTATAAAACATGTTTACAGAAAACTTTGTAACTACTTCCAGATATCTTATGGTGAAGGTATACATTTAACTTTTGATTTTGATTTTGGTCATTTTTGTAAAACTTATAATTTTAATACCATCCTTTGTTATAATTCGTTACTGGCTTTAGATAGAAATAGCATTATAGCAATGTCTAAAAAATTTAAAAATAAAGTTGCAATTAAATTTACAAGTACTAACGTTACCATATTTAAATATATAGAAAAACATCCTGAATATAGTATAACTATTAAATCTATACTTCGCTCTTATGGCGGCATTTTTGATCACGATGTAGATATCAGTACGTCAAAAATTGCAGAAAAAGCATCTATCTCAGAGCATCAACTTATACAAACATTAAAACAATTAGAAAAAGATAATCTTATTAGGCTAAATCACTCAAAAACCGATGCTCAAATCACGTTTATAGAACCCAGAGAAGATGATAAAACCATAAATAGAATTGCACATATTATCAAACAACAAAATAAACTTAAAGAAACTCAAGTAAATGCGGTAATTAACTACATTAATGATACCTATGTATGTAAAAGCATGCAATTGCTTAATTACTTTGGAGAAAAAAACACTAAACCCTGTGGCATTTGCACAGTTTGTATTGAAAACAAAACAACGCCTAATAAAAAATCTGAAAATTTAAAAGATGCTATTATTAAACTTTTAGAAAATGGAGATAAATCATCACGAGAAATTACCAAACTGGTTGCTTGTGAGGATAGCGAAACTAAACATGTTTTAAAACTACTTTTAGAACACAAAATTATTACAATTACAACAACTAATACATATAAATTAAGTCATTTATAATATAAAACCTAATGAAAGATTTGAGAATTGTGTTTATGGGAACCCCACATTTTGCGGTTACCATTCTAAAAACACTTGTAGAAAAAGGATATAATATAGTAGGTGTTATTACAGCACCAGATAAACCTGCAGGACGCGGAAGAAAACTTAATGAAAGTGCTGTAAAACAATATGCTAAGGATAAAGGAGTAACCATATTGCAACCCACTAATCTAAAACACAAAGATTTTGTTAGTGAATTAAGAGCTCTAGACGCAAATTTACAAATAGTTGTTGCTTTTAGAATGTTACCAAAGGTGGTATGGGAAATGCCAAAATATGGTACATTTAATTTGCATGCATCATTACTGCCAAATTACCGTGGTGCAGCTCCTATTAATTGGGCAATTATTAATGGTGAAACAAAAACTGGTGTTTCTACATTCTTTATTGATGAAAAGATTGATACTGGTGCCATGATATTTCAAAATGAAATATCTATTGCACCAGATGAAAACGCAGGAAGTCTTCATGATAAATTAATGCATTTGGGTAGTTTACTAGTTTTAAAAACCGTAGAAGCTATAAAAGATGATAGTGCTACAACTACACCGCAAATTGATAATAGCGACATTAAAACCGCTTATAAGCTTAATAAAGACAATTGTAAGATAGACTGGAGTGATACTATTACTAAAATCTATGATAAAATTAGAGGATTAAGCCCTTATCCTGCAGCGTGGTGCGAATTAATAAATGGGACTGAACTACTAAATATTAAGATATATGAGGCTGAAAAAGAAATTGAGCAGCATGATTACCAAGTAGGAGCCATAATCTCTACCAAGAAAACTTTAAAAGTAGCTGTTAAAAAAGGGTTTATTAATATTACAAAACTTAAGCTTCCAGGAAAAAAACTTATGGATGTAAAAGCACTCCTAAATGGGTATAAATTTGAAACCGATGCTAAAATGCGCTAATCCCTTTGTATCACTGATTTTACAAAAAATCGACAAATAACACATCCTTTATTAACAAATGCTATAAGTTATCAACAAAACCCTGTATTTCCCTTGCTATTACTTGCATGAAAGCATAATCCGTATAAATTTGTATAGGATTTAACAATAAAGTTTAACCAATTTATTAATAATTAAAATTTAAATTATGAACAAAACAGATTTAATCGATGCAATGGCAGAACACGCAGGAATCACTAAAGCAGCTGCTAAGAAAGCTTTAGAATGTGCACTTATAGAAATAGAAGGTGCTTTACAAAAAGGAAATAGAGTTTCTTTAGTTGGTTTTGGTTCTTGGTCAGTTTCTAAAAGATCTGCAAGAGAAGGAAGAAACCCACAAACTGGTGCTACAATAAAAATTAAAGCTAAAAACGTTGTTAAGTTTAAAGCTGGATCTGATTTATCAAGTGCTGTAAACTAATTATTAGTTTAGAAAAATAGAAAAATGCTTTCCATAATGGGAAGCATTTTTTTTATATCCATACTAGAAAAGTTGCTTTTTTAATAAAATAATGTTAGTTTTAGTTTATTAAATAATTAACATATGACGAGCACTAGCCCCAAAAAAGGCGATTTGTTAATTGCAGAACCAGCTATAATTGGAGATGTTTCTTTTAATCGCTCTATAGTTTTATTAGCAGATCATACCTTAGAAGGTTCTATAGGTTTTATATTAAACAAGCCTTTAGAGTATACTATAAACGACCTAATACCTGAAGTAGAAGCTGCATTTAAAGTATACAATGGTGGCCCTGTAGAGCAAGACAATCTTTATTTTATTCATAAGGTACCAGAGCTTATTCCCGATAGTATAGAAATTTCTTTAGGTATTTTCTGGGGAGGCGATTTTAAAAGAGTAGCAGAATTAATTACTAATAATACAATCGATGAAAATGATATTCGTTTCTTTTTAGGGTATTCTGGTTGGGATTCTAACCAGTTAGATAATGAGCTTAAAGCCAATTCATGGCTAGTTTCAGAAAATATTTACGAAAAAAATATCATTGAAAAAGATTATGCATCATTTTGGAAAGAAAAAATGTTAGAGCTTGGTGGCGAATATAGCATTTGGTCTAATGCACCAGAAAATCCAAATTATAATTAAGCTAACCTTACTGCAGTATTTAACCGAGTAAGTAATGTTTTTGCAACTTCAATTTTAAAACTCTTTTTTCTGTATTTTGAAATAGGCTGAATTCCTGTAATAATATTTGTTATAAAAAGTTCATCTGCTTTTTGAAGCTCAAAAGGAGAAATTGATGTTTCTGAAAATTCAAAACCTTCCATTTTTTCTATAATCTTAATTAATTGAGTTCGCATTACGCCTTTTAAACAGCCATCAATTAGTGGTGGTGTTTTTATGTAATTATCTTTAACTAAAAACAAATTTCCATTTAATGCCTCCACTACATTTTTATTTGTGTTTAACAATAAACAATTATCAAATCCATTTTCATTAGCAAAAATACTTCCTACAACATTAATAACTTTATTATTTGTTTTTAAAGTTGAAAGTAATGTAGGTGCAACATAATAGTCTTTAAAGAGGTCTACTTCATAGGTAGTTTCACTTAAATTATAAATAGCATCCTCTAACGGCTTAACACTTATGTTGTAACCTATAGCGTTTTGCTTTGGTAAATACAAACCGCCTTCATTTCTATGAACAATAAGTTTAACTCTTGCATTATCTTGTTCTAAATGATTAGCTTCTAAAGTATCATAAATTTGATGCTCCAAAAACTCCATCGTAAAATTCATCGGTATTTCCATACGCATAATACGCATTGAAGCCATTAATCTAAAATAATGATCTTCCCAAAAAAGAATTTTTCCATTAACCACTTTTAACGTTTCAAAAAGTGCATCACCGTAAGTATATCCACGATTATTTATAGAAATATTTGTAGTATTCTCTAATAGTGTTCCGTTAAAATTTACCATAAAAAAAGTCCCGAAATAAATTCGAGACAAATATAAAATTAAAATAATGTTTTTTATGCAGAACCTAACACTTGTTTTAAGTCAGAAATTTGATTATCCCAAAGCATTTTTGCTTCATCAACCTCATCATCTTCCGCAAAATCAGTTACCATTAAGGATACATCTTTTGTAATTTCATCAACTTGAATTCTTATTTCAAAATAACAAGATGCACCGTCTTCTTCATCAGCTACCCATCTAAATTTTACACGCTCTCCACTTTTCTTACTTAACAATTTTGCTTGTTCTTCACTGTCATCCCAAATAAAGGTAAATAACTCGCCTCTAGAATTAACATTGTCTGAAAACCACTCTGATAAACCCGATGGTGTAGATATGTATTGATATAATAATTGAGGGGATGCTTGTATAGGAAATTCTATTTCAAATTTTGTTTTATCGTCCATGAAAGTGTTTAAATTTTGTATTGCTCAATATATACATTAATTGGTAAGTTTTACAATTATTTTTCATAATATTTTACACGAGTTATGTTTGTGTACATTAATATTGTTTATATATTTGCAACCTCAAAATGGCGAGGTAGCTCAGTTGGTTAGAGCGTCGGATTCATAACCCGGAGGTCGGGGGATCGTGCCCCCCTCTCGCTACAAAAAAAGCTGATGACTATTCATCAGCTTTTTTAGTTTAATAACAAAGCTAATTCTTTATAAAAACAATTTTGTAAGTTATAGTTTATAAATACTAAAAAAGCTACCTTAAATAAAAGTAGCTTTTTTACAATAGGTTTATGTTTCTTTTTAGGGACAATTAATTGTTTACTTTATGTTTCATTAACCTCACAATTTATAAATCAAAATGTATGCCACTATTTGTTTTTAATTAAGAATATTTTGGAATTTTACCTTTTACGTCTTTAAAAAATCCTTCTAAAATTTTAAAATCACACTCTACATTTTCAGTGGGATAAAATGGTTTTGAAAACGTGTTTCGTTTATTTTTAAAATCTAAAGTAAACATCACTACTGGCACTTTAGCTGCTTTAGCAATGTAATAGAAGCCTGTACGCCATTTATCTACTTTTTTTCTTGTACCTTCTGGTGCTAAAGCAATTCTAAATGTATCATTTTCTTTAAATAATTTTACAATAGCCTCTACTTTATTTTGGTGGTTTTGTCTGTCTGCAGGTATACCGCCCAAGGCTTTAAAAAAAAAACCAAAAGGGAACATAAAAAGTTCTTTTTTACCTATAAAATTCACTTTTATACCTAATACTTCTCTAACTAGAACTCCAATATAGAAATCGTGCCAGCTTGTGTGAGGTACAGCAATAATTACTGCTTTTTTAATATCGTTTTGAAATGTTTTATAGTGTCCATCAACTTGCCAACCCAGTAATTTGAAATAAATAAATTTAGCCAGCCTTTGCTTCATACTACATTTTTATATAAAGTGCTTTGAGTTTTTTAGGCGTAATTATTTTTTTCCAATTTTTACCTACAGCATTTTCCCATAATGGTTCTAAACTTAAAGCAATACCTATCATAGTATCTAAATCTTTATCACTTAAATCTGCACAAATTCCTGTTGGCAACTTTATATTATGAATTTCTACCATTTTTTTAAAAAGTTTTACACCCTCAGAATAAAACTCTTCTAAATGATTAAAAACAATACAATTACCGATACCGTGTTTAGTACCTAATAAATAGGATAAACCATAACTCATGGCGTGCGCTACACCTACTTGAGAATATGCAATACTCATCCCGCCATGCCATGAGGCCATCATTAACTTATCTTGCGCTTCTTTTTTTGATAATTTACCATCTAAATAAATCTCTTTACAGATGTTGTAAGCCATCTCTCCATAGGTTCTACTAAACGCATTTAGGTAAGTACCTTTTAATGACTCTACGCAATGAATAAAACAATCCATTCCTGTATAAAACCATTGTTCTTTAGGAGCGCCATTTGTCATTTCTGGATCTAAGACGACTTGATCAAATGGGGTGAAATCAGAATTTATACCCAACTTTCGCGTTGGCCCTGTTAAAACTGTGGTTCTTGAAACCTCTGCACCTGTTCCAGAAATTGTTGGAATACCAACATGATATATGGCTTTATTTTTTACTAAATCCCAACCTTGGTAGTCTTCAGCATTACCTTCATTAGTTAACATTATAGCTACGGCCTTAGCTAAATCTAAAATGGAACCTCCTCCAATTCCTATAATACCTGACGGTCTTTCTTTTGAAGTTAATATGATATCTTCTACCAACGCATCTACTTGAGATGTTTTAGGTTCTTCCTTTGTAGATACATACACAATTCTATCTTGATAAGAAATAGGTATTCTAGAAGTTACGTTAATTTCAGTTCTAAAAACATCATCTACCAAAAAGATAAATGGTGCAGCATTACTTAAGCGATTTGGGGATAATAATTCACTTAACTGATTGAAACTACCTCTGCCAAAAATAACTCTTGGCACCATTGGAAAGTTTTTATAACTCATTTAGTATTGTTGCTT
The DNA here is from genome assembly GCF_047345485.1 of Hyunsoonleella sp. 2307UL5-6. Classification (NCBI taxonomy): domain Bacteria; kingdom Pseudomonadati; phylum Bacteroidota; class Flavobacteriia; order Flavobacteriales; family Flavobacteriaceae; genus Hyunsoonleella; species Hyunsoonleella sp. 2307UL5-6. Next base: position 88,081 of record NZ_JBLFEN010000001.1, on the reverse strand, counting down.
TTACAAAACGTAAAAATAGTATTATTTTAATTTACGTATTTAAAATTTTTTAAAGTATTCTATTATTTTGTTTGCTACACCATTTTTAAAAGGTCTCGCAAGGTGTTAATTGTTTCATATTTTTTTCCACTTGTTTCTTTTTGGGTAACCATCTCATGCGCCCATGTGTTATGAAAGGGAACATGTATAGCCTTAGCTTTAATATTTACTAGCGGTAAAACATCAGATTTTAATGAATTTCCTACCATTAAAAATTCTGAAGGATTAATATCTAAATGATTTAAAAGCTTTGAGTAGTTAGCATTTTGCTTATCACTTAAAACTTCAATATGATGAAAATAAGTAGTTAAACCAGATTTTTCCAACTTACGCTCTTGGTCTAACAAATCGCCTTTGGTAGCTAAAATCAATCTATATTTTTTTGATAATTGCTCTAAAACCTCTTCTACACCATCAAGTAATTCTACAGGCTTATTCAACATGTTTTTACCAATATTCAGAATTTTTTCAATAGTTGCATTTGGTAATGTATAGTTTGAAAGCTCTAAAGCACACTCTACCATAGATAAAGTAAAAGCTTTAATACCGTAACCATACAATGGTAAATTTCCGATTTCTTTTTTAAAAAGCTCCTGGTCTATCTTATTTGGCGTTTCAAACCCAGACAGTAATTTAGCAAACTCAAGCTCTGCTTCACGAAAATACGTTTCGTTTACCCAAAGTGTATCATCGGCATCAAAACCAATTACTTTTATAGTACTGTAATCTATTTCCATAGTTTCTTTGCGCGTTCTAAATCTTCAGGCGTATCAATTTCAACACCTTCTACAGATGTTTCTACCATTTTAATACGTTTCCCGTATTCTAAATATCGTAATTGTTCAAGTTTTTCTGAAGCTTCTAGGGTTAACATTGGTAAACGATAAAAGTCTAAAAGTGCGTCTTTTCTAAAAGCATACACACCTTTGTGCTTGTAATATTTAACAGCTACCGAAGTATCACGAGGATATGGTATTGGGCTTCGAGAAAAATACAACGCGAAATTTTTATTATCTAAAACTACTTTTACCGTGTTTGGGTTTTTAATCTCATCTTCATTAGAAATGTGTACCATTAAAGATGCTAAATCCACTTCTTTCTTAGTGTCTTCTTTAAAAACAGCTATCAATTTTCGTAAAGAAACCTCGTCGGTAAATGGCTCATCTCCCTGTACATTAACCACAACATCAACATCTAGATGCTCAATAGCTTCTGCTATTCTATCACTGCCACAATCATGCTCTTTTTTACTAAGCATTACTTTACCTCCATTAGTAGCAATTTCATCATAAATAACAGTGCTATCGGTAACTACAATAACATCATCAAATAAATTGGTGGCCACAGTAGCTTGATACGTTTGGAGAATTACAGTTTTACCTCCTAAATCTTGCATGAGCTTACCTGGAAATCGAGATGCGCTATAACGCGCAGGAATCATCGAAATAATTTTCATGTAACGGTTATAAATTGAAATATCAAAAATACCAAATATTTATCCAATTGGTTTCTTCTTTGTTTTGAAACGGATAAAAAATTTAAAAATAACAACTAAAATAACAACTGCCAGAATAATAGCCACAATAGGTACAAAAATGGAAAGGGTAGACATTACTACCGATGAACCTGTTTCTAGTGTTGCTACAATAGGATTTGCTAAACCACCCGTAGTTGCTGTAGATGCTAATCGTGTGGTGCCTGATGTACCTGCAATAGCTGCTGCAGTACCACCACCTGCTATAATAGCTAAAGCCCAAGTGGTAACTTCACTTAAATCTGCAACTGTAGATAACATTACAGCTGTACCTGCTATGGCAGCCAAAGGCACTGCAATACTGTCTAATAAGTTATCAATATAAGGAATAAAATAGGCACAAATTTCGACTAAGGTTGCAACACCTAATGTAATAAGTGCTGGTATCCCTCCTACCCATTGCCAAGATTCGTTAAGCTGCCAAACATTAAAGTAAGCTGCTAAACTTAATGCGAATAAAGGTAAAAACACCCGAAAACCGACGGAAGCTGATAACCCAATGCCTAAGCAAATACTAAGTACTGTTTCTGGTGTCATAAACTACTAAATCCTTAAAGAGGACTTTATTTTGTTAATTTTTGTGTAAACCAATCTACAACTATTTTTTTGATAAAGTAAAAAGCCCAATTTTTAGCAACGCATTAAAATATTTTAAATGTAATTACTAAACTTAATAAGAACTATACAAACTCTTTACTGCTACTAAAATCTATAATTATTTTACGCTTCAAAAAAATCATTTTTAAATCCTATAAGATATAATTTTTCTTTTGCTCTAGTTACTGCGGTGTAAAGCCATCGTAAATAATCAACATCTATACCATTGGGTAAATAAGGTTGTTCTACAAAAACCGTATTCCACTGTCCACCTTGCGATTTATGACAAGTTATTGCATACGAGAATTTAACCTGTAATGCATTAAAATGTTTATTGGATTTTACTTTTAAAAATTTTTTATAGTTGCTGGTTTCGTTTTCAAAATCCTTCATTACTTCTTGGTACAATCTATTAGAATCCTCATAAGATAGAGATGGTGTTTCTGCAGTAATAGTGTCTAAAAGCAATACGGTTTCAAAAGGTTTCATTTTTGGGTAATCTACCATACGTACTTTTACTTCCGCGAAGCGAAAACCATATAATTCTACAATACTAAAAATTTCTAGTACTTCAACAATATCGCCGTTTGCTATAAAACCAGCTTCTGTAGTAGGTTTTATCCAAAAATAATTATTTTTAACTACCATTAAGTAATCGCCAGAACTTAGCTCATGCTCATTAAATAAAATCCTGCTTCGTATTTGTTGGTTATACATATTGGCACGCTTATTACTACGTACAATAATAGCAGTATCTTCATTACCTAAATTACTGTAGGCGTCGTTAATGGCATCCATAATTTCGTAACCATCTACTAATCGTACAATATCTGTAAACCCCTGTAATTCAAATTTAAAAGTATCTAAAAAACTGCTAGCCAAGGTTTCTCGTAAGGCTGTAGCATTTATTAAAATACCAGAGTCTGCCTCTTGTCGCACAACCTCGTCCAACTCCATTTTAGTGACTTCTTTATTATAATTTAATGCCAACTTATTCTCGTCTAAAGCTGGACTTATATCTAATTTAACTGGTGGTAATTGCGCGGTATCGCCAATAAGTAACAGTTTGCATTTAAAACCAGAATATACATACTGCATTAAATCATCTAATAAAGAACCGTTTTCGAATAATTTAGAATCTCCTGGCGTATCGGGAATCATTGAAGCTTCATCTACTATAAAAATGGTGTTTTTATGCTTATTGGGTTGCAACACAAATTTTACACCACCTCCAGAATTTTTTTTTGGAAAATATATTTTTTTATGAATGGTAAATGCCTCTTTTTTAGAATAATTAGAAATTACCTTAGCAGCTCTACCAGTAGGCGCTAATAACACCGCACTCATTTTTGCTTTCCATAAATTATTAACAATGGTACTCACAATAGTAGTTTTACCAGTACCTGCGTAACCTTTTAACAAATAAATAGAATTTGATGCTTTACTAAATATAAACTGAGACAGTTGCTGTAAAACAATATCTTGTTTTATGGTAGGCTGAAAAGGAAAATGTTGTTTTACTAGAGAATAAAATTCTGCCGAAGTCATAAAAAAGAAAAAAGGATTTAGAAATTATTCAAATATAGAAATGATTTTTATTAAGTATAGTTTTAACCATTGAAAAAAAATTGTAGATTTGCGAGAGACCATTAAAAAACTTTAAACAAATTTTAAGACTATGATGTTTATTATAGGAGTTATTGCAGTAATACTTGTTACTATTGGATTAGTAAAACTTATTGACAAATTTATACCAAGCAAATTAAGACCAGTATTAATGCTTGTGTTATGGATAGGTATTTTTGCTTTAGGGTATTTAACATTTATGTCTATTTACAACCCTATTCTTTTTAACCAAGAGAAAGAAAAGCGTTATGCTGAAGTTATTAAAAGTTTAGAAGATATTAGAGAAGCACAATTAGCCCATAAAACTGTTACTGGTAAATTTGAAGGCAACTGGGATAACTTAGTAAAGTTTATTGATACTGCAGAATTTACATTAACACAACGTAGAGATTCGAGTATTATTGATAAAGAAGCGAATAAAAGGTTTGGTTTAACTACTATGACTAAAGATGTTGTTATAATTGATACTTTAGGTACAAGATCCGTTAAAGATTCTATATTCAAAAATTCTGATAGGTACAAAACGATGATGAATGTTCCTGTTGGTGAAGCAGGCGCTAAGTTTAAATTACAAGCTGGTTATTTAGAACAAAACGACATTAATATTCCTGTTTTTGAAGCTTCAGTAAAAAAAGATATTATTCTTTTTGATCAACCAAAAGAATTGGTAATGCAAGAAAACCAAGTGCTTTCTGTAGAAGCCGTAAATGGAGATGAAATTAAAGTTGGTTCTATGGATGAAATAAAAACTATAGGTAACTGGCCAAAAACTTATGGCACTAAAAAAGACTAAAAGTTTAGATACAATTACAGATAAAAAGTTGTCCATTCAAATTAGTTTGAGTGGACTTTCTTTTTGTGTCCTAAATACAGCTTCAAACTCAATTACAAATTTTGAGCATATCCCTTTTGATAAAAAAAATAATCCCTATGAAGCTCTAGAGCGGATAATGCATTATTTTGATATTAGAGATTACCTTAAAACTGTATTTGATGATATTTTAGTGATTCATGAAAACGAATTATCTACACTAGTACCTAAACCTTTATTTAATGCAGACTATTTAGCCGATTATTTAAAATTTAATTCTAAGATTCTAAAATCTGATGTCTTATGCTATGATACTCTAGAAGTAAATGATAGTGTAAATGTATACGTACCCTATATAAATGTTAATAATTACATTTACGAAGCTTTTGGAGAATTTACCTTTAAACACTATTCTACACTATTAGTAGAAGAAGTACTTAAACTTGAAAAAGAAAATAGCACTAGCAAAGTGTATGCACACATAACGGCGCATCATTTTGAAATAATTGCCTTAGAACGCAACAAGCTAAATCTTTACAATACTTTTGAGTATGATAATCCAGAGGATTTTATCTATTACCTGCTATTTACAATAGAGCAGCTTGGGTATAATCCCGAAACTATACATCTTGTTTTAATAGGAAATGTTGCTCTTGAAGACGATTTATATAACATCGCTTATAAATACATCAGGAATATTTCTTTACACCAAGGTAACATTACTATTCCCAACGATAGAGATTCTAAATATTCTAATTTTATTATAGCAAATAGCTTTTAATGCGCATTATATCAGGAACACATAAAAGTAGAAAAATTGTAGCGCCAAAAAAATTACCTGTACGCCCTACTACAGATATGGCTAAGGAATCCCTATTCAATATTTTAAATAACACGTATTATTTTGATGAAATTTCAGTTTTAGACCTATTTGCGGGTACTGGTAATATAAGTTACGAATTTGCCTCTAGAGGTACAAAACGTATTACCTGTGTTGATAAAAACTTTGGCTGCATTAAATTTATTAATGAAACTGCCGAAAAATTTAACATGTCTATTGACACTATAAAAAGTGATGTGTTTAAATTTTTAGAAAACGCTAAACAGCAAGCAGATATTATTTTTGCAGATCCGCCATATAACTTCTCAGATGAGCAATTTGCAAAACTACCAGAACTTATTTTTAAAAATAATATGTTAGGCAACGAAGGAATATTAATAATAGAACACTCTAAGCATACAGACTTATCGCAGTTATCTCACTTCTCGCACCAAAAAAACTATGGAAGTAGTGCATTTAGTTTTTTTAAAAATGTTTGAGAATTAACATATGTTAACTATAATTAGCTTTTTTTCAGTAACTTAGTCATCTCCTTAAGAGTCCCGTACTCTACAAAATCTTTGCTCAAAAAATCAAAAAACATTTTTTTTTGAGTACAGTTATGGTTTAATTTTTAATTCTAACTTTTAAAACCATAAATTATGAAAACCATCAAATCAATTTTATTACTAGTAGTAATCAGTGTTTTTACATTACATGTAACAGCGCAACAAATGTTTACAGTATTTCAAGACAATGTAAAACCATCAAAAGCAATGGCCTACGAAAAAATTGTAAAAGAATTTAATAAAGCCTGTGAAACACATAATGTAGAAACACAATGGCTTACAGCAGCGCAAGACGATTTTACATACTATTACATTACGCCCATAGATAATATGGCAGAACTAGACAAAAAACCTATGGCTGCTATGGTAGAAACCATGGGAGATACGTTTAAAGATATGGTTAAACGTATAGAATCCTACACCACCGCAAATGGTTCGTATATAATACATAGTGTAGATGAGTTAAGTTATAAAGCGCCCGAAGGTACAGATACCTCTAATCAAAACTATCGTGTATGGTACGAATTACATTACCAAGCAGAAAACAAAGACGAGGTAAAAGAGAGTATGAAAGCTATTAAAGCCATGTTTGAAGAAAAAAACTCAAAAGAATATTACAATATATACCATACAGGATTTGGCACCATGAAAAACTACTATTTAGTATCTGTAGCTGCTGTAGACGAAGTAGATAGCGCCACAACATCTAAAATGAATAGAGACGTTTTAGGTCCAGATCGTTACGAAGTATTTAACAAACTAATGAGTTATATAGACCAATATGTAGAACACAGAGGCATGATGCGAACAGATTTATCATACATGCCAGAAAAAGGATAAAACATATAGTAACCAACCCTTTTTTAACCATAAACCCTTCCCAAAATTATCGGGAAGGGTTTATTATATTTAAGCAAATCTATAAGCCGAATTCTGTTCATCCTGAACCTGTTTTAGGTACTCCTAACACAAAAACAAGAATACCCTATCATTTATCTACATTTACTGTTGCCAGCAAACTTTAGCTGCCTACCCTCCAGCAATCAAGCGTGCCGCTTTCAAACGCTGGTATACATGGCATTGCACCACACAGAGTTTACCTGGTTTCACTACGGCATTACCCGTACATACTTTCTGTTGCACTTTTCCTAACCTTTCGGCTGGTGGCTGTTAGCCACTGCGTTGCACTTCGGTGTTCGGACTTTCCTCTTAAGTACCAAATATATTCGGTACAAAAGCGATAAGGCGATTTACTTATGCGCAAAAGTACAATTACTATAATTTAAAACCCTAATAAATAAAAAAAATTGGGCGCCTGCCTACCTGCGGTATCGCAGGCAGGTTACCCTCCTTCGTCGGGGTCAGGCTTTCACTACTCAAACCTCCTACGTCGGGGATTTCAAATATACCTTTCAATCCTTAACGCGGGTGTATTTGCTATGGTTTGTGCTTAATTCTATATGTTATACTTTTTTGGGAGGTTCGTTTAACGTTTATGTGTAAGAATAGTTGCGGGTTTGTATGCGAGAATTTTCCGAAGGAAAATCAGACGTAACAAAACAAGCAATGACCTTTAATTAAGGAACTAAACCGCAATTATTTTTATACGGTGTTACAAGGCGTTATTCTTGTTTTTTCCAATATCTAGGATTGGTCAGTATGGTATCGGTATCCACCATATTTTCAAAAAATTTTCTTATCTGCTCTATTTCTTTTCTCTTTTTGGTGTCATAGGAATAGATTTTAACCGAAACCATATCATTTCCCACTTCAGTTATTGTTGCCTTTAGTTTCAACGATTTCTTTTTAATCAGTCCAAGAGGAAAATGAGAAAAATCAAAGCTTAAATTGTCTCCAATTTTATAAGAGTCAAACTCAACTATATTATTCTCTTTCAAAATTCCCTTTTCAAATACCAATTGTAAATTATCCTTATTCTTTGTCCATTCGTATTCTTCTTCAAGATACAATTCAGCATATCTACAATAGTCTGGCGATGAATAAATTAAAAGTTTAGAGTCAAACCAATCAGCATAAACATATCCTTTTACAAATTTTGGTGAATAATTGTTTTGTTTAAAGAAATCAACGAGGTCTAATTTTTGTTTTGTTGAATCAACCTTCACAACTTCCAGTAATGCCAGCTTATTATCAATGATTTTCCAAGTCGCACAATACCCTCTCCAACATCCAGTATGTGGAAAATTAAATTCTCCATATGAAAATGGTGATTTTTCAAAATCGAGTTTTTCAAGAGGAAAAGATTTCAAATAAAGCGTATCATTTTCAACTATTAGCAAATCCGATATCTGTTCTGTCGAATAGCAATTTAAAGTGACAATCAGAAACAGAGATATTGTCAGTATTTTATTCATATGTAGTATCTTTTTTTAATGCCCTGTAACTTATCTGGACATACGTCCGTTTTAATAACTTATATCCAACGTTAAACGAAGTTCGACATTTTTTCTGACAAAGTCAAGCTAAGCATCCATTTTATAATCCCGCCTTTTGTTAATAACTATCTATGAAATTATGACTTCAAAATTCATATTTAAAAACTGAATTTTTAAATTTGTTACATAGTCGTTAGCATCATAAGATGCTGATTTAAATTAAGCAAAATTGGAACACTTTGTTGTATCTGCCAGAAAGTACCGCCCGCAAACCTTTAAGGATGTTGTAGGGCAACAGGCTATTACAAATACATTGCTTAATGCTATTGAAAATAATCACTTAGCACAAGCCTTATTGTTTACAGGCCCGCGGGGTGTAGGTAAAACGACCTGTGCGCGTATTTTGGCAAAAATGATAAATAGCGACGGTAGCGAAAGTGAAGATGAAGATTTTGCCTTCAATATTTTTGAGCTAGATGCAGCATCAAACAACTCGGTTGACGATATAAGAAGTTTAACCGATCAAGTTAGAATACCACCACAAGTAGGTAAATATAAAGTGTATATTATTGATGAGGTACACATGCTATCTCAGGCTGCTTTTAACGCATTTTTAAAAACACTAGAAGAGCCACCAAAACACTGTATTTTTATTTTAGCAACTACTGAAAAACATAAAATAATACCTACTATTTTATCGCGTTGCCAGATTTTTGATTTTAAACGTATTACGGTAAAAGATGCTAAAGCGTATTTAAAATATATTGCCGAAGAACAAGGGGTTACTGCCGAGGATGATGCGCTACATATTATTGCACAAAAAGCCGATGGCGCCATGCGAGATGCGCTCTCTATTTTTGATCGTGTGGTTAGCTTTTCGGGCAAAAACCTAACCAGACAAGCCGTTACAGAGAATTTAAATGTACTAGATTACGAAACCTATTTTACAAGTACAGATTTAATATTAGAGAATAAAATTCCCGAATTATTAATTCAATTTAATACCACGTTATCAAAAGGTTTTGACGGACATCATTTTATTGGTGGTTTAGCGTCGCATTTTAGAGATTTACTGGTAAGCAAAACCGAAAGCACTATTGAGCTGCTAGAAGTAGGCGATCAAATAAAACAAAAGTACCTAGAGCAATCGCAAAAAGCCTCGCAAGAATTTTTACTTAAAGGTATAGCATTAGCCAACGATTGCGACCTCAAATACAAAACCAGTAAAAATCAACGCTTATTAGTTGAATTATGCCTTATGCAGCTTGCCTCTATCACTTTTGATGGAGAAAAAAAAAACCGTAAACATTACATAATTCCTGCTTCTTATTTTCAGAAAAAAGGTATCACACCTATTCCTGTAAGTACACCTAAAACGGCAACTGTTACAGCCCCAGAGACTATACAAAAGGAAGAGAGGGTTGAGACTACACCATCTCCATCAAAAAAAGCCGAAGTTTTAGAAAAATTTCAAGTAAAAACGCCTCCAAAGATTGAGTTAAAGCAAGATACCAAACGTACTTCTGGTTTATCTTTAAGTAGCATTCGTGCTAAAAAAGAACATCAAATTAAACAAATGGAGGTTGTTATTGATGAAAAAGAATTACCAAAGGAAGACTTTACCGAAAGTGCATTCATTGAATACTGGAATGCTTTTACCACTAAAATGCAAAATGATGGCAAACATAATTTAGCTTCTATACTTGCCATTGATACACCTAAAGTAGAAGGTACAACAGTACACCTAGTATTTCCTAGTGATACCAATAAGGTAGAATTAGAGCGCCAACAATACGAGTTAATGGGGTTTTTAAGAAAATCGCTTAACAATTATGATATTAAACTCTCTATTACGGTTAATGAGGCTGTTAGTAAAAAATATGCATACACACCTCGTGACAAGTTTGAGAAATTAAAGGAGAAAAATGAAGCTATTGAAGCGCTAAGAAAAACTTTTGATTTAGATATTTAGTTATGAAATACAGTTTATTACTAGTTTGTATTGGATGTATCTGGTTTTTTAGTTGTGATGGTAGACTCACAAAACAAGAATCTTTAAAAAAATCGGTCAAAGCTTTCAATAACGCTGAACAACACCTAAATAGTACAAATATTTTCCCAGAACATTATGCTGAAGTAGAAAATGATACTATTTTAAGTAATGGCTATCGCGTAAAACTTAAAAACTTTACGAATATGAATGCATTACTAGATGCACCAAAATTAACAACCACTAAAATATTACACAAATTTAGACGCGTAGACTCTGAAATTACAGTGTATAAAGATGATAAACTTATTTACAAAGATGTTATTAAGTCTATGGTTTTAGAGGATTACTATCACAACAAAATGGATATAAAACACTACTTAAACAATGGTATTAGTGTAGATGAATTAGCATCTTTAGAAACAGGTAAGCTAATATTAATTACCTCTAATACTGTACTTGGCAGTGATAAAAAAACATATTATAAGATAAGTATTGATGCACACGGAAATTCTAATTTTAAAACGATAGATGATGCTAGGACTTAAATTACCAACCGACCCACGTTGGGTAAATATTGTAGAAAAAAATATTGAAGATATTTTAACCGATCATGCCTTTTGTGAGCAAAAAGCAACGAGTACTGCTATATCTTTAATAGTAAGTTTCCCTGAGTATACCGATTTGGTTCAGGAAATGACAGCTTTAGTAAAAGAAGAAATTAGCCATTTTAAAATGGTACACGACATCATAATTAAGCGCGGTTGGACTTTGGGTAGAGATAGAAAAGATTACTATGTAATTGAGCTTTTAAAGTTTTTTCCAAAAGGTGGAAGTAGAACCACACAACTGGTACACCGATTACTTTATGCTGCATTAATTGAGGCGAGAAGTTGTGAGCGTTTCAGACTATTATCAGAAGAGCTAGAAGATAAAGAGTTAAGTACTTTTTATAGAAACTTAATGGTGAGTGAAGCTAACCACTACACTATGTTTTTGGGATTTGCGAGACAATATGGTAATAAAAAAGAAGTTGACGCCAAATGGCAGCAACTTCTTGATTATGAAGCTAAAATCATGTCTAATCTTGGAACTTCAGAAACGATACATGGTTAAAACTGATAACCAATACCTAATTGAATATTTGTATTAATAGCTTCAATACCTAAATTGTCATCAAAAATATTAGACAAGCCGTAGCTATATCTAACATCTACATATATCATCTGGTTAAATTTATATTCTAATCCACCAATGGCTGAATAGTGAAAGTTACTAAAACCATCATCAGTTTTATGAGATTTTAATGCGACTTGTGGACCAGCACCTAAGCGCCATTTTTCATTTAATTTAAATTTAAAAAATACTGGCATTTGTATTAAATCTAAATGTAATACTTCAGCTTTTGCGCCTTCTGGAGAAAACTGAAGTTCTGGTACAATTGAAATAGCATTTGACAATCTAAAATCACCATAAAAACCAATATAAAAACTGTTTCTATGTTTATTATCCATAGTTGGCGCATCTTTAAAATCTAAATTAGAGATGGTGTAACCTGCACGAATACCGTAAGTTCCAGCTTGTGAATATCCTTGTAAGCAGAGGCTAAGTAAAAAAGCTAATAGTGCTAATCTTTTCATTTTTAATAGTTTTGGGTTTATATTTTGTAATAAATATATGCGTACGAATATATATTATAAATTTAAAACACCATAGAAATTGTAGTTGAATTGCAAAATTTTACTGTGTATTACTAGAAACCGTATTAAAGTATACGCTTTTAATGATACCATCGGCTAATCCTATTTTTGGTACATAGATGTGTTTAGCACCACTCCACTTCATAGCAGATAGGTAGATTCTCATTGCTGGAATAATAACATCTGCCCTATCTTGGTTTAATGCTAATTCTGTAATGCGTTCTTCGTAAGAATAACTTTGAAGCGTATTGTAATACGTAGTTAAATAAAAGTATGTAAGTGGTTTACCTAAAGCTTTACCAGACACCTTAAATATTTTATTGATGTTACCACCAGAACCGATAACACTTATTTTTTCATATTGACTGGTATTTTCATCTATCCATTGATTAAGCTCAGACCATGCTTCTTTTTTTACCATATCGTTCAATAAACGAACTGTTCCAATTTTAAAAGAACGAGATGCTATTTGTTCTCCGTTTCTAATTACTGAAAACTCTGTACTACCACCACCTACATCAACATATAAATAAATTTTTTCTGGATCAATAAATTTATTTAAATCTGTGGCAGCTATAATAGCTGCTTCTTCCTCTCCATTAATAATATCGATACTAAGACCAGAATGTTCTAAAATAGCATTTACAACTTCGCTACCGTTTTTAGACTCTCGCATTGCTGAAGTGGCACATGCTTTATACTTTACTACTTTATGAGATTTCATGAGTAGTTTAAAAGCTAGCATGGTATCTAGCATACGTAAGGTATTTTCTTTAGAAATTTTACCTTTTATAAACACATCTGCTCCTAAACGAATAGGCACTCTAACCAATGAGTTTTTTTTAAAAACTACGGGTTTGCCCTTTTCTTCAATAACGTTTGAAATTAAAAGTCTCACAGCATTTGAACCAATATCAATTGCTGCATATTTTTTTATTGAAAGCATACTAATTCTTTAACTTTTCAAGATAATAATCATACAATGCAATTTGCGACCTTACTTTTGGATTATCATCTACACGATATTCATTTTCATTTTCTGTGTTGATTAATCTAGCTTTTACATTATCACTCCAGCATAAATCAAAATTATCAATTATTTCTTGTTTAATTTCCTCATTATAGATGGGACAACTCACTTCTACCCTATTTTCAATATTTCGGGTCATCCAATCTGCTGAGGAGATATATACTTTAATATCTTCATCTTTCCCAAAAATATACACTCTAGGATGCTCTAAAAACTTATCCACTATACTTATCACTCTAATATTCTCACTAAGTCCTTTTACTCCTGGAATTAAGCAACAAATACCTCTCGTAATCATATCAATTTTCACACCTGCGTTACTAGCTTCATAAAGCTTATCTACCATATCATAACTAGACAAACTATTCATTTTTAGCCTTATATAACCGCCTTCGCCATTCTTACTTTTTTCAATTTGTTGATTAATTAGCTTAAAGAACCCAGATTTTGTGTAATGAGGAGATACAATTAAATGTTTGTAATTATAAATTCTGTAATTGGTTTCAAAAAAATTAAAAACCTTATTTACTTCTTTTAATATCGATGATTTTGATGTAAACAGCGTATAATCAGTATATATTTTTGCAGTAGATTCATTAAAATTACCTGTGCTTATAAACCCATAACGTTTAAGTTTTTTGCCTTCTTCTCGTTCAATCACACACATTTTACAATGTACTTTTAAACCCGGTACTCCAAAAATTAAATTAACGCCCTCTTTTTTCATTTGTTGCGCGTAATGGATGTTAGCTTCTTCATCAAATCTAGCACGTAACTCGATAGATACTGTAACAGTTTTACCATTAATAGCAGCGTTAATTAAAGAACTGGCAACATGTGAAATTTGAGCAAGCCTGTATATGGTAATCTTTATGGTTTTAACTTTAGGATCTAGAGCAGCTTCCCTTAAAAACTTAACTATATATGAGAATGTATGATAAGGAGCATGCACCATGTAATCTTTCTTAGAGATAGCATCAAAAATACTAGTCTCTAAACTTAATCCTTTAACTCTTAAAGGTGTAATTTTATCATACATCAAATCTTTTCTACCTAGGCTTGGAAAGCCCATATAATCTCGCTTATTATGATATCGCCCACCTGGAATTATACTATCGGTATTATCAATACCCATTTTTTGCATAAGATACTCTAGTGTATCTTTTTCAATAGTTTTATCGTATACAAATCTTACAGGCTCTCCAACTTCTCTGTGCTTTACACTATCAGAAATTTTCTCTACAAAACTTTTACTTAAATCACTATCAAAATCTAATTCCCCATCACGTGTTATTTTGATCATGTGAGCAGAAATCGTGTCATAATCAAAAATATTGAAGATATCGCTTAAACAATACCTCAATAAATCATCAACCATTATAATATAACTTTTCTCATCCTCACTAGGGAGAACTACAAAACGATCTACCGTTTTTGGAATCTCAACAAGCGCAAATTGTTTTGTGCTATCTTTCATTTCCATTTTTACTGCTAAATATGCGGCACTATCCTTTAAATTTGGTAAAACGACTAAATCATTTAAAATGATAGTAACAAGTGCTGTACTGATATTCTGAAAATAATAATCTCTAATAAAAGTTTTCTGATTTTCATTGAGTTTTGATTCATTTATAATGTAAATACATTCTTGTTTTAAAGAGGTATCAATTTCATCTAAAACCCTAATACTTTCAGCCTGCTGATTAATTACTATTTGAGTTATAATTTCAAGTAGTTGTTTTGCTTTTATACCACCTAATTCATTTTTTCCGCCTTTACCAGCTTCTACAATACGTTTTACTGTAGCATACCTTACTTTAAAAAATTCATCTAAATTATTAGAAAAAATTCCTAAAAAGCGTAATCGTTCTATTAGAGGTACTCCAGTATCACTTGCTTCTTGTAAAACCCTAGCATTAAACTGTAACCAACTAATTTCTCTATTGATATATCTATTTTCAGGATTTTCTAATTTGGTCATTTGTATGAAGTTATTTCATTAACAAATATATTCTATTTAGGGGTAAAATATTAATCAATACCTATTAAAATTTGGTTAAGTTTTAGGCTATATCAAGTATGGTATTTAGGTTTAGAAAAAGTAGTTAGTCTCTTAAATTCTTAGGGTATATAGTTTTTAGTGTAGTTCCAGGACTAAGTGCTGACCATTTATTTATATTAAATTCTATAATTACAACTCCACAAGTTGGCACATTATCTATATAAGTGTCTCCAAAAGTATTAACAAAAGTCGTAATTGCGTGGTTATGTCCAAAAATCATTAAAGTATCAATAGAACTCTTACAAGTTTTAATAACCTCTAATAGATTATTTCCTGAAAAATCATATAACTTATGGGAGAAAGACACTATATGTTCTTTAACTTTTAGTTTTGGTAATATAATATCTGCAGTTAATTTAGTTCTTGTGGCGTCGCTTATTATCACACTATCAATATCAAGATTTAACGTTGCCAACTTATTAGCAATTAAGTTTGCATCATTAATTCCTCTTTGCTTTAATGGTCTTTGATGGTCGATTACATCATACTCCCATGAAGATTTTGCATGTCTTACGACTATAATTGTTTTCATTTGATTTCGATTAAAAGCGTTTTTATTCGATAAAATGTTGTTTTTATCGATTAAATTCAATTTCTTTGCTAATTAAATAAACATAAGTTAATGAGTAAAGCAAAACTGTACCTTTATTATTAAATATAAGAATATTATATATTCTATTAATCGATAAATGGTGCATATCGTCGGTAAGAAGGAAATAAAAATCAACTTATCGAATAAAACAGTGCTTTGACATTTTTTTTTGAAAAACATTGTAGATATATGTCTATTTGCGAGACCTATAAATTAGAAAAAATGACCCCAAATCAAATTTCAAACTGTAGTGAGGCTTTAATAGTTTCGATTACTTCACATTGTTTTTCCCTCAAAAACGTTACGACTTTTGTTTTGAATAGTAGGTTTAGTACCAACTATTATGGTTAATTTTTGGTTAATTATCAAAAAATAAAAAATTTAATATAAGTAACAAAATATAGTCATGAGAAAAACAACAACTCTATTACTATGCTTAATAAGCTTAATCGCATATAGCAACAAAGGTTTTTCACAAAATATAGCGGATTGTAACGCAGAACTTAGCGTTGAGAAAAACAGAAGTGTAAAATCTATTGGAGAAAATGGCACATTTTTCACTTTAGATTTAAAAAACACTTCTAACACTTCAAAAACTTACACGATTACTTCAAACAAAACAGAACAACCCTGCAAAAAAAGTAATATTGTTAATTCAAAAAGAATAAATATAAGTCCTGACTTAGATGTTACATTTTTAACACCGGAAAATCTTAATTCAAATTTAAAAGAAATTTCTGTTACAGTTAATAGTGGTAGCTCTCAAAAACTCTATGTTAAAGTTGAAGTTCCAAATGGAACTCCATACAACACATGGACGTGTTTAAAGATTAATGCAAAATCTGAAGGTTGTACTTCTAATGGTGCGGAAACTATTTTAAGCGCTTATATATCTAACCCATCTGAAGAATAATTAAATATACTACCAGTTATATATTTAAAGACTTTAAAAAAAGCTTTATGAAAAATAAATTACTATTTCATAGAATCCCCAAAAAAAATCCATTACAGTGGCTTATTGTAATGTGTTTTGTTCTTTCAATAAACTCAATATTTTCGCAAGAGGTTATAGTAAATAAATACGCTGTTGAGAACGCAGATAATTGTAATCAATTTGATATTACTTTAGAAATTATTGGTAATCCGCCTACACAACCTCAAGAAGTTATTCTTGTTATAGACAGATCTGGTAGTATGGATGATGATGATGGTGATCCAACAACGCCATTACCGATTGAAGCCGCACAAGATGCTGCTTTAGATTTCATAAATCGTTTCTTTCTGCCTGCTAATAACCCAACAGGACTTAATAGACTGGCACTGGTTACTTATGCAACAACCGCTACTTTAGATGTGCCTTTAGTTGATAGCAGTGGACAGGTTGCCCTTGAAACTTCTATAAATACTATCATAACAACAGGTTTCACTAACACTGAGCAAGCTGTAATTGTTGCTGATAACGAACTAACAAATAACGGTACTTTTGATTGTAAAACAAGTAGAAGTATTATTCTACTATCTGATGGTGTTCCAACTTATGATAATGATCTTAACTTTTGTTCTAGCATAACAACTGTTACCGAATGTCAAACTGATGCAATTCAAGCTGCTCAAAACTCATGGACAACAACCGTTGGTGGTGAAGTTTTTAATCAAAATTTTTATACCATAGGTTTAATTGGCGGTGTAAGTGGAACTACCGAAGCTATTGGTGTTAGTACTCTTGACCAAATGCAAAATGCTGGTGCTTTTACTACAGAAAATAACGCAGATTTAACAGCCATTTATAACACAATCTTAGGTCAGTTAGTTGCCGCTGCTACACAATTACCTAATCAAGCTTTAGTTACAGATATTATCCAAAGTGGTTATACCGTTGTTCCGGGTTCTATAACAACTAGTAGAGGTTCTGGTTCTGTTTCAGGTCAAACACTTTCTTGGGATCTTAACAGTGTATCTAATGAAACTATAACATTAAATTATACTATTGAAGGTAATGCAACTGTGTGTGGTGTTAACCCTTCAGGAACATCGACTATTAATTATCAAGATTCATCTTGTAATACAGCTTCAATAGATTTTAATAACCCTACAATTTGTTTACCGTGTCCAGAAATAGCTCCTACAATATCTCAAAGTGGATGTACAAGTATTGACTACTCAAGTACTGTAGATCAAGGTGGATGTTCATCAATGGCAGACTCTTACGCTTGGGAATTCTTTTTAAATGGTAATTCGGTTGGAACCTCAAATACATTAAATGGTACTTTTGATTATACAGCAGCTGCTCCTTTTGAAGGGAGTTTTACTGCAACATTAACGTACACAGGTACATATGGCACTGGTTGTATTTTACCAAATGTATCAGAAAACTCGAATACTGTAGAATTAATTGAGTTAATTTCTGGTAATATTTCTTCTCAAACTAATATTACCTGTATAGGTACATCTTCAGGTGAAATAATTGCTGAGGGTGTAGATGGTACTGCTCCATATTCTTATTCTATTGATGGAGTAAATTTTCAGTCTTCTGGAACTTTCTCTAATTTAGCTAGTGGAAATTATACAATTACAATTATTGACGACCTAGATTGTACTACCTCAGTAAGTACAACAATAACTGATGAAGGAGATAATGAGAATCCTACTATTTCTTGTCCTGCTAATATAACAGCTAATACTTCAGATGATGCCATAGGAAATTGTACTACTTCTGTTTCACTTGGTACACCAACTACTAATGATAACTGTTCGGTAGCTACTGTTGTGGCGCAGGTAGATGGTACTGATATTGATCCTGCTACATTCGAGTTTGAAATAGGCGAAACTAACGTTACTTGGATTGTTACAGACGATTCAGGAAATACTGAAAGTTGTACACAAACTATTACAGTAGTTGATAATGAGGATCCTACAATTACCTGTCCTGATCCTATTAACGTAAATGTGGATACTGGTACGGATGGTGCTATTGTAACTTATACCGCACCTGTGGGCACTGACAATTGTCCTAATGTAACTACAACAAGAACTAATGGCATTGCGTCTGGCGAGCTGTTTCCTGTTGGAACAACAACTGTAACCTTTCAAGTAGAAGATGCTGCCGGTAATACAACAACATGTAGTTTTGATGTAACTGTTACGGATACCGAAGATCCTACAATTACATGTCCTGATCCTATAAACGTAAATGTGGATGCGGGTACCGATGGTGCTGTAGTAAACTATACTGCCCCTGTAGGAACTGATAATAATGCTTCGGGAACTGTAACAACAACGCAAATTGCTGGTTTACCTTCTGGATCATTATTCCCTGTAGGTACTACAACGAATACTTTTGAAGTTACTGATGCTAATGGAAACTCTACAACATGTAGTTTTGAT
>NZ_JBLFEN010000001.1:68357-68831 GCF_047345485.1 Hyunsoonleella sp. 2307UL5-6 | reverse complement strand
AACTCTACAACATGTAGTTTTGATGTGATCGTAACTGATAATGAAGATCCTACAATTACATGTCCTGATCCTATTAACGTAAATGTGGATGCGGGTACTGATGGTGCTGTAGTTACTTATACTACCCCTGTAGGAACTGATAACAATGCTTCCGGAACTGTAACAACAACGCAAATTGCTGGTTTACCTTCTGGATCATTATTCCCTGTGGGAACTACAACAAATACTTTTGAAGTTACTGATGCTGCTGGAAACTCTACAATATGTAGTTTTGATGTGATCGTAACTGATAATGAAGACCCTACAATTACATGTCCTGATCCTATTAACGTAAATGTGGATGCAGGTACCGATGGTGCTGTAGTTACTTATACTACCCCTGTAGGAACTGATAACAATGCTTCCGGAACTGTAACAACAACGCAAATTGCTGGTTTACCTTCTGGATCATTATTCCCTGTGGGAACTACAACA
>NZ_JBLFEN010000001.1:0-68257 GCF_047345485.1 Hyunsoonleella sp. 2307UL5-6 | reverse complement strand
AATACTTTTGAAGTTACTGATGCTGCTGGAAACTCTACAATATGTAGTTTTGATGTGATCGTAACTGATAATGAAGACCCTACAATTACATGTCCTGATCCAATCAACGTAAATGTGGATGCGGGTACCGATGGTGCTGTAGTTACTTATACTGCCCCTGTAGGTACAGATAATAATGCTTCAGGAACTGTAACAACAACGCAAATTGCTGGTTTACCCTCTGGATCATTATTCCCTGTGGGAACTACAACAAATACTTTTGAAGTTACTGATGCTGCTGGTAATACAACAACTTGTAGCTTTGATGTGATCGTTACTGATAATGAGGACCCTACAATTACATGTCCTAATCCTATCAACGTAAATATTGATACTGGTGTATGTGGTGCTATTGTAACATATACAACACCAGTAGGAACAGATAACTCAAATGGAGTAATAACTACACAAATTTCTGGATTACCTTCTGGATCATTGTTCCCTGTAGGAACTACTACAAATACTTTTGAAGTTGCTGATACTTCTGGTAATACTATTACATGTAGCTTTGATGTGATTGTTATAGATAATGAAGATCCAACAATTACTTGTCCTGCAGACATAACTGCAAATACATCTGATGATGCGACTGGAAATTGTTTAACAACTGTTAACCTTGGTACGCCAACTACTAATGATAATTGTACTGTAGCTTCGGTTGTGGCTCAAGTAAATGGCGTTGATATTGATCCTACTACTTTTGAATTCCCGTTAGGTGATACAACTGTAACTTGGTTTGTTACTGACGATAGTGGAAATACTGCTGATTGTACTCAAATGGTTACTATAATTGATAATGAAGACCCTACGATTACTTGTCCTGCAGATATAACAGCTAATACTGCTGATGATGCAACTGGAAATTGTTTAACAACTGTAGATCTTGGTACACCAACTACTGCTGATAATTGTACTGTTGCTTCGGTTGTGGCCCAAGTAAATGGCGTTGATATCGATCCTACTACTTTTGAATTCCCGTTAGGTGATACAACTATAACTTGGATTGTTACTGATGGTAGTGATAACACTGCTGAATGTACTCAAATAGTTACTATAATTGATAATGAGGATCCAACAATTACTTGTCCTGAAGATATAACAGCTAATACTGCTGATGATGCAACTGGAAATTGTTTAACAACTGTAGATCTTGGTACACCAACTACTGCTGATAATTGTACTGTTGCTTCGGTTGTGGCTCAAGTAAATGGTGTTGATATCGATCCTACTACTTTTGAATTCCCGTTAGGTGATACAACTGTAACTTGGATTGTTACTGATGGTAGTGATAACACTGCAGAATGTACTCAAACAGTTACTATAGTTGATAATGAAGATCCAACAATTACTTGTCCTGCAGACATAACTGCAAATACATCTGATGATGCGACTGGAAATTGTTTAACAACTGTTAACCTTGGTACGCCAACTACTAATGATAATTGTACTGTAGCTTCGGTTGTGGCTCAAGTAAATGGCGTTGATATCGATCCTGCTACTTTTGAATTCCCGCTAGGTGATACAACTGTAACTTGGATTGTTACTGATGGTAGTGATAACACTGCAGAATGTACTCAAACTATAACAGTTTTAGATGATGAAAATCCAACTATTACTTGTCCTGATGATATAACAGTTAACGCTGATGCTGGATTATGTTCTGCTTCAAATGTAGACTTGGGTGAGCCTGTAACAAACGATAATTGTGCAGTAGCATCTGTATTAAACAATGCTTTAGAACCATTTGCTCTAGGTGAAACTATTGTTACATGGACGGTAACAGACGAATCTGGAAATACAGCAACCTGTGAGCAAACCATTACTGTTGTTGATGGTGAATTACCTGAACTAGTCTGTCCACCTGCATTAACCGTAAATGTCGATCCTGGAACCTGTGAAGCAACTAATGTAAGTTTAGGTGATTTAAATGTTGAGGATTGTACAGATGTTATTATTAGTAATGATGCGCCATCCACTTTTCCAATTGGAGAAACTACTGTAATATGGACAGCTACAGATCTTGCTGGTAACTCGCAAACTTGTGAGCAACTAGTAACTGTTATTGATAATATTCCTCCTACATTTGAAGAACCACTTCCAACTGATGTTACTGTTGAGTGTGATGCTATACCAGCACAAGAAACATTAACTGCAACCGATAATTGTAGCGATGATATTGATGTAGACATAGTATTTAATGAGGTGAGAATAGATGGATCATGCGTATCAAATTATATTTTAGAACGTACCTGGACTGCTACTGATGAAGCTGACAATACTACAACCCATACACAAATCATAACGGTAGAAGATACTACTCCTCCACTATTTGTTGAAAGATTACCAGTAGATATCACTGTAGAATGCGATGCTATACCAACACCGGAAAACATTACAGCTACAGATAATTGTAGTACAGCTTCTGTAACAACTGAAGATGTAATTATTGAAGGAGAATGTGTTGGAACATATACTTTAGAGCGCACATACACAGCTACTGATGCCTGTGGTTTAACCGCTACATACACACAAACAATAAACGTACAAGACACTACTGCTCCTGCTCCACTAGAAGCTATAGAGGAAACCATTACTGTGAGTTGTACTGATATTCCTGAAGTTCCAGAAATTCAATTTCAAGATAATTGTTCTACTGATATTATCGAGGTATTCAATGAAGTAAACGGATTTGATGATACTGTTTTTGAAGATTATCAAATAATAAGAACATGGACTGTTAGAGATGCTTGTAATAATGAAGAAACATATACACAAACATTAAATGTAATGTTAGATGAAATTATTACACAAGTTAATGGTCCTGATAGATGTTACAATGATGGTATAATCGACTTAAATGAATTTTTAACTTCTGAAAACAAAGAAGGTACTTGGGAATTATTAGAAGGTGATACCGATGCAGAATTAAATGATAATTTATTCAATCCAACTACTCTAGAACCCTCTTTAGATTTCTTACCAAATAATGGGGATTCTATAGAATATATTTTTAGATATACAGGGTTAGCTGATGGTTGTATTAATATTACAGAAGTTAATATGTCTATAAATCCTGATTGTGTAGTGTTGCCATGTGGAGATTCTGATATTGATATCTCTAAAGCACTTACACCAAATGGTGATGGCTTCAATGATAGTTTTGATATTATGGGTATTGAATTATGTGGATTCACTGCCAATGTCAAAATATTTAACCGTTGGGGTGCTTTAATATTCGAATCTAGTAACTATACGCTTGGAGCTGGTCAAGGTTCTTGGCAAGGTAATTCTCATAAATCATCAGTAGGGTCGTCTGGTACAGTACCAAACGGAACATACTATTATATTATAAATTTAGAAGAAAGTGGATTACCACCTTATACTGGCCCTATCTACATCGGAACCAAATAAAACGACGTAACCTATGAAACCTATTAAACATTATATAATTGCTTTTGCGTTATTTACTTGTACTGTTGGAGTTGCACAACAATTGCCCCAATTCACACAGTATATGTATAACACAATTTCTATAAATCCAGCATACGCAGGTAGTAGAGAAGCTTTAAGCATAGTTGGATTACACAGAAGCCAATGGGTTGGTTTTGATGGTGGCCCTATTACACAAACACTTTCTGTACACTCTCCATTAAGAAACGATAGAATTGGTTTAGGTTTTTCTTTTATTGAAGACGATTTAGGCCCTGAAAATTACACCTATTTATATGGTGATTTTTCATACACCTTACCTGTTGGGGCTGAAGGAAAATTAGCCTTTGGTCTTAAAGGAGGATTCACGAGTTATACTTTAGATCCAGATTTTAGAAACTCTCAAAGTTTTGATCCTTCTATTAGAGGCGTTCAAGACAGATGGACACCAAATATTGGTTTAGGTTTATTTTATCATACTAATAGATTTTATGTGGGTGCATCTGCCCCAAGAGTATTAAATACTGATAGAAATACAGAAGATGGTTTTGAAGCACTCGAAAGACTTAGTTATTATGTACTGGCTGGTGTTGTTTTAGATTTAAGTGAATCAATAAAATTCAAACCTTCTGCTTTAATGAAAGCAACTAATGGTGCACCACTATCTTTTGATTTAACTGGTAACTTTCTATTTAATGAAAAGTTTTGGTTAGGAGGATCATATAGAATAAACCAAGATACAGCTGCTTTTGGTGGTTTTGCTGATATTCAACTATCCCGTCAATTACGAGTAGGATACTCGTATGAAAAACCAATTTCTGAAATCAGGAATTTTACAAGTGGCACCCATGAAATATTATTGATTTATGAATTTAAATTCTTAAGTTCTAAATTAAAATCTCCTAGATATTTCTAAACTGCAAGTATTTATATTATGAAATTAAAAACTTACATATTAGCTTGCATTACGTTATTAACAGTTTCTGTAGCGTTTGCACAACCAGGTAGACAAAAAAGAGCGGATACTTTATTTAATAAGTTTTCCTTTGTTAAAGCTGCCGAAGTATATAAAGATCTTATAAAAAACAACTATAATAAAGATTATGCTACAAGACAGCTTGCTGATTGTTATGCCTATTTAAGAAATCCCTCTGCAGCTGCAAGGTATTACAAACGTGTTGTAGAGCAAGACGATGTACCAATTGAGTATTATTATAGCTATGCACAATCCTTAAGAGGCATAAAAAAATATAAAGAATCAAGAGAATGGATGCAACGTTTTAAAGATTCTGGTGGTGTTACAAATACAGATAGTTTTGAAAAAGACCAATTGTTTATGGCACATGTTTTTAGTTCTAAAAAACAATATTTTTTAAAACGAACGCGCATCAATTCAAAATTTAGTGATTTCGGAGCCATAGAACACGATGGTAAAGTATATTTTGCTTCTTCAAGAGATGAAGGCGTATCAGTAAAACGACTATACGGTTGGAATGAACAACCTTTTTTAGATGTATATGTTACAGAAAAAGGTGGTAAACGAAGTGTAAATTATACTCATAAACTTAAAGGCGACGTTAATTCTATTTATCACGATGGTCCCGTTGTTATTACTAAAGATGGTAAAACAATGTACTTTTCTAGAAATGCCGCTAACAAATATGGGAAAGAAAATGATAAAGAAGGTATAAGTAATATAAATATTTATAAAGCTACATTTCAAGATAGTATATGGACAAACGTTGAAAAACTACCTATTAGTAGTACAGAATACTCAACACAACACCCTGCCTTAAATAAAGATAATACCAAACTATATTTTTCTTCGGATATGCCAGGAGGCGAAGGTGGTTCTGATATTTATTATGTTGATATAAACCCTGACGGAACTCTTGGAGTGCCAGTTAATGCTGGAAACGTAGTTAATACTAAAGACTCTGAAGGTACACCCTTTATTAATAATGAAGGTATTTTATTCTTTTCATCTGACGGACATTTAGGCTTAGGACTGTTAGATAATTTTGGAACTGTTACTGACGAAACTGGAACAATTACAGATGTTGTAAATCTTGGAGTACCTGTAAATTCTGAAAAAGACGATTTTTCTTTTACTATGAATACTGATGGTTTAACAGGCTACTTTTCTTCAAACCGAAGAGGTGGTCGCGGTGATGATGATATCTACGAATATTATCGTAAACCATTACTAAACGTTCGCGGACAAGTAGTTGATGCTATAAACTCAAAACCAATTCCAAATTCTGTAATTAACTTATTTGATGCTGATGATAATAAAATAGCATACATGGTTACTGATAAAGAAGGGTATTACAATATAAATATTGATAGAAATAAAGACTACAAAATTGTGGCTAGTCAAAATAAATATATCGATGATTATCGAGAATTTACGTCTAAAAATATCTCTAGTATCGAATCAATTATAGTTGCCAATTTGATTTTGAACCCTGTTCAGAATGTAGAAGTTTTAGCAGAATTATCGCTAAATACAATTTATTTTGATTTTAATAAATATAATATTAGAGAAGATGCTAAAACAGAACTAGACAAGATAGTACGATTAATGACAAACGATTACCCAGAAATGGTTATTAGAATTGAATCTCACACAGACTCAAGAGGTTCCTTATCCTATAACGACAAACTATCAATAGATCGTGCTAATGCAACTTATAAATATTTAGTTTCAAAAGGTATAGACCCTATCCGAATAACGGAGCATAAAGGCTTCGGAGAAAGACGTCTTACTAATGGTTGTGAAGATGGCGCAAATTGTGAAGACGAACAACACCAGCAAAACCGTAGAACACAATTTATAATTGTTCAAATAGAATAAAATAATTTTATTGTGAATTTGCATTAAAAATTGTTTAAAAACAAGACCCCAAATGAAACCAAAAAAAAACCTATTAACCGGCTTAATGTGTTTGCTTACCTTTATCGTTTTTGCGCAACAAGGTTTACAAAAAAGAGCAGATAGTCTTTTCAATAAATTTGCTTTCGTAGATGCTGCACAATCTTATAAAAAATTAATAGAAAAAAATTATAATACTGATTATGCTACTAGACAATTAGGTGATTGTTATGCCTATATGCGTAATCCTGAAAAAGCAGCTATTTATTACAAAAACGCAGTTGCACAAGAAAATGTACCGGTAGAGTACTATTACAAATATGCACAAGCTTTAAGAGGCACACAAGATTATAAAACATCGAGAATTTGGCTTAAAAAATTTAAAGAAGCTGGTGGGGTAATTGATAAAAATAATATTACTAAAGATGCCGATTTTATAACCGCTGTATTTAATGCTAAACATCAATACTTTCTAAAAGATGTAAAAATAAATTCAGAATTAAGCGATTTTGGTGCGTACGAGCGCGATGGTAAGGTATATTTTGCTTCTTCAGCAGATAAAGGAGTATCATCAAAACATTTATATGCTTGGAACGAACAGCCTTTTTTAGATGTATATGTTACTGAAAAAGATGCAGATACAATAATCCATCATTTATCTAAAGTAAAAGGTGATATAAACTCTGTATACCATGATGGGCCAGTTATTATCACTAAAGATGGTAAAACCATGTATTTTTCTAGAAATAATTTTAATGATAAAATACTAGGAAAAGATAGAAACGGTATTAATAATTTAAAAATATATAAGGCCTCTTTAATTGCAGGCGAATGGACTAACATTAAAGCGCTACCATTTAATAACGATAATTATTCTGTAGGTCACCCAACTTTAAATAAAGATGAAACAAAATTATATTTTGCTTCAGATATGCCAGGTGGTGTTGGCGGGTCAGATATATATTATGTAGATATTACTAATGGTAACTACAGCACACCCATAAATGCAGGAAATATTATCAATACCAAAAAAAATGAACTATTCCCATTCATAAATACTGAAGATATTCTATTTTTCTCTTCAGATGGTCACTTAGGGCTAGGTCTTTTAGACGTTTTTGCTACAGTTTATGATGAGAATAATATATTAACCGATGTTGTAAACTTAGGAATTCCGGTAAATTCTAATAAAGACGATTTTTCATTTTTTATGAATGAGGATGGCATTACTGGATATATAGCGTCAAATAGAGAAGATGGTGTTGGAGATGATGATATATATGCTTATAACAGAATACCGCGTTTAAAACTTGAAGGTACTGTTATTGATTCTACAGAAAATACGCCTGTTATGAATGCCATTGTTTCTATATCTGATACTGATGGTAATAAAATAGCATATGTAGAAACCGACGAAAATGGTGAATATGAAATAAATATTGATAGAGATACAGATTATTTAGTCACTGTTTCTAAAGAAGAATATCCAGAATATAATGCGTCTGTAACTACAAAAGACGTAAATAATAAAACAAAATCAATAACTGCCGATTTTGAAATTAGTAAAGTTAAAAAAGTGATCTTAGAAAAAGAACCAGATATTACGGTTGATAACCTTGGTCCTATTTATTTTAATTTTGATAGTGCTAAAATTAGAGCAGATGACATTGGCGAATTGACTAGAATTATAGATTTAATGGTGAAAAAATATCCTGAAATGATTATTAAAATAGAATCTCATACCGATTCTAGAGGTCCAGCAGCATATAACTATACACTATCAACAAAACGAGCTAATGCTACTTATAAATACTTAATATCCAGAGGCGTTAATCCTTCAAGAATACTCGAACATAAAGGTTATGGAGAACAAAAACCAATAAATGGTTGTGATGGAACGATACGTTGTGCAGAAGCGCAGCATAAACTTAATAGACGTACTAATTTTATAGTTATTAAAGTAAAATAAAGAATTAGTTTTTATAATTATTAACCATTAAGAGTACACAACTCTTGATGGTTTTTTATTTTATACTATAAACATTCCTAAGTTGTTAAATTTTAAATAAGGTTTCAATAAAAAAATTGATTATACTCCTTGTGCATTTTGAAAAAATTATGGTAATTCGAGTGAATTTCACGATTAAAATGAGTGAAATTTGTATCAAGAATAAGAATTTTTAATATGAATTGATTCTCGATACGATCTTTAGTTAAAATAATCACTCGAACTGACATTACACTGTTTATTTCAACTAAAAATACACAACGGGTTGATTATATATTACTTTTTGGATTAAGCAGTATTAATTGCTTTGTGTTAGTTAATTAAAGGATAATAAAACTATGGTTAGAGTTTTAGTATAATTTTATATCCTACTACTATACAACACAACACGTCATAGTAAAATAATAACTTAAAGACCTATTAAGCTATTATTGGCTTTACCTATAAAATCTTGATGGTAATTATTGATTTAATTAGCAAAGAAATACTTTAGTAATTAGTTTAATTATTAAAGATAATAAAATACAGATCACATTGATAAACCCATCAATATTATAACGTTATTATATCAAGTAAAAAACTACTTCATTAAAGTTAAACCTATTGGTAAGATTAAATTTATTTTTTAATAAAAATATTAGTAAAGTACCACTTATCATCAGCACCTTTTTCAGCTGATACTTCAAAGTTAGTATAATCACCTTCAATATTTTTTTTATGCGCCTCACTTCGCATCCATGCACCTACAACAGATTTAGCTGATGTAAAACCATACGCAACATTTTCCGATACATGTTTTGCACCAGTATTGTTCTTCAAATAATTACTTCTAGTAAAAAAATTTGCATGAGAAACTGTTTGTGTGTCCACCATATAATCGGTATGGGTAAATGCAGTAGATTTTATAATAGTCATACTTTGTAAAGGGTTTAAACCTATAGATAATCTATGATTATTAATCAATTCCAATATTTCCATCTCTATAGATTTGGATTCTTGGACTTCAACATTTACAATGAGATCATCAACTTTAACGTCCATAGATTCTGGAGTACAAGAAAATGAAAGTACGGTAATAGCTGTCAACAAAGACAACTTGGTTAGTAGCTTCATAAGTAGGTTATTTAGATTTGGGAATATAAAATTACCCTCTAAACCCTAAATGCTCCGTTAATGAAATGTTAAAATCGACTAATGACACGTTACTCATCGATTATAAATGTTTTTTATCGATGAATTGTAAATTATAAGTGAATAAGTGTGTATTTCGTCGTGTTTTTAAGGAGATAATCTATCTATTTGCCAATTGTAATCCTTTTGTAAGCTGTATCTAATTCTGTCGTGAAGCCTATTAGGTCTCCCCTGCCAAAACTCAAGCGCCACAGGTTTAACTATATAACCACCCCAATGTTTTGGCCTTTCTACGTTTATACCTTTAAATTTACTTTCTAAAGTTTTTAGCCTTTCCTCTAAGAATCCTCGATTAGGAATTACTTCACTTTGGTTTGAAACTAATGCACCTAATTGACTCCCTTTAGGTCGTGACTCAAAATAACCATCACTCAAGTTTTTAGCAATCTTTTCGGCTTTTCCTTTTATGATAATTTGACGTTCTGCGCCATGCCAAAAAAAGGATAAACATACATTAGGGTTTTTAGCAATCGCTTTTCCTTTTTCACTCTCATAATTCGTGTAAAATATAAAACCCTCGTAAGTGAATTTTTTTAGAAGTACCACCCTATTTTTTGGAAAACCGTCCAACCCAATAGTAGAAATAGTCATAGCATTATTTTCATCTTCTGAGAAATACTTATCCACCTCATAAAACCACTTCTGAAAAAGCTCCAAAGGATTTTCTGGAACATCTTCTAATAATAATGCACCTTTATCGTATGATTTCCTGTAATTACTTAAATCATTTTCCATACAACGAAATTAATAAAAAAATAATCCTTGATCTATAAGAAAATTAAGATAAAATTCTTAACTTTAAAATTCTCTCAATATTTATTAATTTAAATTAATTACCAACCACAATGAAATTTGAGAAGACCCCTTATTTTAATAAACTCAAGCCTTATAAATTAAAACTTTCGTTTGGTAACTACTATTTCTGCGAAGATCTAATTGTTGGAGAACTATTCGAAGGTATTCATTTTGATTGGGCCATGGCCAAAGACTTAATCTCTGAAATCTATATACATTATGGTGAAAATGCTAAAATCTATTATATAGCAAATAGAATAAATTCTTATTCTATTGATCCTCAAAACTGGTTAAAAATTGAAAAAGAACATGATATTCTAAAAGCTAGTGCTATTGTTGTGTATAGCAACTCTTCGTATATTAATGCATCTTTAGAAAAGCATTTTACCAAAAAGAGTATTAAACGATGTTTTTCTCTAGTCGAAGCAATAAATTGGGTAGGTAATTTTAAAGAATTTAACTAATATTTTGGTTTTTAAAACATAATTAGTAATTACATTTGCGCGAAATTTCAATGAATATGGACTTTTTAGGTGTAAAATTTGAAGAATATGCAGATCGAAAACAAATAGACTATTTTAAAGTTAAACTACCTTTTGGAGAATTATTTTTATGTGATAATTTTTTCGTTTCTGAAATTTTATCTGAGACTCATATTGATGAAGATAAAATGCTAAAAATAGTAGAAACTATCCTTAAATATTACGGAAAAAACGTAAAAATATGTTATATCTCAAATAGGATTAATTCATACTCTTCAAAC
This sequence comes from Hyunsoonleella sp. 2307UL5-6, assembly GCF_047345485.1. Lineage (NCBI taxonomy): Bacteria > Pseudomonadati > Bacteroidota > Flavobacteriia > Flavobacteriales > Flavobacteriaceae > Hyunsoonleella > Hyunsoonleella sp. 2307UL5-6. The sequence goes on along the minus strand of NZ_JBLFEN010000001.1, from coordinate 57,157 downwards.
CCTGTATTATGGGCAAAAGTCTTAAAAAAATATGATGTTTTTTCATCAGGAGCTATTGTTTACCTCAATTTATCTGGTTATATGAACTTTGAAGTAGAAAAAAACATCTGTAAAAAAGAAATGAAAAGCTTTAAAACGTTAGATGATGCTTTAAGTTGGATTAACGATAAACTTTTTGCTAACCAAAATTAAATACCTTACCATCTTGGGCTAATTCAACAGTATCAAATACAGTTTTTGCTTCTTTTCTAAAAAGCTCTAAATCTGGATATCTTGAAGAATAATGTCCTAATATTAAAGTACCAATATTTGCAAGTTTTGCTATTGTAGCAGCTTGTTTTGCTGTAGCATGTTTTGTTTTTGGAGCAAGATGTGCGTGCGATTCTAAAAACGTAGATTCGTGATATAACACATCTACATTATCAATAATTGGTATTATATCTTCTTTATAAACGGTATCACTACAAAACGCGTAACTTTTGGGCTGTTCTGGTGGAAATGTTACAGTATTGTTATCTATGAGAATACCATCTTCGTTTTCAACATCAAAGCCTTGTTTTAGTTTACGAAAATAAGCTACGTCAATATTTGCTTCTTTTGCGGCATCAATATTTAATTTACGATCTCCTTCTTTCTCTTTAAACAAATATCCATTTGTGTATATGCGATGTTCTAAAGGAATAGTATAAACTTCTACAGCTTCATCTTCAAAAATTAATTCTGATGTGTTGGAGGTAAGCTCATGAAAATACAAATTATAATTTGTCCACGAGTCTGCTAATTTCAACTGCAAGGTTATTACCTCTTTAATCCCCTTTGGTCCATATACATGTAAATCTGTTTCGCGAGTTAATAATCTAAAAGTAGAGATTAAACCAACTAATCCAAAAAAATGATCTCCATGAAGATGAGAAATAAAAATATGTTTAATTTGATTGAATTTAACTTTGTGTCGTCTTAACTGCACTTGTGTACCTTCTCCACAATCTATAAGAAACATGTGGTTACCAATTTCTAAAACTTGAGACGTAGTATTACCTAAAGTTCTTGGTGTAGCGCTATAACAGCCCAAAATAGTTAAATTCATATATTTAATGATTATAGCCCCAAATCTCGTTCCATTTCTTCCATCTCTATAATATCAAAAGCTTCTTGTTGCGTTGGCGCTACAATAAGTTCATCTGGAATCTCATCTAAATTCACTTTATCTGAAACTATAACAAAAGAATGATTAATATTTTTGTGAATATTAGAGATTTGAAGAAATTCTACAATATCAGTAGTTTTTATTTCTAAGGCTGTTAAAACTACAATTATATTATCGTTTTTAAATTTTGGGTATAGTGCTTCTAATTTTTTAATAAGCTCAATAACTGTAAACTTTTCTTGGGTTATTGTAGTCGTGTTTCCAGTCTTGTCAAGAATCATAATTATTGTTTTATTTTAGATGCTAATAAATAAATTACCGCCATTCTTACTGCTACCCCATTTTGTACTTGATCTAAAATAATAGCTTGTTTAGAATCTGCAACATAACTAGTTATCTCAACACCTCGATTAATTGGGCCAGGGTGCATTATGGTAATTTCTTTATGTAATGAATCTAGTAATTCTTTATTTACACCAAATTGCTGCGTATATTCTCTAGTAGATGGAAAATAGGTAATATCCATACGCTCGTTCTGTACACGCAACATGTTTGCCACATCACACCAATTAAGTGCGTTTCGCAAATTAGTTTCTACTTTTACGCCTAATTTATCAATATACTTAGGTATTAAGGTTTTAGGGCCACAAACCATAACCTGAGCGCCTTGTAATTGTAGTGCAAAAATATTGGATAGTGCTACCCTACTATGCAGTATATCACCAACAATAACTACTTTTTTCCCTTTAACCTCACCTAGTTTTTCTCTAATAGAATAAGAATCTAGTAAGGCCTGTGTTGGATGTTCATGTGCACCGTCTCCTGCATTTATAATACTTGCATCTACATGCTTTGATAAAAATACGCCAGCTCCTGGATTAGGATGTCGCATTACTACCATATCAACCTTCATAGATAGTATGTTATTTACTGTGTCTATCAAGGTTTCGCCTTTTTTTACAGAAGATTGTCCAGAAGAAAAATTAATAACATCAGCAGATAATCTTTTTTCAGCCAATTCAAAAGATAATTTAGTTCTTGTAGAATTTTCAAAAAACAAATTAGCAATAGTAATGTCTCTTAACGAAGGCACCTTTTTAATAGGGCGGTTTATAACCTCCTTAAAATGGTCGGCAGTTTCGAAAATAAGTTTAATATCTTTTTGGTTAAGATATTTTATTCCCAGTAAGTGATTTACACTTAATTCGCTCATTAATTTTTATTTATCAATTAAGTAAACGGCATCTTCTTTATCGTGCTCCTTCCAGTTTACTTTTACTTTTTCACTATTTATAACATCTACTTGTCTTCCTCTGTAATTGGGTTGTATTGGTAAATGCCTGCTAAAACGCCTATCAATTAGCGTTAATAATTCTATCTCATTGGGTCTACCAAAAGATTGTACTGCCGTTAATGCAGCCCTTATACTTCTACCCGTGTAAAGTACATCATCTATAAAAACAATATTTTTATCTTCAACTAAAAAGTCAATTTTTGTAGTGTTGGCTTCTAAAGGCTTATCACTTCTTCTAAAATCATCACGATAAAACGTAATATCTAAATAGCCTAACTTTACATTATTAATACTATAATCCTCCCTTAATATTTTTGCAATTCTATTAGCTAAAAATATACCACGAGGTTGTAAACCAATAAGTACCGTGTTAGAAAAATCGTTATGTTTCTCAATGAGTTGACAAGCCAATCGATGAAGAATGATGTTTACCTCTTTTGCGTTAAGTAAAACTTTTTGACTCATATTACTGCCCAAACATATTTGGAAAACAAAGGTAATGCAAAAAATTAAAATGTATTAGTTTTAAATAATTTTATAAAATCTATATAATTACTGAAGATTTAGATACAATTAGTTTTAGCTTTGTTTTTAGATGAAAAATTAAATGTTTACAATGGACGAATATATTGATGTAGCCACACAAGATGGCAAATTAACTGGCAAACGTGAGTTAAAATCGGTAATTCACAAAAAGGGATTATACCATCATACAGCTCATGTTTGGTTATATACTAGAGATAAACAAATTTTATTAGCGCAACGTTCTGCAAAAAAAAATATTTGCCCTTTACTTTGGGATGTTTCAGTAGCGGGACATATAGATGCTGGCGAAACACCTAAACAAGCAGCAGTAAGAGAAACAGCAGAAGAAATTGGGTTGCATATTTTAGAAGAAGACTTAGATTTAATTGGGATTTACAAATGCTTTCAAACTTATGATAATGGATTAATAGATAACGAGTTTCACAATACATTTATAGCCGAACTTAAAGTGGAAACATCACTTTTAAAACTGCAGAACACCGAAGTTGAAGCTGTAAAATTGATTTCTTTTAAAAACTTTGAAAATCTAATTACAAATATTGGTCAAAACAATCATTTTATAGCATCCAATAAAGCGTATTATCAAACTGTTTATAAAAATATAGTTAGCAAAACACACACCACACTACTCTAGTTTAAAACCCAAATCTTGCTTATATTTACAGAAAGCAAGATTATTATGAACGACCATTTTAAAGTTAAGGTTAATACTGATTTTAAGTTTGACATTAATTTAGAGGATGTATCTAAACTTGATATCATAGAAGTTTCAGAAACAAATTACCACTTACTACATAACAACAAATCATTTAGGGCTAAAGTAACTTCATCTAAATTTGATAAAAAAACATATCATGTTTCTATAAATAACACGATTTACAACGTAGACATTTCAAATGAATTAGATATTCTTATCGATAAAATGGGGTTTGCCATAAGTGCTAAAAAAAACATTACGTCTATTTTAGCACCAATGCCAGGACTTATACTTGAAATTAGTGTTGAAGTAGGGCAAGACATAACAGAGAATACGCCCTTATTAATTCTTGAAGCTATGAAAATGGAAAATAGTATTAATTCTCCAATAGATGGTGTTATAAAAGCCATTCATTCCAAAAAAGGTGATGCGGTAGAAAAAAATCAATTAATCATAGAATTTGAGTAACTATGAAAAAAATTCTTGTAGCTAACAGAGGAGAAATTGCCATTAGAGTTATGAAAACGGCTCGTAAAATGGGAATTAAAACTGTTGCAGTATATTCGACAATAGACAGAAATGCACCCCATGTAAAATTTGCAGATGAAGCTATTTGCATTGGTGAGGCACCTTCAAATCAATCCTATTTAAAAGGAGCAAAAATTATTGAAGTTGCTAAAAATTTAAATGTTGATGGTATACATCCTGGATATGGGTTTTTAAGTGAAAATGCTGATTTTGCTGAGTTGTGTGAAAAAAATAATATTATTTTTATTGGTCCACGCTCAAAAGCTATAAAAGTTATGGGTAGTAAGCTTGCCGCAAAAGATGCTGTAAAAGCTTATAACATTCCTATGGTTCCTGGTATAGATGAAGCTGTAAAAGATATTGAAAAAGCAAAAATCATTGCTAAAGAAATAGGTTTTCCAATTTTAATAAAAGCCTCTGCAGGTGGTGGCGGTAAAGGCATGCGCGTTGTAGAAAAAGAGCAAGATTTGCAATCTCAAATGAAGCGGGCTATTAGTGAGGCAACCTCTGCCTTTGGTGATGGCTCGGTTTTTATTGAAAAATATGTGAGCTCTCCAAGGCATATAGAAATTCAAATTATGGCAGATAGCCATGGTACTATTTTGCATTTTTTTGAAAGAGAGTGTAGTATTCAACGTCGCCACCAAAAAGTAGTAGAAGAAGCGCCATCTTCAGTATTAACTCCAGAATTACGCGAAAAAATGGGGCAAGCAGCTATAAAAGTTGCCAAATCATGTGATTATCTAGGCGCTGGAACAGTAGAATTTTTACTAGATGCTAATCATAATTTTTACTTTTTAGAAATGAATACGCGTTTACAAGTGGAGCATCCTGTTACAGAAATAATATCTGGAATAGACTTAGTAGAACTTCAAATTAAAGTAGCACGCGGGGAAGCATTACATATTAAACAAAACGATTTAAAAATTAATGGACATGCCTTAGAATTAAGAGTTTATGCAGAAGACCCTTTAAATGATTTTTTACCAAGTGTTGGGCGTTTAAATATCTACAAACTCCCTTCTGGTAAAGGTATACGAATAGATAATGGGTATGAAGAAGGTATGGATATTCCTATTTACTACGACCCCATGCTCTCTAAACTCATAACGCACGGACAAACTCGAGAAGAAGCTATTATGCTTATGAAAACAGCCATTGATAATTATAAAGTTAAAGGTGTTGCAACCACTTTATCTTTTGGTAAATATGTTTGTGAACATGAGGCATTTACATCAGGAGACTTTGACACACATTTCGTAAAAAATTACTATGCGCCAGAAATTTTACAAAAAAACACTAAAGTTGAAGCAAAAATTGCAGCTTTAGTAGCATTGAAGCAATACTTAAAAGATCAAAAAAAACTTCGTTTACCCACCAATTAAATAGTATGGATTCAAAACAAGAAAAAATAAATAAGCTTAACGAATTAACGAAGCTTTCTAAATTGGGAGGCGGACAAAAACGTATTGATAAGCAACATGCCAATAAAAAGCTAACAGCTAGAGAACGTATAAATTACTTATTAGACGAAAGTTCTTTTGAGGAAATAGGTGCTTTGGTGACACATAGAACTACCGATTTTGGTATGGAAAATCAAATTATTTATGGAGATGGTGTAATTACTGGCTATGGCACTATTGGTGGCAGACTTATGTATGTGTATGCACAGGATTTTACTGTTTTTGGAGGCTCTTTATCTGAAACACACGCCGAAAAAATTTGTAAAATAATGGATATGGCTATTAAAGTTGGTGCACCAATAATAGGACTTAATGATTCTGGTGGTGCTAGAATACAAGAAGGTGTTCGCTCTCTTGGTGGTTATGCCGATATTTTTTACAGAAATGTACAAGCATCTGGTGTAATTCCTCAAATATCTGCGGTTATGGGGCCATGTGCTGGTGGTGCTGTGTATTCTCCTGCCATAACAGATTTTATAATTATGGTAGAACAAACTAGCTATATGTTTGTTACAGGACCTAATGTTGTAAAAACGGTAACTAATGAAGAAGTTACTAGTGAAGAACTTGGTGGTGCGTTAACACATGCTTCAAAATCTGGTGTGGCTCATAAAACAGCAACTAATGACGTTGCGTGTTTAGAGGATATAAAAAAACTAATAGAGTATTTACCTCAAAATAATTCAGAAACCTCTGGAAAATTAGATTATGTGCTTCATGATGAAGTTAGAGATGTCTTGTCAGATATAGTTCCAGACACCCCTAACAAACCTTATGATATGCATAAGATTATCTCTGGTATTATTGATGAAGATTCATTTTACGAAGTTCATAAGGATTATGCGGAAAGTATTATTGTTGGTTTTGCACGTTTAGGAGGAAGAAGTATAGGTATAGTCGCAAATCAACCTATGGCATTTGCTGGGGTTTTAGATGTAAATAGCTCTAAGAAAGCTGCACGTTTTGTTCGCTTTTGCGATTGTTTTAATATCCCATTGTTAGTTTTAGTAGATGTCCCTGGGTTTTTACCAGGAACCGACCAAGAATGGAATGGTATTATAGTTCATGGTGCCAAATTATTATATGCACTAAGTGAAGCTACTGTACCTAGAGTAACCGTAATTACAAGAAAAGCTTATGGAGGCGCGTATGATGTGATGAATTCTAAACATATAGGTGCTGACTTTAATTTTGCGTGGCCAGGAGCAGAAATTGCTGTAATGGGTGCAAAAGGAGCTAGTGAAATAATCTTTAAACGGGAAATTGCATCCGCAGAAAACCCTGATATAAAACTTGCCGAAAAAGAAGCAGAATATGCATCAAAATTCGCAAATCCATATCGCGCAGCTAAACGAGGATTTATAGATGAAGTTATTTTACCCAAAAATACACGTCGTAAGCTTTTAAAAGCATTTTCTAGTTTAGAAAACAAGGAAGTAAATGTTCCGAAACGAAAACATGGAAATATGCCACTTTAAAATTGTTTAGATACTAAAAAAAGGAGCCTAAAAAAGACTCCTTTTTCTTCAGATATATCAGAATTAATTAATACACTGTTTTGAGAAAAACAGTATTATTTTTATTGCTATATATGTTTTAAACATTTAATTAAAATTAATAACCAACCAACCCTTGGTATATTAAATTTAAGTTTTATTATAAAACCTGTATACTGTAGCAAACAATTAATTAAATTGATAATAGCACGTTGCAAATATCAAAAACACTTACATATTTGCAAGTTTTTTCACTACGCAATAAGTACTCAAATTGAAAATAATGGTGTATTATCTATGAATTATAATGTAATTCATCTTTAAAAGTAAGTTGAAGATATTGCAAAAGATTAAACTTGTTTTTATCGAAATTTATCTTTTTGGAAATCCTATAACGTTTGCTTTCCACAGATCTGATTGAAGTGTTTAAAAATACTGCAATCTCTTTATTTATAAAACCAAGAAGTAAATAATAACAAATAATAATTTCTGACTTATTTAGTTGTGGATATAATACTTCCACTTTCTTAAAAAAATCAATATTTAAATCATTAATTAATTCTAGATGGTTATCACTCTTATCTAAAATAGTCGAAGAATTTATATGTAAACTCGTATAAAAATCTCTTATATGTGATTTTTGATTTTCTAAACATTTTATTGATGCAATATCTTTAATTTCTAACTTAATATTTTTTATGTATTCTTCTAATCCGTGAATTTTTATTGCGAGTTGTTCATTATTAGACTTCACATATGATAGCGTTTCTATTTTTCTTGAAACTTTATTTAGTTTATATTTTTGTTTTTTATAAAAATAAAAATATAATAAACTTAAAACAAAAAAGACTAGAAGTATTAAAAGTAATATTACTAAACTGCGTTTTCCTTTAATACGTTGTGCCTTAAATTTATTATCTAAAACTCTTATGGAATTACTAATATCATTAGTAGCTTTTAAGTTGCTATTCGAAATTTCATTTTCAAAACTTCTTAACGAATCTAGATATAGGTTGGATAATTTAAAATTTTTAATAGTATTGTTTAAATCAATATTTAAATTATAATATAAATTAATATACGTTTGGTCTAAATAAGGCAAACCATCTCTACCTTTATTAAGATAAAATGTGCAAGAATCTATTTTTTTTTGTTTTGAAAAGTAGTTTGCCAGTTCTAAATTTATAGCTGCTTTAAATGCTTTATAATTACTTATGTTGACCGTAGGAACCTCTATAGATGTATTAAATATCTTAAAGTATTTATGAGCTAAATTTATACTATCTAAACCAATATAATTTAAAGTAACCTGAGATACTGCATCCATAAACAAATAAGCATCTTCACTTTTAACTGCCTCATATTTATCTAACTTGGGTAATAAAAAATTTATGCTTTCAGTAAACTCGCCATCTATATATTTAGCGTAGGCTTCTATTAACTCTATTTCATAAAGACCAAATATATCATTACATTTTTTAAAATTTATTTTTGCTTTATTTAAATAATCTATTGCTAAACTATCTTTAGAAACACTGATTAACAATCTGTAAAGCTGTATGCAGGCATCACCAGCATTTAAATAATCATTTTCATTTTCAGCATAAGCGAGTGCTTTATTAAAACTTTGAACAGCATTGATATCATTATTTAGACTTCCGTAAATATGACCTTGCATAATGTAATAATCGTCTACATGTCCCTCAATATAGTTTTCTAAAGGACGAGGTATCGAATCTAAAAAAGATTGAGATTCATTTGAAATTAAGTGCAAACTATTATTAGCCTTTTTAATATAATCAATATAAGGCGTATCCTTTTGTGCTGTAGATAGTTGAGTTATAAAAAAAAGTATAAAAAGTATTTCTATTTTTTTCTTCACAGAAATCATAAAAGATCAGATCAATAAAATTGGTAAAATTTTAATTTAATATATCTTTCAATATTAATGCTTTAGTTTTAAAAATAATAAAAAATTATAAAAATACTACTTCAACTTAAATGATTTTATTTGAAACTTAAATTGTTAAAGTAGTATTGAGTTGTATAAAATAATTTATTTAACCCGTTGTGCATTTTGAGTTGAAATAAACAGTGTAATGTCAGTTCTAGTGATTTTTTTTATAAAAAAATCGTAGCGAGAACCAATTCATATTAAAAATTCTTATTCTCGATACAAATTTCACTCATTTTAATCGTGAAATTTATACGAATTGACAGAATTTTTTCAAAATGCACAACAGGTTTATTTAGTTTTATGTAATGCACATAATATATACACGAAGATTACATTATAATGCTACAGTTATATATTAATTAATTTACATTTGTGCAATGCAAAAAAAAACTTATATAAAGCGGGAATTTATAGGTTTAATGGCTTCATTGATGTCTATTGTAGCAATATCAATTGATGCTTTATTACCTGCCCTTCCAGAAATTGGTAATCATTTAAATGTCGTTAACAAAAGTGATAATCAATTACTAATCACAATGATTTTTTTAGGTATTGGTTTTGGGCAATTAATATTTGGTCCATTATCAGATAGTTTTGGTAGAAAACCCATCGTTTATATTGGTTTTACGTTGTTTATTATTGCCAGTATCATTTGTGTTACTACCAAAAATTTTGAAGTAATGCTTGTTGGTAGAATTTTACAAGGTGTTGGCTTGTCGTCTCCCCGAAGTATTGCTTTATCTATGATTAGAGATATGTTTAGTGGTGATCAAATGGCTAAAGTAATGTCAATGATTGTAATGTTTTTTATTCTAGTTCCAGTTGTAGCACCTACTATAGGCCAATGGATTATAACTCTTTTTAATTGGCAATTTGTTTTTTATTTTAATCTAATTTTTGGTATTGTTATTATGCTTTGGTTTTGGATACGACAGCCTGAAACATTACCTAGAGAAAAACGTATCAAATTCTCCCCTTTACTTTTTATTAATGGTACAAAAGAGTTTATTAAACATAAAGAAGCTGTTGCATTTACATTTGTTTCTGGGTTTATAACAGGCTCATTTATGGTATATCTTAGCACATCTCAACAAGTGTTTCAAGTACAATATAGTTTAGCAGAATTATTCCCTTATATTTTTGCAAGTTTAGCGTTGTCAATAGGTTTGGCAACCTATCTAAATAGTAGACTTGTTGAAAAATATGGCATGTACCGTATGGCATTCACTGCAAGTATAGCATATTCTGTAGTTTCTATTCTTTATGTTATACTATTTTATTCTGGCAATAATCCAAGTATTTTTGTACTATTAGGCTTTTTCGGGTTACAGTTTTTTGCAGTAGGGTTCTTGTTTGGTAATCTTCGTGCTATAGCTATGCAACCTTTAGGGCATATTGCTGGTATTGGTGCTGCAATTAATGGGTTTATAAGTACGGTTATAGCGGTTCCTGTTGCCAATTATATTGGCAAATTTGTGTCTACATCTGTTTTACCATTATTTATAGGATTCTCAATTTTTGGTGTATTGTCAGTATCTGTTTTTGTCATTATGCGAAAAACAACACCTAAAATTACCGCGTAACTTACAAGTATCGGTTTTTAATAATATCAATATGCCAAAGGTAATGCCCAAGGTTTATAAAGGCGATTGCTCGTGCTGAGGATGGAAAACCACTTGCTATTCCCATACATTTTAAATCATCATCACTAAGTGTTTTTAATAACACTATAAAACTAGCTCTTACGGTTGTAAATTCTTCAAGAAGTAATGCTATTGGTTTTGAATTTGCATTGCAGGTACTCATAAAATCATCTTGATCAAACCCTGCTAAAGGTGTTACATCTCTTCTAGCAATTCTAAAACACCGATACATAAAGACACGCTCGGTGTCTATTAAATGTTGAAACACCTCTTTAACAGTCCATTTCCCTTCAGCATACGCATAATCATATTTTTCTTTAGGAATAGTATTAAAAAAATTAACAACGTTTTGCTTTTCATTTTCAAACCCTTCTAATAATTCTAAATCACTTGATAATTGCTCCAAATAAATCTTATAATACGCATTGTATTCTTTTGAATCTAAATCTAAAACTGTCATACATTAAATTTTTGCTTGATAGGTATATAAATCAAAATACCTGCCGTTAAGAGCTATCAACTCATCATGCGTGCCGCGTTCAACTATTCGTCCCGCCTCAATAACCAAGATTTGATCTGCTTTTCTAATAGTACTTAATCTGTGCGCAATAACAATGGTTGTTCTATTTTTAACCAATACATTCAAACTTTTTTGAATTAATGCTTCACTTTCAGTATCTAAGTTTGAAGTGGCTTCATCTAAAATTATAATTTTAGGATTTGCTAAAATAGCACGCGCAATAGCCAAACGTTGGCGCTGTCCGCCAGAAAGCTTAACCCCACGTTCGCCAATTAAGGTTTCTAAACCATCATCAAATCTATCTGTAAATTCATTTACGTAGGCTGCTTTAACCGCATTTTGCAATTCGTCTTCTGTGGCATCAGGTCTAGGAAACATAATGTTTTCTTTAATCGTACCTTCAAATAGAAATTCATCTTGCAACACTACTCCTAAATATTGGCGATAACTATTCAATTTTACTTTTGATAAATCTTGATTATCAATAGTCACCTTTCCCGATTTTGGATTTAAAAATGTAGCCGATAATCCTGCAATAGTAGATTTACCCGAACCAGAACTTCCAACAAGAGCTAAAACCGAACCTGCCGGAGCTTTAAAACTAATATTATGAAGTACCTCTTTATCAGCTTCATAAGCAAAAGACACATCATGAAATGCAATATCTCCTTTTAAACTATTAAGCTGAATATTTCGATGTGCATCGTCCTCCTCAGCAGCCATATTCATTAACTCTTCTGTTCTATCTAAACCCGCTAAGGCCTCGGTTAATTGGCTTCCTATATTACTCATTTGAACGATTGGCGCTATCATAAAACCAAGAATTAATGTAAAGAACAGAAAATCTCCTGTCGTCATTTCCCCTAAAATCATATAATAACCACCAATTCCCATAATACCTGTTGTTGCCATACCTATTAAAAATGTTGACGAACTCGTCATAAAAGCGGTTGCAGTTAAACTCTTTTTTACATTTTGAAACAATTCATCCACGCCCTTTTCAAAAATCTTATGTTCTTGTGCTTCTGCATTAAAGGCTTTTATCACTCTAACACCTGCTAATGTCTCAGTTAACCGCCCTTTAACCTCAGCATTTATTTTACCTCGTATTCTAAAAATAGGACGAATATATTTGAAGGCTTTAAGCGCTATGTAACCAAATATTGAAAGTGGTACAAACACGAAAAGTGTCATCCACGGATTAAGTTTTATTAAAATAACCAATGATACTATAGCGGTAAACGTACCACCTACAAGTTGTACTAAACCTGTTCCTATTAAATTTCGAACACCTTCCACATCACTCATTATTCTAGATACCAAAGCACCAGATTTTGTGTTATCGAAAAAACGAATAGGTAACGACAATACTTTTTTCTGAACCTGAGCCCGTAATTCGCTTATTAAATATTGTGCTTGTACACTTAAAATTCTGGTTAACGCAAATGATGTTATGGCTTGTATGGTAATTGCAGAAATAACAATAGCTATTAAGGTATAAATTTGAGACACATCCTTACTTGGTATTACCTCATCTAATAACACTTTACTTTGCCATGGCAATATCAATCCTGCTAAACTGCGAATAACAATTAAAATTAAGCCAATAAACACCAAATTTCGTCGTGGCCAAATAATGGTTTTAAAGGCCTGAGCCATGGTTACTTTTGGCTTAGATTTGTATTTAGATTTTGATTTCTCTTTGAAGTGCTGCATAAGTTCTTTTTCAAAGTTGAAAGGTAAGTTTTTAATTAAAAACTATACTGCTAATCATTTATCAAAATTAGAATATTTATTACTTTTGATAACTAATAAATTCTTTAAATAAAACTCATGAAAATAATAGGTATAGGTAAAAACTACGTTAATGATCCATCTGAAATTAACGCCTTAAAAACTGGCGAGCAGCTTATTTTTATTAAAGCCGAAAGCACTTTAGTAACTGATAATAAAGATGTTGTTTTTCCTAAAATTACAAATCAGTTGATTTATGAGGTAGAATTGGTAGTAAAAATTGGTAAAACCGGTAAAGATATTTCTGAAAGTGAAGCAGCATCTTATATTAGTGAGATTGGTGTAGGAATTGATTATACTGCAAAGGATGTTTTAGGAGCAAGTAGAGCCAATAAAGGCCCGTGGGCATTAGCCAAAGGTTTCGATGGCGCGTCTCCTGTTAATGGGTTTAAATCTATTTCTGATTTTGCTGATATTAACACTATTAATTTCAGTTTAAAAATTAACGATACTGAAGTGCAAACTGGTAATACTAGCCATATGATTTACAACTTTGCTGAAATTATTGCTTATGTTTCAAAATACATGACTCTAGAACCTGGTGATTTAATTTTTACTGGCACACCTGCTACTGGTGCAGGAGAGAATGTAAAAGGCGATCATTTACAAGCCTCTATTGAAGACGAATTACTTTTAGATTTTAAACTTATTTAAGAATTATTCAACCCTAATTTCCGTATAATAAAAGTACCTACAAGAATATTTGGTACCCAACATAGCCATGCTACAATTCTGTAAGCAGAAATAAAATCCTGAAGCAAAATAGTTAACATAGGTAACCAAATACGCAATGTAACAGCCGCGAAACAAGCTGCATAACTTAAAATCATAAATTTTTGATGCTGGTTTAAATTACCCTTTCTAATTGAAGTGTATGCTAGTAGTGTTGTGTAAATCCATATCAAGCCTAAGCACAAAAAACCAACGACAGAAATTAAGCCTCCTGTTGCAAAAAATGCGATATAGATACTTCCTAAACCACTAATTAAAACAGAAATAACATATATTTTACCTATAATCCTATGAAGTTTTATGTTTTTTAATCTAAGTTTTTTACTAAACTGTATCCAACCAACTAATAAAGCTAAACCACCCAATAAAACATGCGAATAGAATCCAATATTCCAAAACATATCATTTAGCAGTTCATCACTCTTTGAACTTAGTAGCCCAAAAGTACGGTCAATCAAAAAATAAATTAACGGATATACTCCTATGCAAATACACAGGATTGCAAAAAGCACAAAGATGATTTTCTTCATATACTAATTATTACAATACATTATCCATAATATCCTGTACCACTTCTGGATTTAATAATGTACTCGTATCCCCCAAATTACTCGTGTCTTTATGCGCAATTTTTCGTAAAATACGTCTCATGATTTTTCCAGAACGTGTTTTTGGTAAGCCAGCAGTAAATTGAATTTTATTCAACTTTGCAATAGGGCCAATATGTTCAGTAATAATTTGATTAATTTCTTTCCTCAAATTATCATGGTTTCTGCTTTCTCCTGTATCTTTTAAAATAACGTAACCATAAAGTGCGTTCCCTTTAACATCATGTGGAAAGCCTACAATAGCAGATTCTGCAACCGCAGGATGCTCATTTACAGCATCTTCAATAGGTGCGGTTCCTAAATTGTGTCCAGAAACAATAATTACATCATCTACCCTACCTGTTATTCTGTAGTAACCCACCTCGTCGCGTAGTGCACCATCTCCAGTAAAATATTTATTTTCGAAAGCTGAAAAATAGGTGTCTTTATAACGCCCATGATTTCCCCAAATAGTTCGTGCCATACTAGGCCACGGAAACTTTACACACAATCTCCCTTCTACTTGATTACCTTTTAGTTCTTTTCCGTTTTCATCCATTAAAGCTGGTTGTATACCAATAAAAGGTAAGGTTGCATAGGTTGGTTTTGTTGGTGTTACAAACGGAATTGGCGTAATCATAATTCCTCCTGTTTCGGTTTGCCACCAGGTATCAACAATAGGGTTTTGTTTTTTACCAACATTGTCATTATACCAATGCCACGCTTCTTCATTTATAGGTTCGCCCACAGAGCCTAGTACTTTTAAAGACGATAAATCGTGCTTTTCAACCAATTCTAAGCCTTCTTTTGCTAAAGCTCTAATGGCAGTTGGCGCTGTGTAAAACTGATTCACTTTATGTTTTTCTACAATTTCCCAAAAACGTCCAAAATCTGGATAACTCGGTACGCCTTCAAACATAACTGTAGTTGCGCCGTTTGCTAATGGCCCGTAAACAATGTAACTATGCCCTGTAATCCATCCAATATCAGCAGTACACCAGTATACATCATCTTCCTTATATTGAAATACATTTTTAAACGTGTAGGCTGTATACACCATATAACCCGCTGTAGTATGCACCATACCTTTTGGCATACCTGTAGAGCCAGATGTGTATAAAATAAATAACGGATCTTCAGCATTCATCACTTCAGCAGTACAACGTTCAGAAGCGTTATCTAAAAGAGGCTGTAACCATTGATCACGACCGGATTTCATTTGGATATCTGTGTTAATTCGTTTTGCTACTAAAACAGTTTCTACACAAGTACAGTCTTCTAAAGCGTCATCAACAATACCTTTTAAATCGATAGTTTTTGCACCTCTGTATGAGCCATCGCTAGTAATCACCATTTTACAATCGGAGTCATTAATTCTAGTTGATAAAGCAGTGGCTGAAAATCCTGCAAATACCACGGAATGAATTGCACCTATTCTAGCACATGCTAAAACTGAAATAGCTAGTTCTGGAATCATAGGAAGATAAATACACACCCTATCCCCTTTTTTAACGCCCTGATCTTTTAAAACATTGGCAAATTTATTGACACGTTTGTGTAATTGGTTATATGTAATATGTTCTGCGTCCTCAGAAGGATTGTTAGGTTCAAATAAAATTGCGGTTTTATCACCTCGTGTTGCTAAATGTCTATCAATACAGTTTTCTGTAATATTTAACTGTGCACCTTCAAACCATTTAACTTCTGGCTTTGAGAAATCCCAGCTTAACACATTATCCCATTTTCGCTGCCACATAAAATGTTCTTCTGCAATTTCTTCCCAAAAATGCTCTGGTTCTCTTACTGATTTTCTGTAAACTTGGTAGTATTCTTCTAAGTGTTTTATATGGTAATTACTCATTGGTTTTCTTTTGAATATTCTGAAAAATATGTGTGTTCTAAATTAATAAATAAATATACAATGTTTCTTTTTTTTCTGCGGATAACTAGAAATTATCGACAGATGTTTTTTTAGCTGATTAAAAAGAAGGTTTTAAACTTTTACATTGGCAGACTAACCCGAATTAGGGATTGCATTGTAAAGCTGAAACATTGTTGTAACCTATCTAAAATACTGTTGGTAGGCAGTCACCCAAAATAAAAATTAATGTGTAGCTTCTCCTGCGCCACTTGGTATTCTAATATTTTCAACAATGTCTTGTACATCTTCTGGCGGTGCTGGTGTAAATTTCATAATAACTATAGATACAACAAAGTTTAAAATCATCGCCACTGTTCCAAAACCTTCTGGCGATATGCCAAACCACCATTCGCTTTTCGCTGGTATCACCTCATCAAACCACCCTAATTTGTATTTTATCATGTAAAGTAACATGGCAGTAATACCAACTATCATACCCGCAATGGCGCCTTCTTTATTCATACGTTTGTAAAAAATACCTAAAATAATAGCAGGAAAAAAAGATGCTGCAGCTAGTCCGAAAGCCAGTGCAACCGTTGCTGCCACAAACCCTGGCGGATTAATACCAAAATATCCTGCAACACATACCGCAACAACTGCAGATAAACGTGCAGCTATTAATTCGCCTTTTTCAGATATTTTTGGGTTTATCATTTTTTTAATCAAATCATGTGATACAGATGCTGAAATAACCAATAGTAAACCTGCCGCAGTAGATAACGCTGCTGCCAAAGCACCAGCAGCAACTAATGCAATTACCCAATTTGGTAATTGGGCAATCTCTGGATTAGCCAAAACCATGATGTCTTTATCTATATACAACTCGTTTTTTGTATTGGGATTTGGCTGCTTAAAATCTACTTTTCCATCATCATCTCTTAAAAAAGCACTACCAGCAACATACTGAATTTTACCGTCAGCATTTTTATCATAAAAACCTATTAATCCAGTAGTTTCCCATGTTTTAAACCACTCTGGCATATCTGCATATGATTTGTTTGAAACTGTATCAATCATATTAGTTCTAGCAAATACAGACACTGCAGGAGCTGCTGTGTACAAAATAACTATTAGTAATAATGCTAAACCAGCAGATTTACGCGCATCTTTCACCTTTTTAACTGTAAAAAACCGAACAATAACGTGTGGTAAACCAGCGGTACCTACCATTAAGGCTAAAGTAATGGCAAAAACATCTATTGTAGATTTTGAACCCTCAGTATATTCTGTAAAACCTAAATCGGTACTTAAACCGTCTAACTTATCTAATAAATACACTCCAGAGCCATCAGATAATGTACTACCAAAACCTAATTGAGGAATTGGGTTTCCTGTCATCTGTATAGAAATAAAAATTGCTGGAACCATAAATGCAAAAATAAGTACACAATATTGTGCTACTTGTGTATAAGTTATGCCCTTCATACCACCTAATACGGCATAAAATAATACGATGAGCATACCAATAATTACACCTGTATTAATATCAACCTCTAAAAATCTAGAGAACACTAAACCTACACCACGCATTTGTCCTGCTACATAGGTAAACGACACTAAAAGTGCACAAATAACTCCCACAAAACGGGCAGTTTTAGAGTAATATCTATCTCCTATAAAATCTGGTACGGTAAACTTCCCGAATTTTCTTAAATAAGGTGCTAGTAATAAGGCTAAAAGCACATAGCCTCCTGTCCAGCCCATTAAATACACCGCGCCATCATAACCATCAAAAGATATAATACCCGCCATAGATATAAAAGATGCTGCACTCATCCAATCTGCTGCAGTTGCCATACCATTTGCTAATGGAGAAACACCGCCGCCAGCAACGTAAAATTCTTTTGTAGACCCAGCTCTAGACCAAATAGCAATACCTATATAAAGTGTAAATGTTATACCTACTAAAATATAAGTCCAGTTTTGTACGCTCATACTTTCCATTAATAAACTATGCATCATAACCATATTTTTTATCTAGTTTATTCATTAAGCGTACATATACGAAAATCAATATTACAAATACGTACATAGATCCTTGTTGAGCGAACCAAAATCCTAGTTTAAAGCCTCCTAATTTAATAGTGTTTAATGTATCTTTTAGTAAAATTCCTGCCACAAAAGACACTAAAAACCAAATACTTAACAATACAAATAAGTATTTAATATTTTGCTTCCAATAGGCTGTGGCGTTTTTTTTATCTGTCATATATTTTAGTTTGGTTATATAAAAAATAAATGTAATGCTTATAGATGTGGTTTGTATGTATTAAATTATTGAAAACATGGATAATATTTAAATTATTATAATTTATATAAGAGTGTATTTGTTCATTTTAATTCACTTAAAATGAACAAATACATTTTAATATAATCTGCAAAACCTGACAAAAGTAAGGTTTCATGATTCTTTTACATAGTAATTTTGTGATAGCAATAGTTATTAAAAAAATATTATGAAATTTACATGTATCTTATTAGTATTTATAGTTTTAGTGTCATCATGCGTTCAATACGATAAAGATAAAGCAAGTTATAAAAAGTACTTGCATTGGAGCTACTCTGGAGAAACATCACCAGAACACTGGATTGAAATTGAGAAAAATTCTGATTGTAATGGTAAGCATCAATCACCAATTAATATTATACATCAAAATGTTGATTCTGTAGCCCTCCAAGGAGACTTAAAAATACAATACACACCACTAACACTTTTAAAAAAGGTAGAAAATAATGGACATTCTATTCAATTTGATTTTGAAGCTGGTGATTCTATTAATTATAAAAATGAAACCTATTATTTAAAGCAAATTCATTTTCATGAACCTTCAGAACATAAAATAAACGGATTAATTTACCCTATTGAAATACATTTAGTACACATAAGTAAATCTGGAAATATTACAGTTTTAGGGCTTTTGGGTGAGGAAGGTGTGGAAAGTCAGTTATTTGAGTTCTTTGAAAGTTTTTTACCATTAGAAAACGGTACAGCAAAAGATATACATCAAACAATAGACTTATCTGGTTTACTGTTAGAAGATAAACATTACTATGCATATGGTGGCTCATTAACAACACCACCATGTAGTGAAGGTGTAAACTGGATTGTATTTAAAGAACCCCTAATTTTATCTGTTGAAGAAGTTATAAAACTAAGAAATAATATGCCTTTAAATAATTATAGAAATGAGCAAGCAATAAATAACAGAGTTGTTGAGTATTATTACTAATTTTGAATAAAAACAATGATCTACAAAGCAATTATATTTGATTTGGATGGCACTTTAGTAAATTCTATAAAGGATATTGCAGATGCTATGAATTATGTTTTAAAAAAGCGCAATTACCCAACCTATGATTACGATACTTATAAAACATTTGTAGGTAGCGGTGTAAAAAGCTTAGTAATTAAAGCATTACCAGAGAGTAACCCTAACGACATAGAGGTAAATGCTTGTCTTGAAGATATGATGCAGGTTTATAGTGAATATTGCACAAATAAAACAACTACGTATCCTGGTATTTTAGAACTTTTAAAAGAGCTACATGCTAAAAACTTAAAACTTGCTATATTGTCTAATAAAGAACATGGCTTAACAGTTAAAGTATCTAAAGCATTACTACCAGATTACCTCAACCCGGTTTTAGGTTTAAAAGAAGAAGCACTTAAAAAACCAAACCCCGAAATAGCACTAAATATCTGTGAAACCTTAAATGTAGAACCAGAAGAGGTGATTTTTGTAGGTGATTCTGAACCAGATATTTTGGTAGCAAAAAACACAAAAATGTTAGCTGTTGGCGTATCTTGGGGATTTAGAAACAAAGAAAAACTAATTGAAAATGGTGCAGATTATATATTAAATGCACCTATTGATTTATTAAAACTTCTCTAAAAGAACGTTTCAAATTTCATTTCTATAAATAATAACTGATCCTCGAAATATTAACACAATATTTTGTTTAACATTAAATATAATATATTAAACAAATTGTATCTTTGTAGTATAAAATATAAATTTAGTTTAGAAATCATTTAATATTAGAAATAGCATGTTCGGATTATTCAAAAAAAAATCAGAAAAAGAGAAACTGCAAGAACAATACAAAAAACTACTAAAAGAAGCGCATAGCCTATCTACTTCAAATAGAAAAAGGAGTGATCAAAAAGCTTTTGAAGCAGAAGAAGTAATGAAGCAAATTGAAAAGTTAGCTTAAACTATTTCATACTTATGAAAAAAGATAAAAAGCCAGATAATGTGGTTTTTAATGAAGATACCAGAACGTACGATGCTGCGCTAAAGCCTTACGCTACTTCTGTTGGTGCACCTGCAATTACTACAACAAATAATACGCCTTGGAAAAACAGGAGTATTACCAAAATAAATCATAAAATTGAATCACGGTATTTAGAGTTACAAGCAGAATACAAAAAAATGATGGAGGAGTTTGAATATAACAAACTCATTTTTAATGCGAAATTTACGTTTGAACCTGTAATTGGCGAAGTATATCATTTATACAAAAGAGATAATGGTGAAACGTTTTTATCATTAATTGCACCAGATGAATGTAGCTTTAATGCTTTAGGCAGTTTTTATTTAAATGCTGATCAAACTTGGAAAAAAGTATAATACTATCTTTATAGTAAACATAAATTAAAAAAAAAGACCTTAAGTAGTATAAGGTCTTTATAGTTTTAAATTTGTTTTAAATGTTACTTTAGATACGCTAACACATTCGTTTCAATACGTTCTTGAATATTAGTTACGTCTGCCTTAACAAAAGCTTCTCCTGTAATATTTTCGTAAAGCTCAATATAACGTTCGCTTACGGTTTCAACATAAGCATCACTCATAAACGGCACCGTTTGTCCTTCTAGACCCTGAAATCCATTACTAATTAACCATTGGCGTACAA
This sequence comes from Hyunsoonleella sp. 2307UL5-6, assembly GCF_047345485.1. Lineage (NCBI taxonomy): Bacteria > Pseudomonadati > Bacteroidota > Flavobacteriia > Flavobacteriales > Flavobacteriaceae > Hyunsoonleella > Hyunsoonleella sp. 2307UL5-6. The sequence continues at coordinate 35,915 of NZ_JBLFEN010000001.1, read as the reverse complement.
ACTCTTTACTTAGTTGTTTTTGAGCTTCTCCTTTATCTTGGCGTTCTTGATAGCCATCTGCATAGAAATAGCGCGAAGAGTCTGGGGTGTGTATTTCATCAATTAATACAATTTTACCGTCTTTAGTTTTTCCAAATTCATATTTGGTATCTACCAAAATTAAACCTCTAGAAGCTGCAATTTCTGATCCTCGTTGAAATAATTTACGGGTGTAATCCTCGAGTATGATATAATCTTCTTCTGAAACAATACCTTTAGCTAAAATGTCTTCTCTAGAAATATCCTCATCATGATCGCCCATTTCAGCTTTTGTGGCTGGTGTAATAATTGGCTCTGGAAAGGCATCGTTTTCTTTCATGCCTTCTGGCATTGGTACACCACAAAGCATACGTTTCCCCGCTTTATATTCTCGCGCGGCATGCCCACTCATGTAACCTCGTATCACCATTTCTACTTTAAAAGGTTCACATAAATGCCCAACAGCTACATTTGGATCTGGAGTTGCAGTTAGCCAATTGGGTACTAAATCTTCTGTAGCTGCCATCATTTTTGTAGCAATCTGGTTTAAAATTTGTCCCTTATAAGGAATCCCTTTTGGCATTACTACATCAAATGCAGATAACCTATCGGTGGCAACCATGACTAATGCTTCGTCGTTTATATTATACACGGCTCTTACTTTTCCTTTGTAAAAACTTTTTTGTCCTGGAAAATTAAAGTTAGTATCTATTATTGTATTACTCATTTTAAAAGTGTTTATGAGTTGATTTGTTTATTCGTTTATCGTTTAAGGACTGTTTTTGGTAAACATGTTTAGCCCCGAATGAGGCTTTGTTGAAGCTCTTTTTGTGTTGTTGCACCTATGCAACACAAAAAAGCGACTGCCGAAAGCGGGAAATAGCTCCTAAAAAAAATTATTCTCTATTTTCTATACTTTTGTAGGCTTCTATAACTTTTTTAACTAATTTATGACGAATAACGTCCTTATCGTCTAAGAAAATAATACCTACACCATCTACATTTTTTAAGATTAGTAAGGCTTCTTTTAGTCCTGAAATAGTACGCCGTGGTAGATCTATTTGCCCTGGATCTCCAGTTAAAAGAAACTTAGCATGTTTACCCATACGTGTTAAAAACATCTTCATTTGGGCATGTGTTGTATTTTGCCCTTCATCTAAAATTACAAATGCATTATCTAGCGTACGCCCGCGCATAAAAGCTAATGGTGCTATTTGAATGGTACCTTTTTCTATGTAACTCGCCAATTTTTCTGGTGCAATCATATCGCGCAACGCATCGTATAGTGGTTGCATGTAAGGATCTAGCTTTTCCTTTAAATCGCCTGGTAAAAAACCTAAATTTTCTCCAGCCTCTACAGCAGGACGTGTTAAAATAATACGCTTTACTTCTTTGTTTTTTAGCGCTTGTACAGCCAAGGCAACACCTGTATAGGTTTTTCCTGTACCTGCTGGCCCTATGGCAAATACCATATCGTTTTTGCGCATAAGCTCTACCATTTTACGTTGGTTTGCGGTTTGCGCTTTTATCAATTTTCCGCCAACGCCGTGTACTATAGTTTCTCCACTTGCTTTAGATGTTGTATAATCATCACTACTTTGGCTTGTTAATACACGTTCTATAACATTCTCGTCTAGTTTATTATACTTGCCAAAATGTTTAAGTAGCATGGTAATTCTTCTATCAAACTCTTCAAGTAGTTCTTCGTCACCAAAGGCTTTAATTTTATTACCTCGTGCTACTATTTTTAGTTTTGGGAAGTATTTTTTAAGAAGTTCTATATTAGCGTTTTGGGCTCCAAAAAATTCTTTTGGAGTTATTTCTTCTAGTTCAATGATAATTTCGTTCAAAAGCGTTTATTTAATATAAATTGTGTTAAAAACATTAATTAAAATAATGTGCATTGAGATAAAATGATTTATTAGTTTTGTATATACATATCTCTCAATCCAAAAATACATAAATTTGGAGGAGTTAACATTAAAAACATATCAACAATTTTGCCTAACGCAATCATTACATTAACTACCGATTTTGGTGAGAAAGATCACTTTACTGGCGCAACAAAAGGTGCTATTTATAGTGAATTACCTGATGTAAATATTGTTGATATCTCACATAAAGTATCACCTTTTAATATCCCAGAGGCAGCTTACATAATACAAAATGCTTACAGTAGTTTTCCTGATGGCACTATACATATTATAGGTATAGATTCTGAACTTAATGAGGAGAACAAACATATAGCTATGAAGCTAGACGACCACTATTTTATTTGTGCAAACAATGGTATAATGAGTATGATTTGTTCTGAAATTGCACCAGAAAAAATGGTAGAAATTAATATTCATGATAAAATACAAACGAGTTTTCCTGTTTTAGATGTTTTTGTTAAAGTAGCTTGCCATATAGCACGTGGTGGTACTTTAGAAGTTATTGGAAAGCCTATTAATGCTATAAAACCCATCAATAATTTAAAACCCTATGTAAATGAGGAGAATACAAAAATTATTGGCCGTGTTATTTACATTGATGCTTATGGTAACGTAGTAACCAATGTGCGTAAACAGTTTTTTGAAGCCATACAAAAAGGGCGCAAGTTTGAAATTACTGCCAGACAATACAGGTTTAAAAAAATACATAAAAAGTACAGCGATTTTGTAAATTTTGATATTCCGAAAGAGCAACGTCAAGATGAAGGTAAAGGTTTGGTGGTTTTTAATTCTGGCGGGTTTTTAGAGATTGCTATGTATAAAAGTGATTCTAAAAAACACGGTAGTGCTGCAACCTTAATGGGCTTAAGTGTTAGAGACACAATTGGTATAGATTTTATAACCGTACCTGTAACACCACAAAAAGAGGATATATTTTAAATAATAGTTTTATGCTAACGCGGATTGTAAAATTAAGTTTTAAGCCTGAAGACATTGAGGTTTTTCTAGATATTTTTGAAAGCAGTAAAACATTAATAAGAGCATTTGAAGGTTGCGAATTTTTAGAACTTTATAGAGACAAACACCAAACTAATGTGTTTTTTACATACAGCTATTGGGTATCAGAAAACCATTTGGAAAATTACAGAAATTCAACACTTTTTAAAAGTATTTGGAGTAAAACTAAAGTACTTTTTAATGCAAAACCCGAAGCTTGGAGTGTGGATACTTTGGAGAGTTTGAAATAACAAAGTCGCATTTATATAAAATTATTAAAAAACACAACAACTAACAACTAACAACTAACAACTAACAACTAACAACTAACAAAATTAATGCTAGCCATTCTAAAAAAAGAAATTAACACATTTTTTGCTACACCTATTGGGTATTTAGTTATTGCTATATTTTTAGTATTAAATGGCTTATTTCTGTGGGTATTTAAAGGTGAATTTAATATTTTAGATTATGGGTTTGCAGATGTATCTGCCTTCTTTTTATTAGCACCTTGGATACTACTTTTCTTAATTCCTGCTGTTACTATGCGCAGTTTTTCTGATGAAAAAAAACAAGGAACATTAGAGTTATTACTCACCAAACCCATTTCTCATCTCAATATTGTTTTAGGTAAATACTTTGGTGCTTTAATTTTAATTTTAATGGCGTTACTGCCAACTCTTTTGTATATATACTCAGTATATCAATTAGGTAATCCTGTTGGTAATTTAGATTTAGGCAGTACGTTTGGTGCCTATTTAGGACTTATTTTCTTAGCTGCAACCTATACTGCTATTGGTATATTTAGTTCTACGCTGTCCAATAATCAAATTGTAGGATTTATTATTGCTGTTTTTATTTGCTTCCTATTTTTTATTGGTTTTGAAGGTATTACAGAATTCACCTCCAGCACAATTGTAGAGCAGTTTGGTATAAATTATCATTATAAAAGCATAAGCCGAGGAGTTATTGATACTCGAGATATTATATATTTTTTAAGCATTATTACATTATTTTTACTGCTAACAAAATTAAGTATTAAAACAGCTGAAATCGAGCAAAAAAATATTATAAAACTAGGAACTATTGTCGTAGGTTTATTTATTTTGAATATTGCTTCAAATTACGGTTATAAACGTTTAGATATAACTAAAGACCAGCGTTACACCTTAAGTAAATCTGCTAAAGACATCGTCAATACTGCTAATTCTCCTTTAATAATTGATATCTTTTTAAAAGGTGAAGATTTTCCTTCTGAATTTAGAAGACTTCAAACTGAAACGCGTCAATTACTTGAAGAGTTTTCAAACGAAAATAATAATTTAGTATTCAATTTTATCAATCCACTAGAAGATGAATCTACGCGGCAACAAACCATTCAAATACTAACGCAACGTGGTTTAACACCAATGCAGTTAGAGGTTAAAGAAAACGGTAAAGCTACCCAAGAAGTTATATTCCCATGGGCTTTAGCAAGCTATAATGAGCAAACCGTTAGTATTCCGTTAGTAAAAACAAAGATAGGTGCATCGCAACAAGAATTGGTGAGTAACTCTGTACAACACTTAGAATATGCCTTTGCTGATGGTTTTAAAAAACTATTAACACCTAAAGCAAAAAAAATAGCAGTTTTAAAAGGCAATGGCCAATTAGAAGACAAGTATATTGCAGATGTTGCAAAACAACTTGGAGAGTACTATTTAATAGCCCCTTTTACTTTAGATAGTGTTGCTAATAATACTCAAAAAACATTACAAGGTTTATCTGATTTTGATTTGATAATTTCGGCAAAACCTACTGAAGCATTTTCTGAAAAAGAAAAATTTGTGCTAGACCAATACAGTATGCAAGGTGGTAAAAGCTTATGGCTTATTGATGCCGTAGCGATGGAAAAAGACAGTTTATACAATAACGCTGGAAAAAACTATGCAATAAGTAGAGATTTAAATCTTACTGACTTATTTTTTAACTACGGGATAAGAATACCTCCTGCTTTAGTGGCAACACCCTACTCTGCCCCTATTACTTTGGCTATGGGAGATGGAAGTAATTCTCAATTTCAACATTTAAATTGGCCCTATTCACCTTTGGTGACTTCAAACAAAAAACACCCCATTACTAATAATCTTAATTTGGTGCGTTTTGATTTTGCAAATGCTATAGACACACTAAAAAATAACATTAATAAAACCATACTTTTAGAAACCGCGCCAATATCTCGTTTAGAAGGTACACCACGAGAAATTAGCTTAGATTTAGTAACGAAACCTATAGACCCAAAAACGTTTAAAAATGAAACACAAGTATTAGCGGTATTGTTAGAAGGTGAGTTTACATCAGCTTTTGCAAATCGTGTAAAACCAGTTAGACTTACAAATACAAGTGACAAAAGTGTTACTACCAAAATGATTATAATTGCTGATGGCGATGTAATTAAAAACGATGTGATACGAAATAAACCACAAGAATTAGGTTTTGATAGATGGACAGGAAAATTATACGGCAATAAAGAATTTTTGCTAAATGCAGTGAATTATCTTTTAGATGACAACGGACTTATAAACATTCGAACCAAAGAAATTGAAGTTGCCTTTTTAAATCAAGAAAAAATAGTAAAAGAAAAAACAAAGTGGCAACTGCTAAACATTGCATTACCAATAGTTTTACTAACTGTTTTTAGTTTTGCATTTAACTACTTTAGAAAGAAAAAATATGCTAGCTAGCTGTTAATAAGTTTGTTTCGATAAAACACAGGTTTGGAATATATTTGTAAGAAGTATAATTACAACTTAAATAAAAAAAGTTTAGGGTAACTTTTGCTTTTTATCGTTTAGATATACAAGTAATAATTACATAAAACTTTTAAAAATAATAAAAACCAACGCATGAAATTTATAGTATCAAGCACATATTTATTAAAGCAATTACAGGTTTTAGGTGGTGTTATTAACAGTTCTAACACCTTACCAATTCTAGATAATTTTTTATTTGAATTAGACCACACTAAGCTTACTGTTTCTGCTAGCGACTTAGAAACCACCATGTCTTCTACACTAGATGTAGAAAGTGATAGCGAAGGTAGTGTTGCTATTCCTGCGCGTTTATTACTAGATACTTTAAAAACATTTCCTGAGCAACCTTTAACTTTTGTTGTTGAAGATAATAATACAGTAGAAATTAGCTCTAACCATGGTAAATACGCCTTGGCTTACGCAAGTGGCGAAGAATTTCCGAAAGCTGTTGCTTTAGAAGATCCAAGTAAAACTGTTATTCTTGGTGATATTTTAGCAAATGCAATTAGTAAAACTATTTTTGCTGCTGGTAATGACGATTTACGCCCTGTAATGAGTGGTGTGTTTTTTCAATTTTCTACTGAGGGTTTAACCTTTGTTGCTACAGACGCTCACAAGTTGGTAAAATATACTAGAGCCGATGTAAATGCAAGTCAAGTTGCAGAATTTATTATGCCTAAAAAACCTTTAAATTTATTGAAGGGGATATTGGCAGGAAGTGAAGACGAAGTTACTATTGAGTACAACGAGTCTAACGCGAAATTTACTTTTGATAATTCTGAATTGATTTGTCGTTTAATTGATGGTAAGTATCCAAATTATGAAGCAGTAATTCCAAAGGAAAATCCTAATAAATTATCAATTGATAGAAATCAGTTTTTAAACTCTGTACGTCGTGTTAGTATTTTCTCTAACAAAACAACGCACCAAATACGCTTAAAAATTGCAGGTGCAGAATTAAATATTTCAGCAGAAGATGTAGATTATAGTAATAAAGCCGAAGAGCGTTTAACTTGTGATTACCAAGGTGATGATATGCAAATAGGCTTTAACTCTCGTTTTTTAACTGAGATGTTAAACAATTTAAGCTCTAACGATGTACAATTAGAAATGAGTATGCCTAATAGAGCAGGTATTTTAACACCAGTTGATGGTTTAGACGATGGAGAGTTGGTTACCATGTTAGTAATGCCTGTAATGTTAAATAGCTAATATTTATATAAAATACCATATTAAATATACTATAAGCGCAGTAATCTAAATTTAGGTTGCTGCGCTTTTAGTATAAAAATATAAATAATTAACGTCTCTATCCTGGATATTAACTATACTATAGCTTTATCTTTTTTAAAGTTAATCATCTAATATTTAAAAAGTGCATATTAAATAATAGTAATACCAAAAACTAGAGTAAATAAATAAGATTACCCAAACCTACAACACCAGTTAAACATCCTAAAATAAAATCCATTTTAGTAGCAACAAACGTTAATTTATGTTCAATTTTACTTGCCAAAATAGCATAGGTTGCATATAAGAAAAATGAGCCTGAGGTAGAACCTATAGAAAAATACAAACTATTAAGTGGCGTGTATGTAAAATATTCTAAACCTATTAAAATAGAAATGGTTGTAAAATAAAATGGGATGGCAAAGGTGTTTAATAAAGCCATTACTATACCATGAAAATAAGCCTTTGATGTGTTTATCTCTTTATGTTTTATTTGTTTTTTTTGGGTAAAATATAGTCTAAAAAAATAGACAGACAATACAATTAAAATTCCAGTTCCTACTTTTTGAAGTAACGTAATATATTTAGAATTTCCCATTAAAACACTAGATAAATATGCCCCCAAATTAGCTTGAAAAAAGAGTACAGTGGCAAAACCACCTACTAAATATAATGCAGACTTTTTTCCGCTTTTCAAACTAAACTTTACAACAGTCATATTTAAAAAACTGGGTGTTAAACTACCTGTAGCTGCAATTATAAAACCTAAAACAATACACGATAATACATTAATCATAATTAGCACAAATAAACTGCTTAATACTTATATAAATTAATGCGTATGGTTTTTAAAGTTGTTCAAAAACAAAAAAAGTGTTTTTATTTAGACAAATTTTAATACCTATACAGTATCTATTTTGGGAAGTGAATGTTGTACTAAGAGATTTTAAATTATATAATGATAAGGTATTGCTACTAATTTACAAGTTTACTCTATAATTTTTATTAGTTTTATAAACTAGTATTACACTGGAATAGTTTTTGATATTAAAATATATAAAACAATACTTATAAAGAATTGACGTTACAAAAGAGCATGAAAAAGACATTACTTATTTTTATACTTGTACCATTACTCAGTACAGGTCAAGCTACCAAATATGTTAGACAAGCGTTAAGACTTACTGATCCTAGCGCGCAAATAGAGGTATTAAATCAAGCGCTAGAAATAGATAATAAACACTTAGACGCCTTATTTTACAGAGGCATTGCCAAATACAATTTAGAGGACTATGATGCCGCTATTTTAGATTTTACAAAAATAATTTTTTACGAGCCTGATGCGGACAGTTATTATAACCGAGGTAATTGTAAGTTCAATTTAGAGGATTATCAAGGTGCATTATTAGATTATAAAAAAGCATTAGAGCTTGATCCCGATTTAATTGGAGCCTATTTTAATTTAGGAAATACAAAGTTTAATATTGAAGACTACAAGGGTGCAGTAACTAATTATTCTAAGATGATTAGATTTTTCCCAAATGATTATAAGTCATATAGTCAACGCGCACTAGCATATATGAAACTTAAAGAATATAAGAAAGCATTCTCTGATTTTGGTGCTTGTATTTTGATTAGGCCCAATAGTCAATCTTATTATAATCGTGGATTCGCTTTGTTAGAAATAAATTACTACAAAGAAGCTAAAGGTGATTTTTTAAAAGCTATTGAAAGAAACCCCAATAACACACCTGCATATTTTTATCTGGGTGTAACGCACTTTTTATTGGGTGATTTTGATCAGTCTATAAAAAGCTTGAGTTATGCTATTAGTAGAGATCAAATGGATTATGATGCTCATTTTGGACTAGCTATGGCGTATCATAATAAAGGAAATTTTGAAAAAGCAAAAGCACAATTTAAACGCGCTAAAAACATTTTAGGTGTTACTGCAACTAATAATAATATATCACTTTTTAAAGACACCTACTGGCAGGTTAACGAAAAACAATTATTTACTAAAATGTATGCGATACTAAACGCACTTTAAATTTTTTTCTATCAAACAACAGTTTTAAATGTAAAAAATATCTTAAATTTTATAAGTAAAAACCTATTTATTAGTATATTTATATGACTTAACATTAAGTCTTTAAATTGTGAATTTTTAATATACTTACAGCTATGAATAAGTCACTATTTAGATTTACTTTGTTTTTTGTGTTATTATCTACACCTATAATCTTAAATGGGCAGGCAAAAAAATTAGTTAGAAAAGGAAAAAAACTTGCAGATACAGAACAACAGATAGCTTATTTTACGGAGGCTATCGATATAGACAACAAAAATTTAGACGCTTATTTTTATCGTGGAATAGCAAGAGCTAATCTTGAAGACCATTGGGGTGCAATATTAGATTTTTCGACTGTTATTTTTAATAAACCAGATGCAGACTCTTATTTTAATCGTGGCAACTCTAAATATGCCTTAGAAGATTATAAAAGTGCTTATGAGGATTATAGTAAGGCTGTAGCACTAGATCGTAGTTTTTTTCAAGCGCATTACAATTTAGGAATGACACAACTACATCTCAAAAAATTTAACAAAGCACTACACTCTTTTCTTTTTTTACTAGAACACCACCCTGATGATGTACACTTACACACACAAATAGGTGAAACACTTTTAGCACTTGATTTTGATAAACTAGCGTTAATGTATTTTAATAAATGTATTACACTTAAAAATAGTAGTGATGCTTATTACAATAGAGGTATGGCTTACTTAGACCTTAAAGATTTTAATAAGGCTATAAGAGATTTTAATAAAGCTATAAGTATTGATAAAAAAAATGATGCGGCCCATTTTTATCTTGGGGTGAGCTTGCTATATAAGAGAAATTTTGAAAAAGCAGCTAAAAGATTTGAACATACATTATCCTACAATTCTTTAGATCATGAAGCATTAGTTGGACTAGCAATTGCAAATTATCATAACAACAACTTTAATAAAGCAAGGTCGTATTTTAAAAAAGCGAAAAATATTTTAACATCTTATGACACTGCTTATAATACAAACGACATTTCATTATTTGATAATACCACTTGGAACTTAAATGAAGGTATCCTATTTGAGGCATATTATAATAAACTCAATAATTTATAGTTTAAATTTTTTTGGTAGGTGCACAATTTTTTTAGTTTCAAAAAATTCTTCATCATAATAATCACTTATGTTGTATAGTCTTGTAGTTGTGTAGTCTTTAAGTTCTTCACTTAAATCGCCACCTTTTAAATATAGTATACCGTTCTTTAAATCGTTCTTTTGTTTTTTAGCAATTTTGCCTTTAGTCCAATGAACAAACGTAGGCATTGCAGCAACGGCTCTACTTACAATAAAATCGTATGTTTCTTTAATTTCCTCAACTCTAGTATGTGTAATTCTAACATTAGTTAAGCCTAACCCTTCAGCAACCTCATTTACTACCTTTAATTTTTTTGCTATACTATCTACCAAGTGAAAGTTACAATTGGGAAACATAATAGCTAAAGGAATACCAGGAAACCCACCACCTGTACCAACATCCATGATTTCAGAACCATTTTTAAAGTCTATTATTTTAGCTATGGCTAAAGAATGTAATACGTGTCTTAAATACAACTCATCAATATCCTTTCTAGACACCACATTTATCTTTAAATTCCAGTCCTTATATAATCTTTCAAGTAACTGAAATTTAGAGATTTGATCCTCTGTTAGGTTTGGAAAATATTTAAGAATTAACTCCATTTATGTTAAATTTTCAACAAAAATAAAGGATTCACATATATATTTTTACATTAAAACGTTCTTTGTTGCGTTGATTAATATATATCTTTGCACAACGTATATTAATATATTTTTATACGAACCGATTAAACTATTTTATTATGAGTAAGCAAGCACTTTCATTTTCAAGAAAAGACCCTGCAAAATTTTTTAAAACCTTAAATAAACGTGTTAACGATTATTTTAAGGAAAACGAAATTAAGCGAACAGGCAATTGGAAATTATACACCAAAGCTATCGTTATGTTTTCCCTATTAATAGTTCCTGCTGTATTAATACTTACTATTGATGGTTTACCTGGTTGGGCACAAATATTAGGTATGGTAATAGTTGGCGTTGGTATGGCTGGTGTTGGTATGAATGTAATGCATGATGCTAACCATGGCTCATTTTCAAGCAAAAAATGGGTAAATAAATTAATGGGGAGTAGTATTTATATTTTAGCTGGAAATGATTATAATTGGAAGGTACAACATAATGTATTGCATCACACCTATACTAACATTCAAGGACATGATGAAGATATAGATGCTGGTAGAGTTATCAGGTTTTCTAAACATGCTAAATGGTATAGTTTTCATAAATACCAAAGATTTTATGCCTTTTTCTTATACGGATTATTAACTGCAAATTGGGCAATAACTACTGATTTTACACAAACTTACAGATATTTAAAAAGAAAACTGGCTTATGGAAAAATGCCAAACCCTGCTACGCAATGGACCAAACTTATTATTGGAAAAATAGTATATTATTCAATTTGGGTAGTTTTACCATTAGCACTTGGGTTTAAATGGTGGGAAGTTTTACTTGGCTTTTTAATTATGCACTATACCGCTGGAATTATTTTAAGCGTTATTTTCCAACTTGCACATGTAATGCCAAATACTGAAACACCAGTACCTGACGAACAAGGTAACATGAAAAATACTTGGGCTATTCATCAGCTGTTCACTACATCAAACTTTTCTCCAAAAAATTGGTTTGTTGAGTTTTACACAGGTGGTTTAAACAGGCAAGTTGAACATCATTTATTTGCTCATATTAGTCATATTCATTACAGTAAATTAGCAAAAATAGTTAAAGATACTGCTCAAGAATTTAGTTTGCCTTACAATGAATATCACACATTTTGGCAAGCTGTTGCAGAACATTACAATCAACTAAAAGAATTAGGTCAAAAACCTAGTTTAGCATCATAATAGTTACTGATTTTAAAAAATTTAAATTAAACCAAAAATGCAAGTATTATCAGATAGAATTTTAAATATGTCTACATCTGCTACATTAGCAATGGCAGCAAAAGCAAGAGAACTTAGAGGTGAAGGTAAAGACATCATAGGATTAAGCCTAGGAGAACCTGATTTTAAGGTTCCTGATTTTATTAGAAACGCTGCAATACAAGCCATTAATGACGGCTATAACTCTTATACGCCTGTTGATGGTTATGCTGAGTTAAAAGAGGCAGTAATTAAAAAATTTAAACGTGATAATAACTTAACATATACACCCTCACAAATTGTGGTATCTACAGGAGCTAAACAGTGTTTAGCAAACGTTGCTGGTGTAATATTAAATGAAGGTGATGAGGTAATTTTACCTTGCCCATATTGGGTAAGCTACTCTGATATTGTAAAACTTTATGATGGTGTACCTGTTGAAGTAAAAACATCTATAGATACAGATTTTAAAATGACTGCAGAACAGTTAGAGGCTGCTATTACGCCAAAAACTAAAATGATGTGGTTTAGCTCTCCTTGTAACCCAAGTGGCTCTGTATATAGCAAAGAAGAATTACAAGCCCTTGTAACTGTTTTAGCAAAACACCCAAATATATATGTGGTTTCTGATGAGATTTACGAACATATAAACTACGGTAAAGATTATACAAGTATTGCAGAGTTTGATGAAATGTATGATAGAACTATTACTGTAAATGGAGTATCAAAAGCTTTTGCAATGACGGGGTGGCGTATTGGATTTATTGGTGCTCCAGAAAATATTGCTAGAGCATGTAATAAATTACAAGGCCAAATGACAAGTGGTGCTAATTGTATCGCGCAACGCTCTGTGATTACCGCTTTAAATGAAGACCCATCGTGTGTAAAATATATGATAGACGAGTTTAAAGTACGCCGCGATTTAATTTTAGAATTACTTGGAGGTATTGAAGGGTTTAAATCTAACACACCTGATGGTGCATTTTATGTATTCCCAGATGTTACTCACTTCTTTGGAAAAACATTGAAAGGTCATAAAATTAACAATGCTACCGATTTCTCTTTATTTTTATTAGAAGAAGCTTTAGTTGCTACCGTGACTGGTGACGCTTTTGGAAACCCTAATTGTATTAGAATTTCTTACGCAGCATCTCAAGAACAAATTATTGAGGCTGTAAAGCGTATTAAGACAGCCGTAAGCTAAACCTTTTGCACTTTAGATATTATAATGAAAGCCACTACAACAGTGGCTTTTTTATTTTAATATGTGTTTATGAAAATATCACTAAAATCATAGCAAAAAAAGTAGATATCTTAAGCAGAACTTCTACAGAGGAAACACATTGAAATCTTGTGCTTTCAATACGTCTTCTTATCCCAAAAATTGATTTTGAAGATAGATTATTTCTATTTTGCTTAACCACTCTCTTATACGCTGAATTTAGAAACCCTGTAGGTTTTGTATGTGCTATGTTCTGTTTAGGAAAACTTTCTAATACTTTAGTGTTAATACTAATTCCATGATTGATGATTTTTAATTGGTTATACTATATCGACGTTCAATTTTTAAGTTTGTTACAAAAATATTCATGCTAACACCTTAAAAACCAGTGCAAAATTTAAAAAACCTTAGATTTTATCTATGGTTACTAATCATCAAAAATTTAAAAAAAAAGAGGGAATATTATCTATTTATCCAAAAGAAAGGTGTAAATAATACCAGCACCGTAAACAATTCCAAACGCCCAACAAGCATTAAAAAACAAATTTCTAATAAATCTCTGTATAAAGTTGCTCCCAAAATGCACTATAAAAGTTTTTACTTTTTAAAAGCTGAGCATGACTTCCAAAGTTTGCAATTTCCCCATCTTTAATCACATAAATCCGATCTGCAATATGTTTCAAAACATGTAATCTATGGGAAATAAAAATGATACTCATTTCATTTTTAAGTTGATTTAAAAGCTGTATTACAAATTGTTCCGTTTTCCTGTCCATTGCAGATGTAAACTCATCAAGCAACAATAATTTTGGTTTTTTATACAACACCCGCATAAGTGCCAATAATTGTTTTTGTCCGCCAGATAAGTTAATCCCTTCCTCACCTAAAATTGTGGCGTAGCCTTGTGGCAATTCATTAATAAATTTTTCAAAACCATAATTTTGGCAGAACTGTAAAATATGTTCTGGTTTATCCTCTTGCCCTAGTAAAATATTATCTATTACATTGCCATTAAATACGGTGATTTCTTGAGGTATTACTCCAATTATATTGCGCCAACCGCTAGTTTTTATAGCCTTTAAATCAAGATCACCATTTATCTTAATAGTTCCGTTTTCAAAAGCATAAAACTTTTGGATAATTTGTCCTAGTGTGCTTTTTCCACAACCACTTTCACCAACTATTGTAATACATTCGTTTTTATGAACTTCCAAATGTATTGATTTTAGCAACTGACTTCTTCCTGCAAACCGAAAAGACAAATTTTCAATCTTTAAAGATTTAAAAGTCTTAATTTCTACGTTTCCTGTTTTTTCTTTTTCCATCGCAGCAAATTCAAACATCCTATTAAAAGCCACTTTTGCTTCGTTTATAGGTATGGTTACCAAAGCTAAACCTGCTACCGATGGTAATAAACTGCCCGCAATACCTAAAATAGCCATAAGTTCGCCTAATTGCATGGTTTCGTTATACACTCTAAGCGTTGTAAAAATTAAAATACCCATTAAAAACAACATACTAAACACTCCCGAGAAAACGGATAGCCTTATATTAATTTTACCAAGATTAAATGTTTTGTCTTGATAATTGCCATAAATAAGTTGGTTAATTTTTTTAAAGACATCTTGCCTATTATTATTCTTAATAGTAGAAATACCCTGCATAGACGTAATGTAGTTACTTTCGCTAAACGCATATCCCTGCATAACACCCTTTTGTGCAAATATGATGCGTTTGTTAAAACTATAAATTAGCACAAAATAAAAAGGCAAACTAATAGAGGCAATTACTCCTGTTTGCCAAGAATAATAAAACAGAAACCCTAAAGATACTAAAACAACTAAAGCATTTATAACAGCACTACTCGCTACCATACTTATAACCCGCTGTACACGTTGGGTGTCGTTAAGTCGCGCTACCAACTCGCCTATTTTACGTGTATCAAAAAATGGTTTTGGCAGATGTAACAAGGCAGAATAAAAACTATCGATAATTCTATTGTTAAAATCCTTAGTTTGGCGTATTAAAAAATAATCGCGCAATGCGGTAAATAAAACACGTACTAATAATAAAAAAGCAACTAAGGCAATACCTGTTATTAATTTATTAAAATCTTTTGATGGTAAAATATCATCAATTAATTTTTGAGAGAAAATTGCCATTGCCATACCCAAAGCTGCAATACCCAAACCTAATAATGCACTAAATACAAGCAGTTTATAATCATCCTTTATTAAGCTAATAAACCATTGTTTCTTGCTGGTTTTTATATTGGTTATAGTTGTAAAATTATTGTTTGAGGCAAGTGTTAAACAAGTTTTAGACTGCCATATAACTTCCAATTCATCTTTAGTATAATGCACGATACCTTTTGCAGGGTCTCCAATGATAAATGTGTTGCTTTTAAAACCATAGCAAACCACATAATGCTGTAAACGTTCTTCTATCACTACATGAAGAATTAGTGGCGCATTATGGTCTATTAGGGCTTGTATATCGGCTTCGTTTCCTTGTGCGTCAAAACCTAATGCGTTTGCTGCTTGGTGTAAGCCCAATAATGTAGTGCCTTGCTTAGTTGTACCGCTTAACTCCCGTAATTTTTCTAAAGTATTTGCACCTTGATAGTATTGTATTAAGGATAACAAACACGCTACCCCACAATCGCTTTGGTCGTGTTGTAGCACCAATGTTTTTTTTAAATACTTTGACGAAAGGTTGTGCTCTTGTGAGGGTTTCATAAGGTTAAAAATAGATTCCTGCTTTCTCAGGAATAATACGTATCTAGTTAAGAAGCTGTAATATAATTTCAGCTTTTAATTGTCCTTTGTGCTTTTTTATTAGATTTTGGTTGCCATCGTATATCAATACATAAGGAATAGATGTAGCATCAAATCGATTAGAAAATGTATAAGCTGTATCATTTAAAAATGTAATGTTTGGTTTGTTTAATAAATTATAATGTTCAGCAAAAGTTTTGATAGTTTCGGCTGCTTCTGTTGAGACAAAAAGTAGTTGCGTGTTGCCAAATTGTGCAATTGTTTTACTAATACTTTTGGCTTCGTGTTGGCAATAGTCACACTCTGTATTAAAATAGATAAATACAGTTGGCGTATTAGGTTTTAGATTGGATTTAGTAAAATCTTGCCCGTTTAATGTTTTAAAGCTAAACTCTTGAATGGATTGTAATGTTTTTTCAACGTTATCTTTATGCTGAATTTTGGAGATCACACCATAACCTAAGTACCCGAAAAGAACGAACACAGCTATAAAAACAAGAAACTTAAAAGACTTTTTCATGCGTAGGGAAAGTTAGTTAACTCATATTTAAGGTAAAAAACATAACCGCTACCACCCAGATTACCAAGCCCACACCGTAGCTACTGGCTACAACGGTTAAGCCTTTAAAAATGCCTTCTTTAAATTCCTTACCCAATAAATAAGCCAATATAAACCAATAGGCCACCTCAAATAAATTAAGCACCTGCAACGGATATACAAACCAAGGTTTTAAGTTATCATACCCTGTAAGATTTATGGAGGATAAAGGATAGAAGTATTGCAAGTCCTCTAAGGTATAATTTGTTTGAAACAGATAAAACCAGAGGGTTTTGCAAACAATGACCAATAAGAATATAAATTCCGCTTCCACAACAATGCGGAATATAGTTTTATATTTTATTTCTTTATCGAAAAAAAAACATCCAGTACTTATAATTGTAGCAACTATTAATACTTTAAGCAATAAAACTAATGGTATAGATATGTAAATTACCAATTGCCATTTATTTTTTATGTTTAAGGCTTCTTGTATTTGTTCATTTGTAAAATTATCAGCTAATGAATTAATAATTAATTCATCTGTATTTAAAAGCCCTTTAGATAAGAAGTTTAATCCCAAGCTTAAAATTGCTAAAACTAAGAAGACTATATATTTATTTTTCATTTATAAAGCTTAATTATTGTATTGGTTTTTCAAATATTTTTTTGACTATGTAGTTTATCAACTCTTTACATCTTATAATACTTCTTTTATTTTTCTGAAAAAGCAGCTAAAGCCCTATATTTTTGTTTTCTATAAACTTTTACAATTTTATCAAGTATGTATTCTCTTAGAATTATTCCCAAAAAACTTAAAACAACCAAAAAAACAAGACCAGTATTAAAATTTATAAACTTATAAGGAATATAAAATAAAAACGTGGGAATTATAAATTTCAGTAACCCGAATATAATTTGAATAGAATTAAATTCATTAGTTTCAAATATCCCAATACTTTTATTAAGCTCAATGTGTTTTCTATTAAATGCTCCAATTAAAAGAGTTAAAAAAGAATTTACACCTATATTAAATAAAGCACAGGTCAAAATTATTTGAAATACATTCCAACCAAAATAGATGTAGGGAATACTTAAGATTAAAAAAATAGTTGTTCCTATAACCATTAAATACCATTTAGATTTTAGATAGTCTTTATATAAAATGTTCTGACACATAAGTAATTTATAATAACTACTATCCCAGGAAGGAACTAATTGAGCAAAGGCAAGCAAAAATCCACCAGAAACAAATATAGAGATAAAGACTAGCATAACTGGAAAGTTAATTTTAATCATTTCTGATTTAAAAACTATTAAGCCATAAAAAAGACATACAAATGAAATCAGTATATAATGTTTAGGTTTAGAATTTCTCCATATTAATTTAATGTCATTTCTCAAGAATGGAGAAGTTTTCTCAAAAAAATCAGACAAGAAAAAAAAGGTTGTATTAATACTCCTAATTATTTTTGAATCAAACCTATCTAAATAAAATTGGTTTCTAATTAATTTGAAATTTAGATAATACAAAAATAAAGTTAACGAAATGGGTACTATAAATAAATATGGAAATATAAATAGTGTATTAAATATACATACTGATAGTTCATTAATGTTAATTAATGAAAAGTACTTTAAGATTATTGTTATGAATAGAATAAAAACTACTACCAATAGGGCAAGTTTGCTCTTTTTAATTAGTGAGTTAACATAACTCATAAAGAGAACTATGAAAATAATAGATAAAAACCAGCAAAATACATTAAGAAAATCATAGCCTTTTATAAATAACACCAAGGAAAATGGGGTAAAAATTAAAAGCGGCAAAAAATTAAATATTGAAAGTAACGATTTAACTAAAAAGTAATGTATAATTACTGATCGCTTTATCGGGAAGACCATCAAAGCTAGCACATTATTTACCGTAGGCGACTTTTGCACAAAATAGCGTAATAATAAATCTAAAAAAAACCAATATATCAATAATCTATTGACAGTATTAATTGGGGATAATTGAGGTGATAACTTCTCAATCACATGGTATAATCTGAAACTTAAGCCAAATAGAATCATAGCTAGAGATATAGCTAATAAGACAAGAAAGATTTTACTTATTATTCCCTCCTTAAAATGAGATGCTCTTCGTAATTTCAGCACCTCCATCAAGATTAAATTTTTTATAACAATTTTGCACTTCATCTAATAGATCAAGAGTATTTAATATACAAAATTTAGAATTTAAATTATTTATTTGAAAGAAGCCAAATAATTAAATTTTTATTTGGCTTTTAGTTTGATTAACAACCTTCTTCGACCATAGCGTAGGCACCTGCTCCACCGATTAACCATCCAAGTCCTCCTGTAAACGCCCCTGCGACCAAAACGATAACAGCTAAGCTTGTTGCAAAAGCACAAGTATTTACTTCTTGACCTCCTTGAACTTTTTCCATTTGATTAAATTCTAATTTTTTCATTATTATTATATTTCAATTTTCGCCTACTCTATTTTATAGGATTTTCGACAAACTCCTGAGCTCGACAACAAAATAAATAGATAAATTACATACTATAATGTGGTTTTCCCACATTTTTTATTTTTTGTAGAAAAAAGAAACCTTTTTATTATTACTTTTATACTTGAAAACAAAACTTTACCCCATGACAAACAAACAAACAAACAAACAAACAAAGTGAACCACCTACTAATTATCGAAGATTGCCCATTTGCCTGCGAAGGCTATAAAAACCTTTTAAAACAAGAACAGGTATTTAAAACAAAGTTTCAACTTACGTTTGCTAACGACTGTGATACAGCCATAAAACAAATTAAAAACGGTAATTACGATATTGTAATTTTAGACATACAACTGCCCGTTTCTAAAAATGAGAAGTACTTATGTGGCGAAGATCTAGGGCTTTTAATACGCAATACGCAACCCAATACCAAAATAATTGTAATTACCAATATTTCTGATGCCTTAAGAATTACTTCAATTATAAATGAATTAAAACCGGAAGGTTTTATCATTAAAGCTAAAAGTGACCCAAAAGATTTGATTGACGCTATAAACCATATTTTAAACAATAAAATCTATTATTGTAAAGCCATAAAAAAGTATATTGCTTCTACTAACATGCATACTATGATAGATGATCTTGACAGGCAGATTTTACATCATCTTTCTATGGGTGAAAAAACTAAAGATTTGTGTAAACTAATCCCTTTATCCCATCGTGCTATCGAGGATAGAAAAAGAAAACTAACAGCACTTTTGGATATTGATAATAGTTTCAATTTAATAAAAGAAGCCAAAAGGATTGGGTATATTTAAATATTTTACCCAAAAAATATTGGAAACTTTTACTAACAAGATTCCCGCTTTCGCGAGAATTAATCTACCTATTCCGCCAGAAAAACGGCGTAAATAATACCAAAACTGTAAATAACTCTAAACGCCCGATAAGCATTAAAAATGATGCCCACCATTGTGCTAAAGGTGGCAATGCTGCATAATTATTTACAGGACCAAAGTCTCCTAAGGCTGGCCCCACGTTTCCTAAGCTTGATGCTGCTAAACCTATTGCAGAGTCAAAATCTAACTGAAACATAGAAAACACCAATGCGCCAATAATAAACGAGAGCATGTAAAGGATAAAGAAGCCTAATATATTGAAAACGATATCGCCTGAGATAGCCTTTTTGTTATAGCGAACAGGTAAAATTGCACTGGGGTGTAATGCGCGTTTAAACTCTAAAAAACCATTTTTTATCAACAACATATGGCGTACTACTTTTACACCTCCTGAGGTACTACCAGCTGACCCACCAAGAAACATTAACCCGAAAAAGAATACGACTAAAAATGGAGTCCACATTGTATAATCTGCACTTACAAAACCTGTAGTGGTTATGATAGCTAACACTTGAAACAATGCATGTCTAAAAGCACTTTCGCCTTCGCCCCACACCATTTGGTGATCTATTGATGATATTGAGACATCTGCCCGAAAATAAATTAAAGTAGCTGCAATTGCCGTGAAAATTACTATAAATTTAAAGTAGAGTTTAAACTCTTCGTCTTGCAATACCTTTTGTACTTTACCTTTAAATGCAAAATAGCTGAGTACAAAATTTGTACCTGCTAAAAACATAAAAAGTATTATAATGTATTGTATTATTGGCTGCCCATTCCAATAGGCTACGCTTGCATTTTTAGTAGAAAAACCACCAGTAGACACTGTACATAGAGCATGATTTATAGCATCAAAAAACGACATACCCGCTACGCTAAGTAATAAGGTTTCTGCTGCGGTATAGCCAAAATAAATAAGCCATAAACGCTTTGCGGTATCTGTAATTCTTGGGTGTAATTTATCGGCACTTGGTCCTGGTGCTTCGGCTGCAAACATTTGCATACCACCAATACCTAATAATGGTAAAATGGCAATAGCTAAAACGATGATACCCATACCCCCAATCCAGTGGGTTAAACTTCTCCAGAAGAGTATCCCTTTTGGCATAGCTTCAATATCGTTTAAAATAGAAGCGCCGGTGGTGGTGTAACCAGACATGGTTTCAAAAAATGCATTTGTAAAATTAGGAATACTACCCGTAACCACATAAGGCAAAGTACCTGTTAAAGCCATTATAACCCAACCGAATGCTACAACAATATAGCCTTCGCGCTTATTCATTTCCTTATTATGCTTTCGTGTAAACACCATGGAAAGCCCTCCAATAACTAATGCTATTAAAGCAGCCACACACAAATTAAGCGTTACACCATCTTTATATAAAAGACTAACTAAAGCAGAAAGTAACATAAAGCCCCCGTTAAATAGAATTAACAGGCCTAAAAAATGAAAAATGATTTTGTAGTTGAGCTTCATAGCGTGGAATTCGTGATACTAAAATAGTTTCTCAACACCTTTAATTGAACGTAATAAACTGCATACTACAACTTTATCACCTTCTTGAATTTTAAAACTCCCTAGCGCAATATACCCGATGTTTTCACGGATAACCCCTCCAATAATTGCAGATCGTGGAAAATCAACATTTTTTATTAATTTATTACAAATAGCCGACGTTGATTTTACCTCAAACTCTAACAACTCTGCATTCATATTGCTCAATTTGGTCATGGCTACCACTTCACCTTTTCTTATATATCTAAAAATGCTGTTTGCTGCTAACAGTTTTTTATTTATTAAGGTGTCTATACCTATGGAATGTGATAATTCAAAATAATCCATATTTTCTACCAAGGCTATAGATTTTTTTACACCTTTAGATTTGGCTACTAAACAGGACATAATGTTGGTTTCAGAATTATTACCTACTGCAATAAAGGCATCCATATCACTTATATTTTCCTCATCTAAAACATCTACTTTACGACCATCACTTTTAATTACAAGTACATTAGGTAGTTTATCGGCAATATCAAAAGCGCGCTCTTTATCCCCTTCTAAAAGTTTAACATTAAATCCTTTTTCACTTAAATCCCGTGCTGCTTTAAACCCTATTTGAGAACCACCTAAAATCATTACACTTTTAATCTCGGTATTGCTTTTTCCTGTTAATCTGCATAACTCTTCTGCCCCACCTTCTGATGTAATAAAAACTACATTATCGCCTTCTTTAAATGTAGTATCACCTCTTGGTATAAGTGTATATTGTGTGCCTTGACGTTGTATTGCGATAGGAATAAAATGAATTTCAGGAAATATTTTAGCCGCTTCTTTTACGTTTTTACCAACAAATGATGCTTCTTTAGATAGCGTTAATCCTGCCATAGTTAGTGCACCTTCTTCAAATTCATAAGTATCACTAAACGAGGATTGCCTTAAGGATAATTCTATCTCTGAGGCTGCTAAAGCTTCTGGAGAAATCAATTCGTCTATGCCAAATCTGGTAAACCCAACCTCTTCTTTATTGGCTATAAATTCGGTATTTGATATTCTAGCTATGGTACGTTTGGCGCCTAATTGTTTAGCCAAAACACACACCGTAATATTTGTAGTTTCTGATGCTGTAACAGCGATGAGTAAATCGCAGGTATCTACTTTTGCATCTCTTAAAATAGCAATAGACGTGGCATCGCCACGAATAACTTTAATATCCAAATGAGTATCGGCATAGGTTAACCCCTCTTTATCTATGTCTATTAAAGTAATTTCCTGAGATTCGTAGGACAATAATTTTGCTAAATGAAATCCAACTTCACCAGCTCCAGCAATTATTATTTTCATTTATATTATCTATAAAAACAGATACAAAGATACTATAAAATCAACATGATAACATGAATTATTGTGAATATGATACGTATAGAGTTACAAAGCTCTTCTTAGGTAGACATAATATAAATATGTAAATTTGTCAAAAAATAGCGATTTGTCTAAAATTAAACCTTATAAAGATAGTGACCTGAGTAAAAAGGAGCAGGTAACTAAAATGTTTGACACTATTTCTGGAGATTATGATGGCTTAAACCGTGTAATATCTTTTGGAATAGACATAAAATGGCGTAAAAAAGTAGTAGAATTAATTACAGCACAACACCCTAAAATGGTTTTAGATATTGCTACAGGAACAGGAGATTTAGCTATAGCTATGGCCAATACCAATGCCGAAAAAATTATTGGTCTAGACATTAGTAGTGGTATGCTAGAGATTGGTAAGCAAAAAATAGATAAGAAGGGCTTGTCTTCTAAAATTGAAATGGTTTTGGGGGATTCTGAAAATATGCCTTTTGAAGATAACACGTTTGATGCTATTACTGTTGCCTTTGGCGTTAGAAATTTTGAACACCTAGAACGGGGTTTAAAAGATATATTACGTGTTTTAAAACCTGGTGGTATTTTTGTTATTTTAGAAACCTCTGTACCCACTAAAACACCGTATAAGCAAGGTTATGGTTTATACACTAAAAATATATTACCCTTAATTGGTCGTGCATTTTCTAAAGACAGAATTGCTTACAAGTATCTCTGCGAATCTGCCTCTATTTTTCCTTATGGCGAAGCATTAAACAATATTTTACGCAAAACTGGGTTTATTAATGTTGAAGATTTCCCTCAAACGTTTGGGGTAGCAACAATTTATAAATCATCAAAGTAATTATGAAGCATTTTTTAATTGGTTTTATATTTTTATTTGGCTTTCAAACAACACATGCACAATTGTTTAAGAAGGAAAAAATTACCTATGATGCAAATCAAGGACGAGGTACAACCGATTATAAATTTTTACGTTGGGGTTATTTTTTAGGAATTAATAGCTATGATTTTAATTTTGATTACGAAGAAGATTTACGAGATATTTATGTAGAAAAAAATCCTGGATTTAGTGTTGGACTTATTGGAAACATGAGGGTAAATAGCTTTATAGATTTACGTTTTGAGCCTGGTTTATTTATCACTACAAGAAATTTATTTTATAGTGAGTCTTATTTTCAAGGTGTAGATTTTAGAGAATCTGATTTAACCAGAGAAGTAAAATCTACATACATACATTTACCTATATTATTAAAAATTTCTACTAAACGCGTTAATAATTTTAAACCTTTTATCGTTGGTGGATTTTCTACAGCCTTAAACCTTTCCAGTAACGAAAACAATCCTGATGACAATAGTAAGGGACAATTTAGAACAACAAGCAGCCCCCTATTTTATGAATTAGGGTTTGGTATTGATTTTTACCTTTACAACTTTAAGTTTACACCTTCTATTAGAGGGTTATTTGGTATTGGTGATGAGTTAGTAAGAGATAACGAGCCTAATAGCCCATGGACGAGCAATATTACTAAAATGCAAACCAGAGGCGTATTTATTAACTTTACGTTTCAATAAAACGTACTTACTTTTTAATTTGCTGTAATTATAAAATTTAGTGTTGCCTCTGAGGCTACACCCGTTTGGTTTAGCCAAATACTATAACTACCAGAAGGTAATGCGCCTGTAAAACCCTGAGCACCGTTTAGCGTACCCATATTAGCTAAAATATCATTACCCCTATTTGCTATACCATACACCAAACCGCCTAATAAATCGCTAGCATTAGTGCTTGCAGCATCGGTTGGAAAAACACTACCGTTTACAATACCTATAAAACCAGCAGCGTCTGAGGATTCGTAACCATCTACTACTATTTGAGATAATTGAAACCCATTAGCCACTGTAAATGTAAAATAATCAGCATCTGTAGAAGACTGTGTGGCTGTTACTGTATTTTGTCCAGTCACAAAAGCAAGTACAGTTGGTGTATTATTTGTGTTAGCCAAATCGCCACTTAAATTCTCGTTGTAATCAAAACTTTGTAATTGCGGCTCTGTGGTATCATCATCACTACTACATGATGCAAAAATGCTTAAGCCTAATGCTAATAAAAGTAACTTTTTCATATTATTTTTTAAGTTTAATTTAAGCCGTTATACGTTTTGAAAAAATTCTGTCAACTCTAGTGAATTTAACGATTGAAATGAGTGAAATTTGTATCGAGAACAAGAATTTTTAATATGAATTGGTTCTCCAAACGATTTTTTTATCAAAAAAATCACTCGCACTGACATTACACTGTTTATTTCAACTCAAAATGCACAACGGATGTTTAATTTATATAAATATAGTGTCTAAAATTTACTAAATCATTTCAAACTAAAACGTTTAATTTTATATTAAATTGCAAAATTATTATGTGTATTACAGTTATCGTCTAAATTCACTCAACAATATAGCTGTAGCAGTGGCAACATTTAAGCTTTCGGTGGCTTGTATTTCCCCAAATCTAGGTATAGTAATACGTTTAGTTATGTGTTGTTCTATGGTTTTAGAAATGCCATTAGCTTCATTGCCCATAACCAAAACACCTTGTTTCGGTAATGCGTTTTTATAAACAATATCACCATCCATATACGCACCAAAAACAGGGGCTTCTGTATCATTTAAAAACATATCCAAATCCAAATAACTAACATTAACTCTAGTAATAGACCCCATTGTGGCTTGCAACACTTTTGGGTTATAGCAATCTACAGTTTGTTTACTACATACCAAATCTTTTACTCCAAACCAATCACATAATCGTATTATGGTACCTAAATTTCCTGGGTCTCTCACATTATCTAATGCTACAATTAAAGCATTATTATGTACTGGTTTAAACTCCGGCATTTTAAAAACTGCTAAAGCCGTATTTGGTGTTTTTAAAAAACTAATACGTTTTAAATCGCTTTCTGTAATTAAATTTTCGGTTTTGGCATCACTATTGATGGATTTTGTGGTATATAATTGGTGAAGTTTTAAATGTGATTGTAAAAGCTCGTTTATAGTTTTAACACCTTCAACTACAAAACTACGCTCTTGTAGTCTGAATTTTTTCTGACCCAATCGCTTTATATATTTTATTTGGTTTTTTGAAAGCATTTACATGTATATGATTATGCAAACATAAAGAAAATACTAAACTATTTTACTTGTAAAGCACATGGCAACTTTAATTAGAAATAATGTATTTTTGAAGGCAATAACAATTGGTTACATCAATTTTAAGATTACTAAATTTCAACATAAATCTTTAAAGGTTTAATTGCAAGTGTATTTAAAACAATTTTTTATTGGAATAGTATTATTAGTTATGCTTTTGGGCTGTTTTACATCTTGTAACGCCGTAAAAAGAGTACCTGCAGATAAACATCTGTTAACTAAAAACACTATAATTATTGATGAGAAAAAGGAGAATCCTGAGACTATCAATGGTTTACTATATCAAAAACCCAATAGTAAAATACCATTACGCCCTTTTATTTACAACTTGGCCCGTACAAATATAGATTCTATTCTTAATATTAAACTTGCAGATAGTAACAAGCAAACTGCAAAACAGTTTTTATCGAAAAAACAATTTTATAAAATGCAAGAATCTAAATTGCATTTTAACCAATGGCTTAAAAAAACTGGTGAGGCGCCTGTAATTATAAACGAAGAAAAAACCAAAAAATCAGTAAAACGTATACAAGATTATTACATCAATAACGGTTGGTTTAACGTAAAAAGTGATTATACTATAAAAAAGAATAAGAACAAACGCGGCGAAATAACCTATGCTATTAATAGAGGGCCTGCATTTATAATAGATTCAATTTACGAAAACATAGCATCTCCAGCGGTAGAAACGTTGTATCCAAGATTTAAAAAAAATGCACTTGTAAAACAAGGAGAACAGTATAAAACTATAAATTTTGAATTAGAACGAGAACGTATTTCGGGTTTATTACGCAACCATGGCTTGTTTCACTTTAAACAAGATTATATTACTGTAGAAATAGATACAATTGGTACTAATAGTAAAGTAAATGTAAATTTTAGCATCCAAGATAGAGCTATAAGAACACAAGATTCTGTTGTACGGAAACCTTTTAAAATTTTTAAAGTAAAAGATGTAAATATCTATACCGATCATTCTTTTGCTAAAGATGGCACAAACATTAAAGACTCTATTACGTTTAATAACTACAAACTATATAGTTATGATGCAATGCGCTACAAACCTAAAGCTATAACTGATGCTATTTTTATAGCACCAAACTCTTTATTTAAAGATATAGATAGAACTTATACCTATAGACATTTAAATGAGTTACGCACCTTTAAATATCCTGATATTGATTATGTTGAAGAAAACGACACCACACTTACAGCAAATATTTATTTAACACCGCTTAAAAAGTTTAGTTTAGGTTTTAGTACAGAAACATCAACCAGCAATATTCAAAGAATTGGGTTTGCTTTAAACCCAAGTTTGTCCATTCGAAATATTTTTAATGGCGCAGAAACCTTACAGATTTCGGGTACTGCTGCCATAGGGTCTTCTACAGAAGCTAATAGACAAGATGGCGATCCGTTTTTTGATATTAATGAGCTAGCATTAGATTTAAAACTTACCATACCAAGAATTTTTTCACCTTTTAATACTGAAAAAATTATTCCTAAATACATGTTTCCATCTACTAGAATATCGTTGTCGGGTTCTGGTCAAACCAATATTGGCTTAGATAAACAAGCATTAAGCGGAATTTTAAGTTATAACTGGAGACCAAACACTAGGTTTAACAATAAACTCGATTTACTTAATGTACAATATGTTAGAAATTTAAATATTGATAATTATTTTGATATTTACACATCTTCCTTTAGAAGGTTAAATGCCATAGCGCAATCTATCAACTATAATAATGGTAATGATTTAAATATTGACACAGGAGAAACAGATATTTTTATAGCAGATGTATTGAGTAATAACACTAGTTTATTACCAAATGATGAAGATTTTAGACGTGTTTCTGCTATAGATGAGCGTAAAGACAGATTAACGGAAGATAACCTTATATTATCCACAAGTTTTAGTTTTACAAAGGATAACCGTAGAAGCTTAATAGATGAAAATTTTTCAATTTTTAGATTAAAAATAGAATCTGCTGGTACACTACTAGCCAATGTTTCTAATTTACTAGGTTTACAAAAAGATAGCGAAGATCGTTATGAATTGTTTAATGTAGCATTCTCCCAATACATCAAAACCGAATTAGATTATATTAAACGTTGGGATTTAGGCAAACAAAACATATTTGCTATACGTAGTTTTTTTGGTATTGCCATTCCTTACGGTAACTCTACCAACATACCGTTTGCAAAAAGTTTTTTTGGTGGTGGTGCAAATGATAATAGAGCATGGACAGCTTATGCGCTTGGTCCCGGAAGCTCTGAAACCACAGACGAATTTAATGAAGCAAATCTTAAAATTGCATTAAGTGCAGAACAACGTTTTAATTTATTTGGCGATTTAAATGGAGCATTATTTGTAGATGCAGGTAATATTTGGAACGTACTAGACGATGTGGAAGATCCTAGGGCAACCTTCTCTGGTGTAAACTCTTTAAAAGATATTGCTGTAGGTTCTGGTTTTGGTTTACGCTACGATTTTAGTTTCTTTTTATTTCGTTTCGATGTAGGCTTTAAAACGTACGATCCATCTTTTAGAGACGAAAATCGTTGGTTTAATAATTATAACTTTAAAAATGCCGTATATAATATCGGTATTAACTATCCCTTCTAAGTTATTAACCTACTACAACGTTTTAGCATTTAAATACTATTTTCAATACAAATCATTGATATAGAAACTATAAAAATCATTATTTTTGAGTATTAATAATTAATTAAAATTAAATAAAACACGATGGCGCACAACATAAAACCAGGAGTAGCTACAGGAGATGAAGTACAAGCTATATTTAACCATGCAAAAGCAAACGGATACGCTCTACCTGCTGTAAATGTAATAGGATCAGACACGATAAACGGTGTTTTAGAAACTGCAAGAGACTTAAACTCTCCAGTTATTATTCAATTTTCTAACGGCGGTGCACAATTTAACGCTGGAAAAGGATTGAATAACGACGGACAAAAAGCTGCCATAGCTGGTGCTGTTGCTGGTGCAAAACATGTACACACTTTAGCAGAAGCCTACGGTGTTACTGTTATTTTACATACAGACCATTGTGCAAAAAAGTTATTACCTTGGATTGATGGTATGCTAGATGCTAGTGAAATTCATTATAAAGAAACAGGTAAGTCTTTATTTAGTTCTCATATGATTGACCTATCGGAAGAGCCTATAGAAGAAAATATAGAAATTTGTAAAACATATTTAGAGCGCATGTCTAAAATGGACATGACCTTAGAAATAGAACTAGGTATTACTGGTGGAGAAGAAGACGGTGTAGATAATACGGATGTTGATGACTCTAAATTATACACACAACCTGAAGAAGTAGCGTATGCTTATGAAGAGTTAAGCAAAGTAAGTCCAAGATTTACTATTGCAGCAGCTTTTGGCAATGTACATGGTGTTTATAAACCAGGAAATGTAAAATTAACGCCAAAAATTTTAAAAAATTCTCAAGAACATATTACTAAAAAATATGGTGTAGAGCATAACCATATTGATTTTGTATTCCACGGTGGTTCTGGTTCTACGGTTGATGAAATTCGTGAAGGCATTAGCTACGGTGTTATTAAAATGAATATTGACACAGATTTGCAATATGCATTTATGAGTGGTATTAGAGATTATATGGGTGCAAAATCTGAGTATTTAAAAGCACAAATAGGGAATCCTGATGGCGACGATGTGCCAAATAAAAAATACTATGATCCAAGAGTGTGGTTACGTGAAGGTGAAAAAAGCTTTGTAGTAAGACTTAAAAAAGCTTTTGAGGATTTAAACAATGTTAACACTTTATAGATAAGGTAAATTAATTACTACATAATAGATTAAAAAGGTTTTGCTTATAGCAAAGCCTTTTTACTTTTAAACAATTATTAAACAGGCAATTACATATATACCCTTAATAAAATCATTAGGGTATTGCCCCAAAATTAAAAAAAGGCTTAATTTTGTCGTTAGTCTTTAATAGTTTTTTTGTTTAAATAAATTTACTAATAAATATTAAAGCTTTAATTTTCAACCCTTAACACGAGTTATCGCCAATACAGATGCGTGCATCTGTATACCAACTAAAAAACGTAATAGCATGTCTTGGTTTAAAAGAACAAATAAAGGAATACAAACATCTACAGAACAAAAAAAAGATACACCAAAAGGCTTATGGTATAAATCGCCTACTGGTAAAATTGTAGACACAAAAGAGTTAGAACAAAACTTTTATGTGAGTCCAGAAGATGGTTACCACGTTAGAATTGGTAGTAACGAGTATTTTGAAATATTGTTTGATGACAATAAGTATAAAGAATTAGATGCAAAGTTAGAATCTAAAGATCCTTTAAAATTTGAAGACACTAAAAAATATCCAGACCGTTTAAAAGCTGCTCAAGAAAAAACAAAACTTAAGGATGCCGTTCGTACAGGCGTGGGCAAATCTAAAGGTAAAGATTTAGTTATAGCATGTATGGACTTTGCGTTTATAGGAGGATCTATGGGAAGTGTTGTAGGTGAAAAAATTGCACGTGCAGCAGATTATTCGTTAAAAAACAATATACCATTAATGGTAATTTCTAAATCTGGAGGCGCGAGAATGATGGAGGCTGCATTATCATTAATGCAATTAGCAAAAACCTCTGTAAAATTAGCACAATTAGCAGATGCTAAAATTCCGTACATATCATTATGTACAGACCCTACTACAGGAGGTACAACAGCCTCTTTTGCGATGTTAGGCGATATAAATATTAGCGAACCTGGTGCTTTAATAGGTTTTGCGGGACCACGAATTGTTAGAGACACTACAGGTAAAGAACTTCCTGAAGGTTTCCAAACATCTGAGTTTTTATTAGAACATGGATTTCTTGATTTTATCACTGTAAGACAAGAGTTAAAACACAAAGTAAACCAGTATATAGATTTAATTTTAAATCAACCTTTAAGAGATTAGATATTACGGAGATGTATAGAAACTAGTAGCGATTCTACTTATAATTAAGCGCGCTTTAAGTAAACAGAGAATTCGCTTCTTACACCAACTTCACTTTTTACGATAACTTTACCACCAAGAGATTCTATATGGTTTTTTGTAATAAATAAACCTACTCCAATAGCATCTTCATTATAATGAAAGGTTTTATACATTTGAAACATTTTATCACCGTATTTCTTTAAATCTATACCCAATCCATTATCCTCAATATTTAAAACCACGTAATCTTCGTGTATTTCTGATGTTAGTCTAATTTTGGGTAATCGCTTTAAAGATCTGTATTTGATAGCATTTGTTAAAAAATTCAATAAAATACTATCATTAGGTATAAACATTTAAACAACAGGCTATCTATTATAAAGTAATTAAAAAACGATATAAAAGTTTTATAAAAAATTGTATATTCGCCGCACGAAAGAAAGGCTTTCGCATACATAAAAATCATTTACAATAATATTAGCATGTATTTAACAAAAGAAGAAAAACAAAAGTTGTTTGCAAAACACGGTAGTAATGCAAATGACACAGGTTCTGCAGAAGGACAAATTGCATTATTTACGCAACGCATTAACCATTTAACTGAACACTTAAAACAAAATCGTAAAGATTATAATACAGAGCGTTCTTTAGTAAAACTAGTAGGTAAGCGTCGTGCTTTACTAGACTATTTAACTAAGAAAGATGTATTGAGATATCGTGCCATAGTTAAAGAATTAGGATTAAGAAAATAAATAAGATAAAGAGGTTTGTATCACAACAAGCCTCTTTTTTCTTTTGCGCTAGGGATTGCAGCGGCATCCTTTTTGCGAACTTTTTAAGACAAATTGGTAAATATGCAACTAGTTTATCTTAACTGGATGAGATCTCGAAAAAAGTTCGAGACGCTTCGCGAAAAGATATAGCGGAAAGCCCGACCCTTGTGGTAGCGCCCAAATAAAAATTACTCGAGCGACGGAGTTTAAACATCGTATTAGAAGAAGCTAGATCTTGAAACGGATTCGAGACAAAAGGTTTTCATTGGTCATAGACATTTATTTGTCGCACACACAACAACTACACACAACACAACGACCATTGTTTAACATAATTTAGGTATGTTTATACTTAAATTACAAGAAAAAATTTATGATTCCACAAGTTTTTAAAGAGGTTATAGACCTTGGTGACGGTAGAGAAATTTCTATTGAAACCGGAAAATTAGCAAAACAGGCACACGGTTCTGTTGTTGTACAATCTGGAAAATGTATGCTTTTGTGTACAGTTGTTTCCAACTACAGACAAGCAGATGTAGACTTTTTACCATTAACGGTAGATTACAGAGAAAAATTTGCTGCAGCGGGTAGATACCCAGGCGGTTTCTTTAAAAGAGAAGCGAGACCTAGTGATGGCGAGGTATTAACTATGCGTTTGGTAGACCGAGTTTTACGTCCGTTATTTCCAAAAGATTACCATTCTGAAACTCAGGTTATGATACAATTAATGTCTCATGATGATGATGTTATGCCAGATGCTATGGCAGGTTTAGCAGCTTCTGCAGCTATTCAATTATCTGATTTCCCGTTTGAATGCCCAATTTCTGAAGCGAGAGTTGGTCGTATTAATGGTGAATTTATTATTAACCCAACACGTGCGCAGTTATTAGAGTCTGATATAGATATGATGATTGGTGCTTCTGCCGATTCTGTAATGATGGTTGAAGGTGAAATGGATGAAATTTCTGAAGAAGAAATGACTGAAGCTATTAAGTTTGCACACGAGGCTATTAAAGTACAATGTGCTGCTCAAGTTGCATTAGCTGAAGCTTTTGGCAAAAAGGCAGTACGTGAATATGACGGTGAGCGAGAAGAAGCTGATTTAGCACAAAAAATTCATGATATGGCATACGATAAAGTATACGCCATTGCAAAAGCAGGTTCTGCAAAACACGAACGTAGTGCTGCATTTGCTGAAATTAAAGAAGACATTAAAGCTTCTTTCTCTGAAGAAGAACAAGAAGATTTTGGCGGATTAATTTCTAAATATTACTCTAAAGCTGAAAAAGCAGCGGTTAGAGATTTAACATTAAATGAAGGTTTACGTTTAGACGGACGTAAAACTGATGAGATTAGACCAATTTGGTGTGAGGTAGATTATTTACCATCTACACACGGCTCATCTGTATTTACACGTGGGGAAACTCAAGCTTTAGCTACGGTAACTTTAGGAACATCTCGTGAGGCTAACCAAATAGATATGCCATCTTATGAGGGTGAAGAGCGTTTTTATTTACACTACAACTTCCCTCCTTTTTCTACGGGTGAAGCTAGACCAATTCGTGGCACCTCGCGTCGTGAGGTTGGGCATGGTAACTTAGCACAACGTGCATTAAAAGGTATGGTTCCTGAAGATTGTCCTTATACAGTTCGTGTAGTTTCTGAAATTTTAGAGTCTAACGGATCGTCTTCTATGGCAACCGTTTGTGCGGGAACAATGGCAATGATGGATGCTGGTGTGCAATTAAAGAAACCTGTTTCTGGTATTGCCATGGGTTTAATTTCTGATGCAGATTCTGGTAAGTATGCGGTATTATCTGATATTTTAGGTGATGAAGATCACTTAGGAGATATGGACTTTAAAGTTACAGGTACTGCAGATGGTATTACGGCTTGCCAAATGGATATTAAAGTAAAAGGATTATCATACGAAATTCTTGTAAACGCTTTAAAGCAAGCACGCGAAGGCCGTTTACATATTTTAGGTAAAATTACTGAAACTATTGATACGCCAAATGCTGATGTTAAAGATCATGCACCTACAATGGTTTCTAGACGTATCCCTAATGAGTTTATTGGTGCGTTAATTGGTCCTGGAGGAAAAGTGATTCAGGAAATGCAAAAAGAAACCGAAACAACTATTGTTATAAACGAAGACCCTGTTACTGAAGAGGGTATTGTTGAAATTTTAGGTGTTGGTAGTAAAGGTATTGATGCTGTTATGGCAAAAATAGATTCTATTTTATTTAAGCCTGAAGTTGGTAGCGTTTACGAAGTAAAAGTGATTAAAATGTTAGATTTTGGTGCTGTTGTAGAGTATATGGATGCACCAGGAAACGAAGTATTATTACACGTAAGTGAATTGGCTTGGGAACGTACTGAAAACGTAAGCGATGTTGTAAATATGGGCGATGTGTTTGATGTAAAATACTTTGGTATTGATAAACGTACACGAAAAGAAAAAGTATCTCGTAAGGCTATTTTACCAAAACCAGAAGGTTATGTAGAAAGACCACCAAGAGATAATAATCGTGGGCGTGATAACCGAGGAGGTAGAGATAATCGTGGACGCGACAATCGAGGTAGAGATCGAAGAGACGATAGAAGACCTAGAGAAGACAAGAAAGAAGATTAATTTTCTTTATTTGTAAATATACTAAAGCCTGTTTCTAATTTTGAAACAGGCTTTTTTATTTATATTTGTAATTGTTTATTACCAATATGTTAGGATTATGACTATAACTCTCGCACCTTCACTTCACAGAAATCAAGCTATTATAAAAATTGATTTTAAATATAACACTGAAGTTAAAAACTATATTAATGCTATAGAAGGTGTATATTGGAGTAAAACACACAACTCCTTTTACATAGTAAATTCATCTATAAATAAACGAAAGATTTACAAAGCCTTTAGGCTAAAAAAATGGTATGTAGATTATAGTGCTTTTCCTAAAAAAACTAATACTATACCAAAGGTTAAAAACATTGATGTTATTATAAAGCTTCCTGTATTAATTGAGAGCTCGCAAAAAGAATTAGAAAAATTTAAACGATGGATGCAACAAAAACGGCTAAGTACTAACACCGTTAATACCTATTTTGAGGTTACTGCTTTCTTTTTAAGATACGCACAGCTTAAACAAAAAACTATAAGCACTAAGTTAATAGAGCAATTTAATTATGATTTTATAGTTAGGCCTAATAAATCCATCTCTTACCAAAATCAATGTATTAGTGGCATAAAAAAATATTTAGATTATAAAAATATGGAGGTTTTGGATATTGATTTAGAGCGCCCAAAAAAACCAAAAAAACTACCTGAAGTTTTAAGTGAGGATGAGATAAAGCATGTATTGCAACACATAACCAACCTAAAACACAAAACACTAATTGCATTAATTTATTCTGCTGGCCTACGTATTGGAGAAGCGCTTAAACTTAGAGTAAAAGATATAGATAGCAATAGAATGGTAATTCACATAAAATCTGCAAAAGGCAAAAAGGATAGATATACACTGCTATCGCCAAAATTTTTAGAATTATTACGCGAGTACTACAAAACCTACCAACCTAAAACCTATTTATTTGAAGGACAATCAGGAGGTTTATATACAAGCTCTAGCGCACAAAATATATTAAAAAAGGCAACATATAAGGCCAAAATTACAAAACCAATTACATTGCATACCCTGCGCCATAGTTTTGCTACACACTTATTAGAAAATGGTACAGATATTAGATATATACAAACGTTATTAGGACACAGCAGTCCAAATACTACCATGATTTATACACATGTAAGTCAAACAAGTATTAGAAATATAAAAAATCCTTTTGATAATTTATAAAATACTATTATATTGAATCATATGATTTTATTTACAATTTTTAAAATAAATAAACTGAATGAAAATATTAAAAACTTCAGCATATCCTGATTATCAAGTATAATATACTGAATAAACATGAGTATATAAACAAGTTGCCAGTAATAGCGAAAAACTTACTCGACTAAAAGAACATTAAAAACTAATAATTTGAATTTATGAAAAAACATTTACTAATTGCATTATCAATCTTATCGTTTCAATCTATTTTCTCTCA